>QCFJ01000061.1 GCA_003280265.1 Prochlorococcus sp. AG-363-G03 | reverse complement strand
GTAATTCTAATTTAAGCTCTCTATTTAGTTCTATTACTTCTATTTCACCAGAAGTAATCCAGGTTTTTTTCAAGTCATCAATAGGTTTTAGCTCAGATTCTTTATTGTCAAATTGAATTTCATCACCAACAATTTCACCTGTTAAGTCTGCTGATGTTATTAATCCTTCAGTTCCTCCATATTCATCAACTACCAATAGGAGTGGGTTCCCATTTTTTATTAGGGGTAGTAATTCGGCCAAAGTAGAAGTTTCTAAAACACGAATAACTGGTTTTATGTAAGGCTTTAAAGAAGAGTTCGCTTGCATTTCCCCTTTGGCTATTGGATCAGCAAGTTGCCTTAAATCTAAAACTCCAAGCACATTATCGAGTGAATCATCAATTACTACGTATCTTGCATGACGAGTTTTATGAACTTCTTCCATCATTTGTGTGAAGGAAACCTCTTTCGGAAGAGTAACCATTCCTGACCTAGGAACCATTACCTCTCTGACTTGGGTGTCTCTTAAAGCAAATACACCTTCAAGTATGTTTCTTTCGTCAGGTTTTAATCCTGTTACGCCCCCAGTTTCAATTAATTTTTCTAATTCTCCTGCAGAGAATGCAGCTGTTGTAAGACTTTCTGATTGAGTATTGAGTCCAAACAATCTAAGAATTAGTAAAGCAAGTCCTTCTAGCAAAGAAAGGAATGGAGACATCCATTTTATTGCTGCTTCAATTAGAGGTGATAATTTTAGAGCAGAATTCTCTGGTTGATTAAGAACAAGTGCTTTTGGAAGAAGACCTGATATAAGAGTTGCCAAAAGTACAACAGTAATAAAAAGTCCTAGATCTAAAAAATAGTTAATTGAAGCATTATTTCCCCACCATTGAGTTGCTAAATTTTTACAGATCCAACCAATTGAAATTAATGAAATAGTTATTCCTAATTCTGCTATTAATAGGGTTCTTCTAAGCCTTTTCTGCAGACGAATTATGGAATTGGATCCTGGTAGTCCATCATCTATCAGTCTTTGAACCTTGGTTGAACGAAGTCGCAAAATAGCAAATTGACCTGCATTGAAAAATGCAGGTATTACAAGCAATATAAAAAGAAGTAATAAACTCATCAATAAATTTCTATGGGGGTGGCGAGGATCGAACTCGCCTAAGGCGAATTATGAGTTCGCTGCATTCACCAGATTGCTACACCCCCAAAAAAGCAGAACTAAAAACTTTTTTTGATAATAGTTAATTTGTTTGCCTAAAGTAAATATATATCTAATCCCACCAAGATGTTTAATAATTAAACTTGCATATAAAGATATGACCCCATTGAATCCTTCATTAGATGGCGAAAGAGAAACTCTTTTAACTTTATTGGCTCAAAAAGCTTATAGGTTTGGAGATTTTTCTTTGGCTTCCGGGAAAAAAAGTTCTCATTATGTCAATTGCAAGCCTGTCTCTCTCTCTGGTCTAGGTCTCTTGTCGATAAGTTCACTATTCCTTAAACAAATAAATCAAGGTGATAGTGGCGTAGCTGGATTGACTTTGGGCGCGGACCCTCTTGTTAGTGGCGTTGTGATGTTGGCAGCCCAATCAGGTATTGAGTTAAGCGGTTTAATAGTAAGGAAAGAAGCCAAAGGACATGGTACTGGAGCATGGATTGAAGGCCCTTTGCCTCCAAAGGGTTCTCTGATTACTGTCCTAGAGGATGTTGTGACTACTGGTGGCTCCTCTTTAAAAGCTGTTGAACAACTTAGAAATCAAGGTTATTTTGTTAAGCAAGTATTGGCAATAGTCGATAGAGAAGAAGGTGGTGCAGATGCCATGGCCAAAGCTGATTTAGATTTAAATAGTATTTTCTTTTTAAAAGAGATTGTTGGAAGAGCTAAAAGCTTGTAATGACAGAAGCTAAATCATTGATTTGGGACGAGAAATTCCCTGCATTACTTCTAAAAGGGGAGGGTGCTGTTGCTTTTCTGCATGGTCAAACGACTGCAGATGTTTTTGCAAACAAAGAATTAGATAAAATATTCATGAGTTGTTGGCTATCAACTAAAGGATCTTTAAAAGCTGTATTGGAAATTCGACTTTCAGATAATATGGCTGAGAT
>QCFJ01000060.1 GCA_003280265.1 Prochlorococcus sp. AG-363-G03 | reverse complement strand
CGCTCAAATCTCTGCTTTTTACCAAAGGCCATGCCAGCGCCATTCCAAGGTCCCCATTGAATAGACAATCGAACTATTTGGTCTGTATTGCTTGCACAAAAACCATCGATGGCACCATTGGCTGCAGCATATGAAGCTTGTCCTGGAGAACCAAGTAAAGAAGCAATGGATGAAAAACCTATGATAAATTTAATTTTTCCAAGGTCAGCGGCAATAGACTCAAGATTTCTCCAACCATTGACTTTTGAAGTAATAACAGGCTTTATATTTTGATGATGTAAATCTGTTAGAGAAGCATCGCTTAGAACACCTGCACAATGAAATATTCCTAATAATGTTTTTTTATTAAGTGATAAGTTCTTGATTTTTTCAAGTAAACTATCATTAATAGATGTATTTAATGGAGAGATGGAAAGATCATAGGCTATTAAATAATAGTCAATCTTATTCTTTTCTAAAAAACGAATGGTTTCTTGTGCTTCTGGAGTTGGTTCATTAATTGATCTACTTACTAGTACTAAAGATGTAGCTCCTTGTCCTACTAACCAATGAATCAATTCGATCCCTAAAGCTCCGAATGCACCAGTAATAAGATAAGAAGCTTTCTTCGAAATTAGGATAGGCTCTTTATGGATAGGTTGATTAATTACTATTTTTCCAATATGACTAGCTTGAGCCATATATCTAAAGGCCTCAACATGTTTGTCAATTGGCCATATCTCTAATGGTATTTTCTTTAACTTACCTTTATTAAAATCATTTATGATATTTATTAATAACTTATTGATTTCTTTTGGTTTTGACTCTGATACTTCTAGCAAATCAAAAGGTAGATATATCGAATCAGGTCGATGCTCTTTTACTTGTTCCTGAGTCCAAATATCTAATTTGCCAAGCTCAATAAAACGTCCCCCCTTAGAGAGGGATTTAAAACTAGCGTCAACCCTGTCACCTTTTAAAGAATTTAATACAATGTCAACCCCTCGACCATTTGTATAATCTAAAACTCGATCAGCAAAATCAGTGGTACGAGAATCAAATACAACGTCTATGCCCTGATTTAAAAGATAAGAATGTTTTGATTTACTTGCAGTAGCAATAATATGACCGCCAAGATGTTTTATTACCTGTATTGCAGCTTGGCCAACGCCACCAGCAGCGGAATGCACTAAAACAGTTTCTCCTTTTTGTAAGTTTGCAAGTGAAATAAGTCCATAATAAGCTGTTAAAAAAACAGTAGAGATGCTCGCACCCTCCTCAATTGTCATGTCTATAGGTAGTGGAATACAGAACTCATGACGCGCTACAACGTGACTTGCTAGGCTACCTACAGTTAATGCTGCAATTACTCTTCTACCTATAAGAGCCGTATCAATATTTTCACCTACGTTAACTATCCGACCAACGCATTCTCCACCAAATGGCAACTTAACCTCGTCATCTAAACCTAAAGATGAATTATGTTCCTTTAAAAGACCCAATGCATTAATAACATCTCTGAAATTCAACCCTGTAGCCTCTACTGCGATTTCAACTTCATCGGGCAATAGATTATATTGATTCAAATTTTGCTTAATTAATCCTTCTAGTCGATCAGTGCCGTCACTAATCAAATTAAAACGATCTTCTAATTGTTTTAACTTAGATGTTTCAAACTTATTATTGACATAACGCAATTCCGTATGGGTAGACAGAAGATTCCATATGTTATTCCACTTGTCATTACTTAACAATAGCTCCGATTCTGGTGGAAGGTAAAATATGGAAAATTCACAATATGGCATTTCTATGATTGCTGTTCTGATTACACCACTCAAGGCATATGAAATAGGGGAATTTTTATATAAAATCAAAACAAAAGATTTAACATGATCTATTGAGATAGAGTTAAGTAAATTGATTAGACTTTTTACAGATTCCTCAACGCTAATAAGTTTAAGCTCGGGAGAATAAACAACTGTTGAGGAACTTATGTAATTAATATTCTCTAAATCTTCAATTTGTATATCTACATTCTCAGATAGACTCCAATCAATTAATGTAGTTAATTTTAATTCTCCATTTTTAATAATAGTGATACTTCCTGCGGACACTTCTTGTATACAACTATCTGGACTTACTT
>QCFJ01000059.1 GCA_003280265.1 Prochlorococcus sp. AG-363-G03 | reverse complement strand
TATCTTGACTCCTCTTCCTGGCATGGGGATTGACTTTGACATAGTTGAGAGCAAAGGGCCCTTGATAAATGACCCAATAAGAAGCCTCAAACAGGTTAAGAACCTAAAGCCACTTCAACCCAAAGAAAGTATGTCTTTTGTTGGTGAAGTCCTTTCAAGACTCAGGGAAAGTGTTGGCAACAAAGCTACCGTTTTAGGTTTTGTGGGCGCTCCTTGGACCCTTGCTGCATATGTTGTAGAAGGGAAAAGCAGCAAAAATTATGCAATTATAAAAGCAATGGCATTCCAAGAGCCAGAGCTACTGCATCAACTTTTAAATCACTTTGCAGAATCTATTGCAAACTATTTGTCTTACCAAATTGAATCTGGGGCTCAAGTAGTTCAAATGTTTGATTCATGGGCAGGACAATTAAGTCCACAAGATTATGACGAATTCGCTGCACCTTATCAACAAAAAGTAGTCAACTTAGTAAAAGAGAAACATCCAGATACCCCAATGATTTTATACATCTCGGGCAGTGCAGGAGTTCTAGAAAGAATGGGACAAACCGGTGTAGATATAGTCTCTCTAGATTGGACAGTTGACATGTTAGATGGATTAAAAAGGCTACCTCAACATGTGGGAGTTCAAGGTAATGTTGATCCAGGACTATTATTTGGTACTCCTGATGCGATCAGATCAAGAATTGTTGATGTGGTAAAAAAAGCAAAAGGCAGAAAACATATTCTTAACCTTGGTCATGGAATACTTCCTGGAACGCCAGAAGAAAATGCAAGAGTATTTTTTGAGGCTGGCAAGAATGTCAATGAACTTATAAAAGTTTCATCTTGAAAAACGAAATAATTCTGATTACTGGAGCAAGTGGATGTGTTGGGCAATACTTAGCAAATTGGCTAATAGAAAACTCCAACTCAGAATTATTTTTATGGGTTAGAGATCCTAAAAAAATAACCTCAATAAACATAGAGAATCCAAGGATTAAAGTTTTAGTAGGTGATTTGAGACAAACAAATAAGTTCAAAAAAGAAATTTCACAAGTAAACAGAGTTATTCACACAGCAACTGCTTGGGGTGATCCAAAAAGAGCGAAAGAAGTAAATATTGATGCAGTAAAAAATCTGCTCAATTTATTAAACCCTTCAAATATTAAACAAATTATTTATTTCTCAACTGCAAGTGTACTAGACAGAAACTTAAATTTATTACCCGAATCTTTTAGCTTCGGAACAGAATACATACAAACAAAAGCACAATGTCTTCAAGAGCTTGAATCTCACATTCTATCAAAAAAGATCATAGCTGTTTTCCCTACTCTCGTATTTGGGGGACGTTTAGACGGTAAAAGTAAATTTCCAACTAGCTATCTTACGGAAGGGCTCAAAGATGCATTGAAATGGATCTGGCTGGCAAGATGGATAAAACTATTCTCAAGATTTCATTTTATTCACGCAGCAGATATTGCTTTTATCTGTGGACATCTAGCTACCTCTGATTTCGACCATGCAAATCCTGTTTATGGCACTAAAATAAGAAAATTTGTTTTAGGGCAACCCCACACAAGTATTAATGAAGTAATTCAGACGCTTCTAAGATGGAAAGGAATGAAAAAAGTCCCTCAAATACCTCTTTGGAATTGGCTGATTGAACTTTTAATTATATTACTCCCAATTCAAATTACAAACTGGGATAGATTTAGTCTTAGACAAAAACACTTTATACATGAGCCAGTAACCTCTCCTGAAACCTTTGGAGGTATAAGCTATGCCAAAACACTAAGTCAAGTTTTACATAATTCTGGTTTAACTAAACACTAAAAGGGCAAACAGAAGCTAAAGTAGTAAAATTACAAAAGAAAAGAATTAAATTCATGATTCGTTCTATTTCAACAGCTTTATTCGCTTTCTTTGCTTTCCTAGTAATTGGAGTATCCAATGTGAACGCTTCAACTGTTGAAGTTAAGCTTGGTACCGATGCAGGGATGCTTGCTTTCGAGCCAAGCACAGTAAACATAAGTGCTGGTGACACAGTAAAGTTTGTCAACAACAAATTAGCTCCTCATAATGCTGTTTTTGATGGAAATGATGATCTAAGTCATCCAGATTTAGCGTTTGCTCCAGGTGAGTCTTGGGAGAGAACTTTTAGCACAGCAGGA
>QCFJ01000058.1 GCA_003280265.1 Prochlorococcus sp. AG-363-G03 | reverse complement strand
CGATGTACCAGTAAAACAAAACCCATTCTTGATACAAAAATCATAGGCAAATAATTTTAATGATTCAGGCATCTCCTGCCATTGCATTTCCTCAAGTTTGTTTAATTGATCTAAACTCACACTCTCTTTAACTACATATTCGTCCATCATATTGCCCCAGCTGGAAGAGAAGTTATCTAGATAAAAAGCTTTCTGATTCTGATTAAAAAAATTAATCTTGTCTTCTTTTGTAACTACTTCTCTGGATAGTTTCTTGTAATGTTCAAACTCTGAGGACCAATCTGGGGTTAAATTTTCAGACATCAGTTAACCTATTTAATTAATTATTTTAGTTTACTATGTTCATAATCATGATTGGAATGGCCAAATGAACATAATAATTTAAGTGAAAAATATTTGATAACTCGTTCTGTGATCTCCAATTAATGTTCTCTAAGACTTAGCTAGTATATTTACGATTCATTTTAACGAGTAGGCAGCTATTGCAAACAAATTTAGTTATTTTTGCAATACTATTAACTACTCAGAGTAGCTGTTTTTAGCTTAGTTAAACGAATTTATATCTATTACAATACTAAAACCTGGTTTTTGATTACTCTATGCAAATGAAGAGCTTAGATGGATGCCGATTAACAATTGGCTCGTATCCACCATTTATCTATAATGCTTATGGTGGTGGAGGCAAAGCGACATTATTTCCAAGCAAGAAAAATAATCTTCTTAATATAAGCTTTTCATCTAAAACATTTTTAATACCTCCTCTTACTTCAAGAACAACAAAATTTTTATCTCTCCCATTACCACCAGGTTTAAAGATAGAAATGTCTATGGATCATCTAGCAGGTACTATTGATAAGAATTCTGGAGAAGTGTTATTAAAATTTGAATCCCAATTTCTTTTTAGCATTGGAGCTATCATTGAATTTCCTGGGTTAATAGTTAACACCTTACTAAAAACAGGAAAAGTAAAAAGTCAATTACATGAAGGAGAAGGTCAAGTTCTTCAAAACAATGGCAAAACAAAGCTAGTAGGTATTTCCATAATACCTAAAACTGGAAATAAAATCTTAGATACCTTCCTAGGTCTTCCTAATGAAGCACTAGCAGAATTACAATGCGAAATAAAATAATACATACACCAAGCAAACAATCAAAAAGAGAATTATAAGTTTCATATAAAAACAAATATAGCTATAAAAAAGGCAGTAAAAAATCAATTCTATGGATAATCTATCCAGAAACATTTACAATCTTGATTGAATTTGTTAAAAATTATCTAGTTAAACTAGAATTACTGTGTCATTATCAATCGCCGTATTAGAAATTTCACGATGGTCCGAAAATTTTAGGCTATCTCAATCGAATAGCAGAATACCTATAAAGTAAAGCTGCTTTGAAGAACATATATTGCCACACCAGATAAAACCAAGTATTACATCCTCCAATCCAATACTCATACAAGTTAATAACGAATGACTCCTGATCTGCTCATCATTCCTTCTTCAAAATCAAAAAAGAAAAAATTAACAGATAATAAAGTTCCTAAGTGGGCTATCTTTTGTCTGTGTTTTATAACGACTCTAGTAGTCGTTAGCCTAATCAAAGCGTATCTTCCATTGCTTGTTTCTGCATTTGCGATGCTTTTTGTCTGGAGTCAAATGACCAAACCAGTAGCAGAGATAAAAACTAAAGCTACTAATGTTGACAGTAACCAATTAAATCTATTCCATAGGCAATATAAAATCGGCAGAAAGTATTCTAAGGTCAAAAAAGTATTACATGAAAAAGAAGATCCAAGAGTTGCATAATTTCAATTGCTGTAAATAAAAAATTAAAACATTTGATATGAGTAAGTTAAAAGCAATACTATTTATGAATCATCGATACAGTGCATGAACCACAAGAGTTGTTGTTGATTATTTCAAACTGGCGATTGACAAGATATATAGACATGTGAGAATCGATTCATACATTCATATGTGTAAGACTCTATGGTTACCCTTTTCTGTTTACTTTGCATACAAATCATCATCATTACAGCTACAAGTATTTAAATAAATGAAAAATCTTGGGAAAGCACGTCCTGAACTAACCGAATCACAACTACTTAACATAAAAGATCGCATTAAAACCTGGAACACAAAAGAAAAAGTAATAGACATAATGAGAT
>QCFJ01000057.1 GCA_003280265.1 Prochlorococcus sp. AG-363-G03 | reverse complement strand
CAGTTAGACATTATAAATAGTTGCAAAATTCTTCTATCTCTACTCATTTTCTATAGCTAATAAGACTATATTTATAGTAAATAGAAACGGTCATAAGTAATGGACGAGCTTTTATGAATTTATTTTATTTGGTTTGAATGCTGATCGCAAACTTAAGCACAACACCCTTTTTTTAATTAGAAGTCAGGTATTCGATAATTGAGAAAGACGTGATGCTGATTCTTTAGTAGGTCAAAATTGAACTTTTATTCCCAGATAACTTATGCATACAGTGGGAAGCCCATTGCTACTAGTAATATTAACGGAAAGGAATCTAATGATCAGTACAGCATAATTTAAGCAACAATGATACTCATTTATCAATTTTCATTTAGGGATAGCGAGTTATACAAAAAAAGATCTGAAAAATCATCGATTAAATCTTGCCATTACAAGTCTTAAAAATAAAAAGACTTAAGGTTTGGTGCCTTATGGGTCTAGGTGATGGGAAATTTTGTTTTACCCTACTTATCAAAAGAAGCAAACCCTCCATATTTAGGACCTTTCGATAAAGTTTTGTTAAATAAATCTGTATATGGTGTTATGAAGATTTGATATTTCTTGAGTCCTTCCTAACGTTTCTTTGACTGGTGAAGGGTCTCAGTCTTTGGTGTACAAATTTTCAAGCATCGGTATTCATATTGAGGCTTGACTTTTAATTCTTTGGATTAATTTTTATGAATCTTGGATTACTTTTTCTTAAATCCATTTCAACTGGAGTTATCACTTCAGATGAGATGAATTGGGTGACATCAAATCAACCTCACTTTTCCCGAGTTGAAGAAGCTACAGCTTTGAAACTCGGTAGACTATTAGATCGAGGCTTAATTCAAATTGGTTGTCGTATTGGTTGCAATTACGATTAATTTGTGTGTTAGAAACGAATTAATAATCCTGACTTTCATTTGAGGCAATGTTTTTTTGTTATAGTCTTTCAGCTTTTTTTTTTAAGCTTCAATAATGGTGATAATTACCATCCTATGTTCAGCTCATATCAAATGAGAGAATTAATTGAATTAAGAATTTTTTTTATTTTTCCTGGATTATTGCCCTTGAACTCTTTCTTTATTCCATTACTTTGATTATCAAGTAACTTGACTCATTGTTAATAACTCTCTTCCAAATTCTTATGTAAGCCTCGATATTTTTAACTTAAAAAACGATTGTTCAGTTAAATAATCCTGTTTTGATGACTTTGATTTCGCAAAGTATTTTATTTATGTGGACAATTATAACCTTCTGATACCTGTTAGTAATCCCTGATTGTTTATGTAACGCTGAATAGTATTTTTCGCTCAGGCCACTACATTTAGTGTACTTTTAGACGCAGTAATGCCCTTTGCACTACATTCGTTGTCGGTTTACGAGGAAATCGTAGCTCATGCAAACTTAAATATGATGACCAAACTTACTGACTACGTAGCATCATCTGGTTTTTCTGATTGTTTTGGAGCGAAAGAGAAAAGTGATGCTTTTCGCAGAGCTTGGATTGCTGCTACTGAAGCAACTCTTGTAGAACGTAAAGAAAGCAAGTTACTTCCATTAGATTAGTTGTCGTTTTTTTTTATGCTCTAATCAAACTTGTCAATAATGAATCGCAGTGTTTTAAGTTGAAGTGTTTTCTCTTGACTTGTAATAAGAAGTTCTTATTCTTAATTCATAAGTAACATTTTTTATAGAATGACCATTGCGACGTCATACAGCTACAGCTATAGCGATAGACGTATTTTTGATCTTAAGACTTTATTAGAAGCAGTAAGATTTATAATAGTTAATTTTATTTTGGCCTTTATCCTTTTCTTCCTTATTGTTGAAGAATTTGAATGGAGAATATTTTCAACTAAAGAAGGAATTAATGATAAGGTTATTGATTTTACATCATGGAATGTCAAAACATTAATTTAATGAGCTTATTCGTTGAGTTGGTGGAAAATTTCGAAAAAATTTTTTGTAACTTCTTAAATTGCTAGGATGTTGTTTCCCAAATGGAATTGATTTCCATCTCAACATCTACTTGTTTAAAGATTATTCTTATTTTGATAATTTGTAGGGCCAATGGAGATGAAGATATTTTCTATTCTTTTTAGCTAATTACAAAAGAATATGTTTTAATGCAAAAATAGAGTAATGACTTTTA
>QCFJ01000056.1 GCA_003280265.1 Prochlorococcus sp. AG-363-G03 | reverse complement strand
ACTAATCCAAGAAATATTTATTAAATGATTAGATCTATTGATGACTCTAATAAGTATAAATAGCCCGAACTGGTTAGCACTACTTCAACCTTCCTAAAGGAATTTGGGACCATTGCATTAAGTCATTTAAGGATTTTAATCCGTTCAATTCAACCTGTTTTAGGAAGCACCCCATTCACAAGAAAGTTCACATTCAGTCAAACTTGATTGCTGAAGACGAACTAATATCCTTGCCATGTCGATAGACGAAAGACTTCCATCATCATTCCATTTAAGCGTCGTTTTACGTTGAAATGGGATATTTTCATTGATTTTTTTTGAAGGAAGAAATTTGGTAGTATTTTTTTCAATAAAGTTTAAATAAGATTTTGCAGTATGAAGATTTCCGGTATAAGTGCAATGATTTGCAAAACAAGCTCTAAAGATTCTGCCCGATAAACCTTCTATGCAATGAATTGATCCACCATGATCTGTTATGTGGAATGGCTCTCTAAGGGGCATGACTAAATACTCCATTCCTGGAATGAGCCATATTTTTGTATCAACAGCTACAGATTAACAATAGGTCTTAATACCCGATCTTTCACTTTAGTAAATTTGGCTTCACAGCAAATCCCTTTCGTATCAGCACAAGTGCTCTTAATAGTTAATAAGTAGCTGATTCAATCTTTTCAGAATTGTGAATGAACAGCTTTCGTGTTTATTAATTCAGCTCAGCAAATCCAATTCATCAACCTCATCAACCTCATCAACCTCATCAACCTCATCAACCAATAAGTATATGTAACTCAAAAGACTAACAACAGGAACAGTCAAAAGCACGTCTCCAGAAGGTGTTAAAAATCTATTTTCAGCTGTCTATTTTTCTTTAATTCACCACGTTTCTTCTTTGAATCGACCCTTTTCTTTTGAGATGAGCGTGTTGGCATTGTCACCCTTCTCTTCTTTGGAGTTTGCTTTAAAAGCTCCCGTAAGGTTAAGGTAAGTCTACCTAAAGCTAATTGTCTATTCTGATACTGAGATCTCCTATCCTGAACGGCTATACATATACAGCCATTAGTTAGCTTTACGTCATTATGAATTAAAATCCTATGCTTCTGATATGGACTTAATGATTTTGAATCAGATACGTTAAATACAATTTCAACTCGACTGTCTGTCTTATTGACGTTCTGTCCCCCTGCTCCTGACGATCTAGAGAATCTCCACTGTATTTCATTGGCTGGTATTTCCAGGTTATGCTTAATTCTCAGATTCATTCATACCTCTATCCAGCCAATCTAAGTGAGCTCATTTCTAAAGGATTTTGCTTTTTTGATTCTTGACGCACATTGGGGGAAGAGCTCCCGAATAAATCAATGTTGGTGACCTCTGGACATTTTTTATTAGGACCACATATAAATAAATAGGTTTCACCATTCAAGCTTGCATCTGGAAGCCTAATACAAATGACTCCAACATTCCTTTCAAGTAATGTCCAAATTTTCTTCTTATCCATACATTCTTGAAGGAGATTACTAAATTTACTTTCTCTAGTGACTCCTGTCATATTCAAAACAAAATAACGATTAATAAAAATCTCCTTAGCCTTAATTTCAGACTCTTTACTAAGTATTCTTGCAAGGTAATGGCAGTCTGTTAATAAATATTCTTGACTATCTAATTTAGACAGTACCCATCCAATATCTTTTTCACTAACCCCTTGTTCACTAAGAACAAATTCGAATGCTCGTTCTTGAGCAGGACCTCTCCCCATCTAAAAGGTTCAACAAAATTGTTATCGATTATGACACATAACATTAATTTTTTGATCTGTCATATCAACTCTTTGTTGTCCAACCATACAACAACCAAACGATGAACAATGGCAAATGGCTCTCAATCACAACAAATGGAGAATAGACTATAATAGATATATAAAAGGTATTTAATACTATTTCTTTTTCGATAATTCAATATTTATAGCTAACACAAGTTTCCAACTCATATCAAATGATGGCTTCAAAAAAATTTATTAGCACCGTCTGGAAAAAAGAAATTAAGTTTACAAAGAGCAGAAAACTAAAAAAGCCCCTACTGTAATGACAGAGAAGAGGCCCTTCTGATCAGATTTTTTAAAATCAGAATCAAACAATTCCTGGAACGATCCAGCCTGTTATTCCGTAGTTAATGACTGCTGCAAAGAAACCCATCATCGCTAGA
>QCFJ01000055.1 GCA_003280265.1 Prochlorococcus sp. AG-363-G03 | reverse complement strand
AAGATTATTTATGAGTAATAACGATCAGCCATCTCTTTGAGCATCTTTCTGATGTGCTCATCTTTTGCATTAGTTTCTTCTTTTAATTTCTCGCATGCACCTTTAACCTGCATCCAAACTGCTTCCATTACTTCCCGTTCTTCTTCTGTAGGTTTCCACTTAGACAATTCCATGCAAGAGGTAATAAAAGAAATAGCAATCAAAAAGATTATCTTCATTATATGAGTCCCTATGAACTTGGTTGTTTGATTACCAAAACCGCCGGTTTCCAGTCCAGCTATATAGTAACCAAACTATAAATCCAATCATAAAAACAGGCATAAAGCTATCAATGAAAATATTGGCTGAATAAACGATTACGAAAAATAAGATGACACGTTTAATATTGAGACGTCTACCTCTTGATCTTCTTCTCCATAGTCTTAAAAAAGGCATATATGCTATTCCTTTTTAGGTGATAATTTATCGATTTTAGCTTGTTGAATTTTTAGTTTTTCTCTTTCTATTTTAGCAGCTCCATAAGTACTCCTAACGCTGTAAGTTATAAAAATTGCGTTAATAGCTCCAACCAAAATAATTCCAACAATAATTGTATTAACCCCCTCAGGTGAACTCAAATATTCCAAAAGAGCATCTTGGTTAAACATCTATTGAACAATCAATCTTTCTAGTGATAGAGCTACAAATACCCCTTTAAAAAAGACAACCCAAAGTAATCCATAATCAGTCAGACCAAGCTTCTTTTGATAACAAGCAATTAGCTGCTTATGCCTATCTATAAGTTTCATTCTTCTAACTCAATAATTTCATAATAGGGACGGTCCCCATAATCAGCATCAGAACAACAAACATCGGAATATATTTCTTCTAATAGATCGTATGCCTCGTCATAGCTGTTGAAAGACTGCTGAGTAATGTCGTCATATTCTTTATCATGTCTAATGATTTTATAAATCATGAGGAGATTGTTTAGTTTGATAATAGAGTTCCGAACAATCTCGCAAAAGCAGTTAGGACAAAAATTGCAACGATACCGATTTCAATAACTTTAGACATGCTTTTCATCTGAATTGATAGTGGTTACCTATTTTAATCACCAAAACGATAATGTTTACGGACTGCTTTATGAATATCCCATCGACAGTCCATTCCTGATGGGAAGACAACTAGGTCACCTGCTCCAAACTTCACAGGTTCTCCTCCATCAGGTGTAACTGTGACTTCACCCTCAAGCAATAAGCAAGTCTCCTTATCTTCATATGTCCAATCGAAAGAACTTGCTTCACACGTCCAAATTGGCCAATTTTTAATTCCTAGCTCATGAACGGTACTCTCAGGACAAGGAGAAGTTACTGATATAGACAAGAGTTAAAAACATAGTGGAGTTCTTTTTTAGCTCCTAGTCGAAACAGTTGTCTAATAACTACTAAAATTTTGATAAAAATGTTTGAAAGCATATTACCTAACTTCCATTACAGAGCTGATGAGTCTACTGAGATCCTCGATAAAGATCGAAAGATTAAGCCAGCAGAGGAAAGTTTGAGGTCGATTGGGTCAAGCCAGGTTCACAACCAACAAGATTTGATTTAAGAAAAACTAGATAATCTAGTAATCTATGATTTAGATGGTTTTGGTCAATTACCAGTGAAATCTTGCTTGCAGTTTCTCTAGCAACTACCCTTCTCGTACTTCAAGACAATGTAATCAAATAATCCAACTACATCTTTTCTAAGAGAGTTTCTTCGTCAGCTTCAAAACATGGAAGCCTCAATACATCTATCTATTTCTTCAGAAAGAGGGTTGTACATCCACTCGCCCATTTCGCACAGAAGGTGGAATCTTTCTTGAGGTTTAATGGATTTCACTTGCTCGCAGGCATTCACCACACATTCATCCATTGCCTTCATTATTTTTGTCCTCGTGCTCATGCTTCTATCGCAATATCTTGGTCAACAATAATTCTGCGAATGGTTGATAGTGCCAGTCCAGTTTGTTTTCTAATTGAACGATAAGAACAACCTTCTTCTTATAACCGCAAAACCAATGCCTCTTTCTCAATATTGGTATTTGGTCTTCCTCCAAGTAGGTACCTGCTAAGGTCTTCGGATTTTTTCAAACTTTTCCCGATTTTGTAAGTTCGTTTAGGAGGTTATGTCTTGATATTTATCCGCTTGGGTAAGAATTTCAATTGCAGGTTTGAGCATATCTTTGTAGTTCTTCCACCCACCAATTGATTTTGAATTGATTGAGTAACGTACCTGAACATTGC
>QCFJ01000054.1 GCA_003280265.1 Prochlorococcus sp. AG-363-G03 | reverse complement strand
TAATTTAAAAAACTCCTCACAAAATGCCGAGAAATCACTTTTGAGAGAAGAGGTCATAGCCGATGATGTAGCTGAAATAATTGCAAAGTGGACATCCATCCCAGTCAAAAGACTTGCTCAAACTGAAATTGAAAAGTTGCTTAACCTTGAATCTGAGCTTCATAAAAAGGTGATTGGTCAAAACAAAGCCGTTCAATCGATATCTTCTGCAATACAAAGATCAAGGACAGGCCTTAGTGATCCAAACAAACCAATCGCAAGTTTCTTATTTTTAGGCCCAACAGGCGTTGGCAAAACAGAATTATCGAAGGCTTTGGCTTCTCAACTTTTTGATAGTGAAAATGCACTTATTAGAATAGACATGTCTGAATATATGGAAAAGCACTCTATAAGTCGCTTAATAGGTGCTCCCCCTGGTTACGTTGGTTACGAAGCTGGTGGGCAATTAACAGAAGCAATCAGACGAAAACCTTATTGCGTTTTGCTCTTTGATGAGATTGAAAAAGCACATAAAGATGTTTTCAATGTATTACTACAAATCCTTGACGAAGGCCGGGTGACTGACGGGCAGGGTAGAGCAACAAACTTCAAAAATACCATTATTATACTTACCAGTAATATAGGAAGCGAGTTAATCGCTGATAACGATATAATTAACAATCTAACGTCAACCGTAGACGAACTAATCAGTCAAGAACTTAAATCAAATTTCAGGCCTGAGTTTCTAAATAGACTTGATGAAATAATTAGTTTTGAACCACTTAAAAAAGAAACTCTACTAAAAGTAGTCGATTTACAATTAAATCGATTAAGAGAAAGATTAGAATCGAAAGGAATCGAGCTTCAAATTCATAATGATGTTCTATCCTTAATAACTGATATTGGCTATAATCCAAGTTATGGAGCGAGACCTTTAAAAAGAGTCATTCAAAAAGAATTGGAAAATGAAATAGCGAAATATATTCTTAAAGGCAAATACAAAGAAGGTAGCACCATAAAAATAGAGAGGAAAGAATCGAAATTAATTTTCAATTAAAAAATCAAATCCTGAGGAAGCTAATTCCTTATCAACTAAAAGTTATAGATTATCATACTTTAAACCACTCAGGGAAGAATGTATAACTAGCAGAATTAATTTCATTTTCGTGTGCTATCACTTTCCAACAACAAGATCTACCTTTCTCTCGTGAAAATAATAAATCATTAGCCCATCCCCAAATCAATTCAGCAGTTGATTCCATACCAACATTATTCATGACTCTTAGATCAAGTACTTCTTCAGCGTGAAGCTTTCTCCATGTTTCAAGAAAAGGATCATCAAAATTTACAAGAAAAGTATGGTCAAAATACTCACTTAACTTGTCTTCCAAAGGCCGCAGACTTGAAAAATCGACAACGAAGCCATTTTCATCAAGTTCATTTGAAGCAAAATGAAAGGTAAAACTGCGACTATATCCATGAACATAACGACAGTGACCTTTATGTTTCCATTGACGGTGAGAACATGGATAATTCTTAAATTGCTTTGAGCAATTAAATGGAATATCTTTAATCGTCATAAAAAGATGAATAAAAAACCAATAGAGGATTAAATTTGAATAATTAGAATCGTAAAGCCAAATTGGCTTACTTAAAAATGCTTTTTATAGATAATCTACGTTTTGATCAAAACGGCTTGATCCCAGCCATAGCCCAGGATTGGGTTGATGGCTCAATATTAATGATGGCATGGATGAACAGAGAATCCATTATAAAAACATTAGAATCTGGTGAGGTTCACTACTGGAGTCGTTCAAGGAAAGAACTTTGGCACAAAGGTAAAACGAGCGGTCATTTTCAAAAATTGAAAGGAATCAGAACTGATTGCGATTCAGATACAATACTTTTATCCATTGAGCAAATTGGTTCAATCGCATGCCATACAGGTCAAAGAAGTTGTTTCTTTAAGGATTTAGAAACAAATGAAGACGTTCTATCCCCTCCATCTGATGCTTGTAGTGAATTGTTCAAAGTAATAAATAATCGAAAAAACAATCCTGAAGAAGGAAGCTATACAAATAGTCTTTTGAAGGAAGGCGACAATAAAATCCTAAAAAAGATAGGCGAAGAAGCAGCAGAATTCATTATGGCTTGTAAAGATAAAAATCCGATTTCAGTTGCCAATGAAGCTGCCGATCTGCTTTTCCATCTGCAAGTTTCTTTAGCTCATCAAAATGTTTCATGGCAAGACGTTCTCAAAGTTTTAGTGAGGAGAAGAGATGCTCCAAGAAGAAATCAATAGCAAATAAACAAACTCTTAT
>QCFJ01000053.1 GCA_003280265.1 Prochlorococcus sp. AG-363-G03 | reverse complement strand
TAAGGGTGCTTTCTGCTGACTCTATAAATAACTCTACTCCACTCGATTTTAGTTGTTATTAAGGACCTGCAACTTGTTATGAAGTATAAAAGTTGACAGGGAATAATATATAATAAAATATTTCTAATAGAAAGAATTTTTTTGTTAACAAGTAATTCTATCCATAAAAGTAAAATTAGACATCCAAGTTCATATAAAATAAGAGAAAACCATAAACCATTTAAGATTGCTATTGCAAATACTAAAAAAGTACATAATGAATGTAAAAATACTAATATCCATGACGAATGATGAATCCTTGTTGTTAGTAATTGTCTTGTCAACCAATCAGATAAATCGAATAAATTAATATACTTCTCTTTATTAGTAATAATTAATTCTGGCCTGAAAACATAACGAAGATTTAACTTCTTTAATGGCTCAATCAAACCTGTATCTTCACAAAGTCCATCTTTTAAAATTAAATTCCAATCTCCTTTATCAATAACTTCTCTTCGAACAGCTAAGCTTCCTCCCCAAGGTATTGAATATATTGTCATAAGAACTAATGCCCCATAATTCCATATAGATCTAATCCAAGCCCCTATATTGTTGGATTGACACATGTACCATCTATTGCCAGACACAGCTCCAACTCCTTTCTGAGAGCAAGATCTGACTAGATTAGATAACCAATCATTTGAAATTGAAGCGTCATCATCAACAAATGCAATTATTGAAGATTTACTATTTAAATTATTAAATGCTTTTAATAAAGATGCACATTTTAACGAGCCTTCGTTTGGTCTGATTTTAAGAAAGTCTATATTTAGTTTCTGCCAACTTGGTTTGTCTAATGAATGCTTTATATGAGTATCTTGGAAATATTTGACTGTTTTAAGGGAGTTATCTTCTGGAGAATCAATAATAATTTGTAATTGCCAAGTTCCTAAGTAAAACTGGCTTGAAAGGGATTTTAATAGATCAAAAAGATTTTCATTAGCGCCTCTTAAACATAAAATAACTTCTGCATGAGGCCAACTAAAAGAACTATTTCTTGACCATGTATTGGTTTCATTAAACCTCTTTTTAAAAATATAAGTAAGAAGAACTACGAAAATGAATTGTATAAAGTAGAAAGTTAAAATAAAAGAATTACAAAATTCAACTATCATACTTCTGAATTATATTTTTAATAAATTGTTTGACCATGGTTTAACTAAATCAACGTAATCTGGACAATTGATATTTAAATTACTTAGAATTTTAGATGTTTGAACACAACTAGGACGCGAACGCATGCCCCTTGAGTTTAATTGAGGGTAGGTTAATTTTTGTTCCCCCCATCTTCTTTTGAAAAATGCCTGTAATGGATATAGTGAATTATTTGGATCAGAAGCAATAGCACTTAACCATTCATCCATTGAGACAAGTTGTAATACATTACCTTCCCCTAAAAGATTTGTTAGTAAATCATTAAGCATCAAAGGACGGGGATGTTGAAGATGAAAACATTGACCTTTGGTTTTCTCATCCCAAGCTAAGGAAGTAACAGCGTTTGCCACATAATCGACAGGGACCAAATCAAGCTCCCAATCTATTTGTGGAATCATGCCTAAGGATAAACACCCTTCCAGTAATCGCTGAACTAAATCACCCTCATTCCAATTTCCCGAAATGGAATGCCCACCAATTAAAGGAGGTCTATAAATAGTCACTGGCAGGCCTGACTTGCCAGCCATGAAGACAAGACGATCACTTACCCATTTAGTTTGTGAATATCCAAGATAAATCCCTTCCCATTCACTGAGATCATCATCTTCGAGAATTTCCTTGTTACGGTATTTTGTAGCTTCAAAAACAGAAACACTTGAAATCATTTCAACTCGAATAGGCGCTTGTTGAGTAGCTAAACGTAAAATCTCTTTTGTACCATTGACGTTTACTGGTGCTAATTGCGAATAATGAGCCATTTGACTTAATAAGGCTCCATTATGAAGGATCCCTCCTAATCCATTAGATAATGAAGAAAAATTAGAAGAAGATAGTCCAAAACAAGGCATAGATAAATCGCCAATTACAGGCTCTAACCTTTCTTGCCATTCTGATTTCCATAAATCAAATTTTTCTAAATTCGATTTGATACGATCAAATCCATCATTTCTTGATTGAGCACGAACCAGGCAACGTATTTTCAAATTTGGCCAATGATTCATTTGACCTGCTAAAAGATAAGCACCTAAAAAACCAGTAACTCCTGTAACTAAAATTGTATTTCCAGGTGAATCATTTGAAACTGAGCTAGGAACAGAAAAATTATTTGGT
>QCFJ01000052.1 GCA_003280265.1 Prochlorococcus sp. AG-363-G03 | reverse complement strand
TTAGCATTAACAAAAATAATGAAGGCTCAGCAATCTGGCTTGGCTTTAATGCTTACAAAGAGCCAATGCTTTTTGAATTGCCAACCCCAATTTCTCCATGGAAAAAATATATTGATACTTCATTTTTAAAAAATAAAAATGTCTCAAAAAAACCCTTAACAAATCAATCGAACATACGAATTGAAAGTAACAGCCTAGTTCTTATGGTCGCTAACGATTATTCAAAAAAAATTAAGCTATGAGAAGCAATATCAAGCGGGCGGCGGGAATCGAACCCGCATCATCAGCTTGGAAGGCTGAGGTTTTACCACTAAACTACGCCCGCACTGGAACTAAAGATTTACTTCCGATTGGAGTAACTATTAATTCCTGTTCCTCCATTATTACCTTGCGAGTCCCATTATCCAAAAAAGATTGATGAAGTCCACATTGCTTTACGAAGGAAGTAATCGCACAAGACTAATGATCTCTTATGCAATGGGAGATGCTGGAACGGGATTAGCCGCAATACAGTTAGGTACATATCTATTTCTATTTTTCACTTGTGCTGCAGGAATACCTGCATTTATTGCAGGCTCATTGCTTATGGTTTCTAAACTTTGGGATGCAATAAATGATCCACTAATTGGATGGCTGAGTGATCACACAAGCTCGAAATGGGGGCCAAGGCTCCCATGGATGGTTGGAGGCGCTGTTCCCCTTGGTTTATTTCTTGCAGCAATGTGGTGGGTCCCTCCAGGAAGCATAGAGACAAAAACTACCTATTACGTATTCACCGCAATTTTCTTGATGACAGCCTATACAGCAGTAAATCTCCCTTTTGCAGCATTATCTACAGAGCTGACTGAAAATATCGCGATTAGGACAAGACTAAATGCAGCAAGATTTACTGGCTCTATTCTTGCAGGAACTTCTGGATTAATAGTAGCTGCAGGCTTCTTATCTAAAGGAGTAGACGGATATACTTCAATGGGACGAGTTACAGGGATAATTGCTACTTTTACAACTTTAATTGCTTGCTGGGGACTTGCCCCATTTGCTAAAAAAGCAAGGAAACCGGCTTCTCAATCTGAACCTTTTAACCAGCAACTAAAAAGAGTTTTAAATAACAAACTTTTCACAAGGATTATTGCTCTTTATTTGCTACTTTGGTGCGGACTACAATTAATGCAAACCGTTGCGTTAATCTATCTTGAACAAGTAATGCTTGTCCCAATAGAAATTTCAAAATGGATCCCAATTCCATTTCAAATTAGCACTCTATTTGGTCTGCAATTTTGGAGCTTTTACTCCAATAAATATGGGAGAATAACAGCACTATTTAAAGGAGGATCAATATGGATATTAGCTTGCCTTTTTGTTATGATTATACCTCCTTTAACTAAGGGAATAAGTCTCTATTAGTTTTTATTTTTTGATAATATTGAAGGAATAAAAATGCTAATCCTATTACTAACAATTATTTTAGTAGGATTTGGAGCATCAACTGCTTACCTCATTCCATGGTCTTTACTTCCCGATGCTATTGATAAAGACCCCGAAAAACCTTCAGGAATATATACTGCATGGATGGTTTTTATTCAGAAAATTGGTATAGGTTTAAGTGTTCAATTTTTAGGAGTTCTTTTATCTTTATCAGGATATAAATCATCAACCAATTGCTTATCAAGTTTTCAAGATTTAGATCAACCTCTAACAGCAATAATTACCATTAGATTATGCATGGGATTAATACCATCTTTTCTTGTATTAGCTGGATTAATAACTATGAAACCTTGGCGAAATTTAGACTTCAAATCTGAAAGCGTAGGTCCATGAACAACTCACCTCGTTGGCTAAGAAGATTCTTCAGCAGCATGTTAATTGGAGGGCAAGCAATTGCATCAATAGCCAAAAGGAAGGTCAATAAATCCGATTTAATAGATCAATTAATGGAAGCAGGACCAGGTAGCTTTCTTATTGTTCTCATAACAGGCGTTGCGGCTGGAACTGTTTTTAATATTCAGGTCGCCGCAGAATTAAGTAAGCAAGGTTTAGGTTCTGCAGTTGGAGGTCTTCTGGCAATTGGCATGGCTAGAGAGATAGCTCCTTTGCTTACCGCAACTCTACTTACTGGGAAAGTCGCAACTGCTTATGCTGCTCAAATAGGGACAATGAAAGTTACTGAGCAGATTGACGCTATTACGATGTTACAAACAGATCCAGTTGAATATCTTGTTGTCCCAAGGCTATTCGCCATGGTCGTAATGGCACCAATTCAATGCTTACTATTCTTTTCTATAGCTCTATTTAGCGGTCAATTTAGCAGCACCGTTCTCTATCAAATTCCACCAAGCATTTTTTGGAATTCGGTAAGAGAATGGCTGATAACATCTGATC
>QCFJ01000051.1 GCA_003280265.1 Prochlorococcus sp. AG-363-G03 | reverse complement strand
CATGGCAAGTTGGGCTTGCGACTTTAGGAATCTTCATTCTTATGATTACATTATTTAGAATAGTATCACTTGCAAGTGTTAGTGCAGCATTAGCTCTACCTTTAATAATGTTTCTAAGTTTCAATACCTCCAGTATTTCATTCCCATTTTTAATTATTTCATTATTAGCTATGACTTTAGTTATTTGGAGACACAGAGAGAATATACTTAGGCTAATGAAAGGGAAAGAGCCAAGAATTGGGCAGTCATAGAAAATTAATACAGAACTTTATCGCAAAAACTTTTAAACATAAAAGCACGATTATCTGATTGGGTAATTGCTCTTCCAATAACTAACTTTGAAGCCCCCATTTTAAGAGCTTCGGATGCCTCAGAAACTCTAGATTGATCATTATTATCTGAACCAATTGACCGGATTCCAGGCGTTATCAAATCAAAACTCTCAGGATAAATTTCTCGAAGGAACTTAACCTCCCTAGGGCTGCAGACACATCCCCCCAATCCAGCATTTGATGCAATCTCTGCTAAGTGCTTAACACGTTGATCTATTGATTGATAAATTAATAGATCGTTAGCAAAACTTTCTTGAGTCCAACTAGTTAAGATTGTTATCCCCAAAAGCTTTGGCGGCTTTAAATTAACTTTAGCGGCTCCTTCCTGAGCAGCTTCATTTGCCATCTTTAAAGCTTTGATACCTGCGCAAGTATGCAAAGAAATATATTCAGCACCTATTTGTGATGCAGCAAAACATGCTCTAGTAACTGTTGTAGGAATATCGTGAAATTTAAGATCTAAAAATATTTTTTTTCCTCTATCTCTCAAGTTTGACAATATGTCTGGCCCTTCACTAACAAATAACTCCAGACCAACTTTAACCCAGATAATTTCAGGTATTTCTTCAAGTAAATTGAAAACATTATTCTTATCCATACCATCTAAGGCAATAATTATTTTTTCACTTGGATGATCTATATCTTTCATAAAAACCAATCAACTTGACACACGAAGAAATTTTTTCTTTCCAACTTGCAAAATTTTTCCGATGAGATCTTCCGGACTATCAAACTCTAAATTAGGGTCTAAAATTTTTTCTCCATCAATTCGTACGCCACCTCCAAGAATTTGTCTTCTAGCTTCACTACTACTTGAACACATTTTCATTTTACTAAATAAATAAAATGCTTTAGCTGGAAAATTCACATTTGAAATTGAAGATTCTGGTATTTCATTAAGAGAATTTTGTGTTCCTAAAACTAATTTTTCAGAATTAGACTGAGCCTTTTTTGCTGCTTCAACTCCTTTAAAATTAGATGTTATTTTTAAAGCCATGAATTTCTGAACCTCTCTTGGATTTGAACTCAAATCATTTAAATTTTCATTAGTTAGCAAATTTAAATAACTAAAAACTAGATTATCTGGTACCTTCTCTAATTTTGAATACATCGACAATGAATCTTCATTGATTCCTACAATATTGTTTAAACTTTTGCTCATTTTTTGAGTCCCATCTAAGCCCACCAAAATAGGCAATAACATCCCAAATTGAGGCCTTTGACCAAAAGCTCTTTGTAAATCTCTACCCATTGCAATATTAAATTTTTGATCTGTACCACCAAGTTCTAAGTCAGAATTAATTGAGACGGAATCATATCCTTGAAGAAGTGGATAGAGAAATTCATGAAGAGATATAGGAGTGCCAGATTTATATCGATTATTAAAATCTTCCTTTGCCAGCATCTGGCCAACTGTTGAATTTGACAAGAGTTCTATAACTTTAGACAAATCAAGATTTTCTAACCACTCACTATTTCTTCTGATTTCTAGACGACCTGGAGTAGAAAAATCGAGCAAAGAATTTTGGGGATCTTTGCCAAGACCTAATTGCTCGAGATAATTTAATGCATTTAATTCAACCTCGTCTTTTGAAAGCTGAATTCTTGTTTTACTTTTACCAGTTGGGTCTCCAATTCTTGCAGTAAAATCGCCAATTATAAGTACTGCAGTATGTCCTGCGTCTTGAAAAGCCCTTAATTTTCTAAAAAGAATACTATGGCCTATATGAATATCTGTTCCTGTTGGATCAATTCCAAGCTTTACACGTAAAGGTTTTTTTTCTACTGATGAAAGTTCTAATCTTTTTATAAAACTTTGATCAGAATCTTTAGATTTTTTATTAGGGAAAAGATCATCTAAACCCCTAGAAATCCAATCAGGTAAATCATTAAAATTATTTAACATGTTAAATATAAACTGCTAAATAGTCATTTATCCAATTCTGATTTCATTCTAACCAACGTTTTATTCATTTGATCAAACATCTGATCGGGAGTGATACCAAATTGACCCAACTGAGTCTTCAACTGTTCAACTGTCATTTTCGCCTGAAAATCTTCTGAGAGCTCAAATCTTTTCATAAAGACTTTATACCTCTCCATTAAATTTTCCATGGTATTGATAAACATCACTTTTCCTTCTCTATCAAATTTCCCATAATCAGAGCCTAATTGCATAAGATTCTGATAATCAGTGAAAAGTTTTTTTGCCTCTTCCTGAACAATTTCAGATTCAAAAAAGCTCATATCTCTAGCCTCTGCTGATAGATCAATTGCTTGATTTTAAATTGAACCTCTTGCATAGATTGTATCATTT
>QCFJ01000050.1 GCA_003280265.1 Prochlorococcus sp. AG-363-G03 | reverse complement strand
TATGGATAGGAACTTTTCACGCTTTATTTGCAAGATTATTACGCTTTGACATTGACAAATTTAAAGATCCTGAAGGTTTGACATGGACTAGACAATTTTCAATATACGATGAAACAGACGCACAAAGTCTCATTAAAGAAATAGATAAACAAGACCTACAATATGACCCTACCCAAGAGAGTCCGTTTGGCAATTAGTAACGCCAAAAATCAATGCTTGCTGCCTGATGATTTGTTAAAGAGTCAAGATGGTCAAAGAGGTAAATTAGTTGCTGAAACTTATAGACTTTATAGGAAAGCTTTGGCCGCTAATAATGCATTAGATTTTGATGATCTTCTATTAATACCTGTTCAATTACTACAGCAAAATGAGAAGATAAGAACTTATTGGCATAATCGTTTCAAACATGTTTTAGTCGATGAATATCAAGATACGAATTGGACACAATACGAATTAATTAAACAATTGGTTACCAATGGCAAAGATCCATCTTCTTTTAAAGATTGGAATAATCGATCAGTTTTTGTTGTTGGCGATGCAGATCAAAGTATTTATAGCTTTAGAGCTGCCGACTTTCGAATACTGATGGGATTTCAAGAGGACTTTGGAAAGAAAAACCTAGAAAATACAAACAATTCAACTCTCGTAAAACTTGAAGAAAATTATCGGTCTACCTCTACCATCCTCGAGGCTGCTAATTCATTAATTTCCAACAATAAAGAAAGAATAGATAAAGTTCTTAGAGCAACCAGAGGAGAAGGCGAGCCTATCAAATTAACAAGGTGTGACGACGAGATAGCAGAGGCAGAGGCAGTTATTCATAGGCTAAGAATTTTAGATGCCTCTAATCCAGAATTGAATTGGGGAGATATGGCTATTCTTTATAGAACTAATGCTCAATCAAGAGCAATTGAGGACTCATTAGTCCGCTGGAGTATTCCATATATTGTGGTTGGAGGATTACGTTTTTATGATCGAAGAGAAATTAAAGATCTATTAGCTTATTTAAGGCTTTTAATTAATCCATCTGACAGTGTCAGTCTTCTGAGAGTTTTAAATGTTCCTAAAAGAGGGATTGGTAAAACAACAGTTCAAAGATTGAGTGATGCTGCTAGTCAATTAAAGATTCCTCTTTGGGAAGTTGTAAATGACCCCGAAGCTGTCAGATCTCTTGCTGGAAGATCAGCCAAAGGTCTTTTGAATTTTAGTGAGCTTATCAATGAATTACAAAGTCATCTTCTTTCTTCTAGCCCTGCCGAATTAGTTCAATTGGTTTTAGAAAAAAGTGGCTACTTGAGTGAATTAATTGCGACAGGAACAGATGAAGCAGAAGAAAGAAGACGCAATCTTCAAGAATTAGTAAATGCTGCGCTGCAGTATCAGGAAGAAAGTGAAGATGCAAATTTAGAGGGTTTTTTATCAACTGCCGCTTTATCAAGCGATGCAGATAATAAAGACACTGCTCAAAATCGAGTTACATTAATGACTCTTCACAGTAGTAAAGGCTTGGAATTCCCTGTTGTTTGTCTTGTGGGAATGGAGCAAGGCTTATTTCCAAGCTATAGATCACTTGATGATCCATCTTCACTAGAGGAAGAAAGGCGACTTTGTTACGTAGGACTTACAAGAGCGAAAGAAAAACTATTTCTTTTTCATGCATCTGAGAGAAGAATGTGGGGTGGGATGAGAGAACCTGCTATCGCATCTATTTTCCTTTCCGAGATACCAGAAGAGCTTGTAAAAGGGGATATTCCATTGTCTGGTGGGGCCACCTTGAGAAGAGAAAAAAATTTAGATAGGCTGACAAGAATTGATCGACAAAGTAATAAAAAAAGTTTTCCTAGTAACGCTGAAAATGCAGTAAGAAAAACATACTCAGGTCCCGCACCAGGAAAGAGATGGTCAGTCAACGATAGAGTTGAACATTCTTCATTTGGAGAAGGGGAAATAACCCATGTTTTTGGTACAGGAGAAAAAATTTCACTCGCTATAAAATTCTCAGGAATGGGTCCCAAAATATTAGACCCAAGACTAGCTCCGTTAAAATTAATAGATGAGTAATGTTCAATCTTAAAAATGCTTATTAAATAAAATCATATTTCTCATGGAATTATTTGATAAATCTACAATTGAAAAAGAGATAAAAGAATTACCCAGTGGAATTCTAACTATTCTTTTAGATGTAGCCAACTCAGTTGACATAAAATATATTGCAATAGTTGGTGGAGTTGTAAGAGACTTAATAACAAAAGCAAAAAATAAAGATTATAAAATCATCTTCAATGATCTAGATTTAATAATTGAAGGGGAAACATCAAGCTATGTAAAAGAATTGCAAAAATTTCTTGGAGGAGAAAGAGTGAAAGTTATTCGCGATAACACAACTTATAAAACCTCAGAAGTAATAATTGATAGCCTAAAAGTTGATATAGCATCTGCTCGTGAAGAAACTTATCCCATACCTGGAGAAAATCCAACAGTCGAATTATCAACAATCAAAAAAGATCTAATAAGAAGAGATTTTAATATAAATGCAATGGCAATTGAACTCAAAGATAATAAAATAATAGATTTATTTTCAGGATCAGATGCAATTGAGAATAAGAAGATGGACTTTTTGCATGAAGCTAGTGTTTTAGAAGACCCAACCAGAATTATTAGAGCTTCTCGCT
>QCFJ01000049.1 GCA_003280265.1 Prochlorococcus sp. AG-363-G03 | reverse complement strand
TCGCGAATCCAGTCGCGAACTGAATCAAGAAACAAACCAGTGTTATCCCACCAAGGCAATAAAAAATGTTGACATGTGGAGGTACGTATTTTGAAGTGACATCATCAGCTATGTCCTGAATCTCAAGACGTTCCTGAAACCAGTCATAAACCGGTGAAGAATTCGCCATCCAATTATGATTAGTGTTTCCAAATATCTTACTCGATGTGCTCCTTGGTCGCCGCAAAAGATCAATCCAATGTTTTCATCTGTTAAATCTTTGACTAAATCACTGCAAAGAATTTTTGCATTTTTAATTAGTTTCGGAATTTTATTTCAAGTTTTAATAAAACCAGCTTTTGCTCTGAATGACGGACAATTGCTTGTTATTGAAGCCTGGAATTTAGTAAATGAGGGTTATCTAGCACCTAATAAATTTGATGAAATTCAATGGAAGAAACTTCGTCAAAAAGCCCTTGAAAAACCAATAAACAATTCTCAGCAAGCCTATTCAGCAATAGAAGCAATGCTTCTTCCTCTTGGTGACCCTTACACGCGCCTATTGAGACCTGATGATTACGAAGCAATGAAAAAAAGCAACATAGGCAGTGAAATCAATGGTGTTGGGCTTCAATTAGGAGCAAGAAAAGAGGATGGTGAAATAGTTGTCATTTCTCCCCTTGAAGGCTCTCCCTCCGCGGATGCAGGCATAACAAGTGGAACAATCTTAAAAAAAGTTAATGGGCAATCTCCAAAGCAATTGGGACTTGAAGCAACGGCAGCAAAATTGAGAGGGCAAACCGGAACTCAAGTAATTGTTGAATTAGAGCAACCTGACAATGAAATCAAAGAAATTTCTTTAGAAAGAAGAAGTGTTGATTTAAGACCAGTTAGAACCAAAAGGATAAGGAATGAATCTCATACATTCGGTTACTTAAGAATTACACAATTTAGCGAAGGAGTACCTGAGCAAGTCAAAGAAGCGCTGGAGGAACTAACTGTTAAAGAAATAGATGGACTGATTTTGGATTTAAGAAATAACTCAGGAGGTCTTGTAAGTTCTGGACTTGCCGTTGCAGATGATTTCCTCAGCGACATGCCGATTGTTGAAACGAAGAAGAGAGATGCAATAAATGATCCGATCGGCTCTGGGATAGAAACACTTTATGACGGGCCTATGGTTACGCTTGTAAATGAGGGTACAGCAAGCGCTAGTGAAATTCTTGCTGGAGCCTTACAAGATAATAAAAGATCTGAGCTTATAGGCAGTAAAACTTTTGGCAAAGGCCTAATACAATCTTTGAGCAATCTTAGTGATGGTAGCGGTTTAGCCGTAACAGTTGCCAGCTATTTAACTCCAAGCGGAAGAGACATACAGAATCTTGGAATAGATCCTGATCGACTCTTGGAGATGCCTGAGCCCCTTAACCCAGGCTCTGATGAAGACAGGTGGCTTTCAGATGCTGAGCTGATCATGCAAGCTACTTTGGACAAAGAAGAATTCTCAGAGAAATTATCAAAAGAAAGTCAAGAAAAAGAAGAACAAATAACTAGCGAATAAATCGAGCAAGCATGCCAATAAGAACTTATTACGATCCTCTACATCAATCCATTTCATTAAACAGCTCAATCCCTGAAGAAAAAATGGTGTTGGAATTAATAGATTCCTCCCCCTTTCAAAGATTGAGAAGAATTAAACAACTAGGTCCTGCATATTTAACATTTCATGGTGCAGAATCAAGCAGATTCACTCATTCTCTTGGCGTATTTCATATTGCAAGAAGAGCAATAAATCATTTGTCTGAATTTAATTCTAAATTAAAAGAGCACAAATTCATTCTCTACGGTGCAGCTCTTTTGCATGATCTAGGTCACGGTCCACTAAGTCATACAAGTGAGGAAATATTCAAAATCAAGCATGAAACATGGACGGCAAAATTAATAAATTCAAATCAAGAGATCGCTATGATACTTAATAAATATGGGGAAGGAAATGCAAAAGCAATTTCAGATTTAATCCAATCGAGAAAAGCATCAGAAAAATCAATAATTTCATTAATAAGTAGTCAGCTTGATTGTGATAGGCTCGACTACCTAATGAGAGACAGTTATACGACAGGAGCCAGATATGGTCAGATAGATATTGATCGAATAATCTCAGCCATGATAATTGCACCAGATGGAGATTTAGCAATTCAGCCTAAAGGTATAATGGCAGTTGAGCATTATTTAGTAATAAGAAATCTAATGTACAGGAGCGTATATAATCATAGATTAAACGAGGTTTGCAATTGGTTATTAGAACAAATCATACAAACAGCAAGAAAGATTGGTCCTAAAAAACTATGGGCTGATGAAAATATGTCTGAATGGTTATGGAATCATGAAAAAATGAGCCTAGAATGTTTTTTATCTAATGATGATATAGTGACAGGTTATCATATCAATAAATGGCAAGAATCTGATTCTGATAATCTATCTAATCTCTGCAAACGTTTTATAAATAGAAATTTATTAAAAGCATTAAATATATCCTCCTTCTCTTCAGAGACAAGACTAGAAGCTCTAGCAAAAGCTAGAACATTATCAGAAAAATTTTGTATTGAACCAAATATTTCATGTGGATTAAGAGAGCAAATAGTTAAAAGCTATCATCCTTATAAACATGGTCTTCGCATATGGGATGGAGAAAACCTACAGGCTCTAGAGAAAGCATCAC
>QCFJ01000048.1 GCA_003280265.1 Prochlorococcus sp. AG-363-G03 | reverse complement strand
CTGCCAAAGCAGCTCCTGGATGCCTAATAACGCCAAATTCGCCCTTCATTAAATTAGGCAATAGAAATTTATTAATTTCAAAACGAATTTTTTTTGCATCAAGACAACTTTTTGTCTCAAGAATTTCTGAAGGTTCAGGTCCTGGAATAGACATGCATTTTTTTTTATTCATATAGGATGACTTATTTTTTGAAAAAAGGTTAGTGATTTTTGTTACGAGTTTATTCAGGCCAAATGTTTTCAGACTGTATTCGTTTTGGTTTCCCTTGAGCTTTTGATAAAACTTCTGTAAGGGGAATTAAAACAAAGTTTCTTTCACTTAATCTTGGATGAGGCAAAATAAGAGTTCTGGTGTTTACCTGCAGTTCTCCCCAAGAAATGAAGTCAATATCTAAAGATCTTGGCCCCCATAAAGATTCTGCTTTTTCTCTTTCCCTGCCAGCGACTTTTTCTAATTCTAAAAATTTCTTCATTAAATAGATAGCTGCTTCTTTGTTTGGTTTTACGGAGGCGAATCCTTTCCCTTCTACAACGAGTACAGTATTAATAAATTTAGGTTGGTCAATTTGAACCCCGAGAGGATCGGTCTGAAACAGAGGCGCCCATTGAAAAGATAAAGACTTATCAATATTTTGAGAGTGATTTTTGGGAAAATTTAAATCAACATTCCACTCAAGTATGCTTTTTTCTATTTGCGGCCTTATGGCAACGATTGTATTTATGGGATCTCCAAGAATGCCTGGGATATTCGCGCCTATTGAGATGACGAGTTTCAATTCTGGTTTTTGTTTTGCATAAGTCATGCGAATATTAAAAGACTTTTAAAAATTTGCTTGATTTATCCAACCCTATGGTTTCCAGTGGATTGAAAAACAACAATATGTCTTCGGCTAAAAAAGACATTGCTGTAATGGATCGTGCCAATCGTGCTTTCCCTTTGGCTGCGATTACAGGCCATGGAACTTTAAAGCTTGCTTTGATGCTTGCTGCAGTTGATCCCGGTTTGGGAGGTGTCATCATTGCTGGAGGTCGTGGCACTGGTAAATCGGTTTTAGCAAGAGGGTTACACGCACTTCTCCCTCCTATTGAAATAATTGATTTAGAAAAATTAACCAATATAAATAGTGATGATGATTCATTTATTTATCCAGCAGGTAGAAATTTAGATCCCTCTTTTTCAGGGGAGTGGGATGATTTGACTAAAAAGCTTTTTACAAAAAATATTGGCAATCTTGACAATACTAATGACTTAGAAAATCTTCCTAAGAAAGTTGTGCCTGCTCCTTTTATTCAGGTTCCCTTGGGAGTAACCGAAGATAGGCTTGTTGGTGCTGTGGATGTTGCTGCTTCATTATCAAGTGGAACACCAGTATTTCAGCCGGGGTTGCTAGCTGAAGCTCACAGAGGTGTTTTGTACATAGATGAATTGAATTTATTGGATGATGGCATTGTTAATCTTCTTTTAGCTTCAGTTGGAGCAGGAGAAAATAGAGTTGAAAGAGAAGGATTGAGTCTTAGTCACCCATGTCGTCCTCTATTGATTGCTACTTACAATCCTGAAGAAGGGGCATTGAGGGACCATCTTTTGGACAGATTTGCAATTGTGCTGTCTGCAGATCAATTGATTACAAATGAACAAAGAGTTGAAATAACACAGTCTGCTATTTCTCATGGGCAGTCGAGTGAAGCTTTTTCTAAGAAATGGTCTGAAGATACAGAATCTCTATCAACGCAATTACTTTTGGCAAGGCAATGGCTTCCAGATGTTCAAATCAGTGAGGATCAAATTGAATACTTAGTTGTTGAGGCTATTCGTGGAGGCGTAGAAGGTCATAGATCAGAGCTGTATGCAGTAAGAGTTGCAAAGGCTCATGCTGCTTTGTGCGGGAGAGATTCAGTTGACGCTGAAGATCTAAAGGCGGCAGTAAGACTTGTAATCGCTCCGAGGGCAATGCAGTTGCCCTCAGAAGAGGAAATGGAGCCCCCAGCGCCAGAAGATCAGACTCCTCCTCCTCCTCCTCCAGAAGATTCTGAAGACAATAATGATCAAGAAGAAGATCAAGAAGAAGATCAGGAAGAGGAGCAAGATGAAGAGTCTTCCCCTCCCATCCCTGAAGAATTTATGCTTGATCCAGAAGCATGTGCTGTTGATCCTGATTTGTTACTTTTTTCATCTGCCAAATCAAAGAGTGGAAATAGCGGAAGTCGATCAGCTGTTTTAAGTGATAACCGAGGAAGATATGTAAAACCAATTCTTCCAAGAGGTCCTGTTAGAAGGATTGCAGTAGATGCAACTTTAAGAGCTGCAGCTCCTTATCAAAAAGCTAGAAGAGAAAGAGAACCTAATAGAAAAGTTATTGTTGAAGAGGGTGATTTGCGTGCAAAATTACTGCAGCGCAAGGCAGGTGCATTAGTTATTTTCTTGGTTGATGCAAGTGGTTCAATGGCTCTAAATAGAATGCAAAGTGCCAAGGGAGCTGTTATTCGTTTGCTAACTGAAGCTTATGAAAATAGAGATGAGGTTTCTCTTATTCCTTTCAGAGGAGATCAAGCAGAAGTTTTGCTTCCTCCTACAAGATCAATCACTGCTGCAAAAAGAAGACTTGAGGCAATGCCATGTGGGGGAGGGTCTCCGCTTGCGCATGGATTGACCCAAGCTGCACGAGTAGGAGCAAATGCTTTAGCAACAGGAGATCTCGGCCAAGTCGTCGTCGTAGCGATAACTGATGGAAGAGGAAATGTTCCATTAAGTACTTCATTAGGTCAACCTATTCTTGAGGGAGAAGAACCACCTGACTTGAAGCAAGAAGTTCTTGATGTTGCTTCTCGCTATCGAGCACTTGGTATTAAGTTGCTTGTGATTGATACAGAAAGAAAATTTATTGCAAGCGGTATGGGAAAAGATTTGGCTGAGGCATCTGGTGGCAAATATGTTCAATTACCCAAGGCAAGTGATAAAGCTATTGCTTCAATTGCAATGGATGCAATTAATAGCGTCACCTGAAACTAG
>QCFJ01000047.1 GCA_003280265.1 Prochlorococcus sp. AG-363-G03 | reverse complement strand
CCCTGCATTACCTTGAATATTATTTTGATATTTATTTCCAGTAATCGTATCTGCGCCTGAACCTCCTTTAGCATTTTCAATAATGGCATTGAAGGCTATTCCATAATTGTTATTCATAGACCAATTGACATCGAATCCAATTGTCGAAGAATATCCGTCAGTTAGATTAATTGTATTTTTATTATTAAAATTACTAAAATCTAGAGTATCATTTCCTCCGCTATCCCAAATAGTTTCAATAAAAGGTGTGTTGGGACTATATGAATAAGTAGTATCTTCAGAATTAAATAATGTATTAGCTCCATATAAATGTTGAAGTGCTGCTATGTCGTATATCATCGGTGTCGAGGTAACCGTATATTTAGTTTCTTGATTAAGCATGTATTCATTTACATTTTCAGTTGAATACTCTGTTGCCATTAGTGTGAATTCTTTAGAATTTTTTGCCTCATCGAAAGGGATACTAGGATTATCATTTGGATGATCTATTCCTAAAGTATGGAATAGTTGGTGATAAAAAACTGAGATATCACCTATTGATGTCTGAGAATCTGATATCAAACCTGAGGAGAAATTTGCATTTGTAAGTGAATCATTAAAGAAAATATCACCTCCAGAAGTTTTGTCTGATGGGGAATTAGCAATAGCATGAAGATCTTCTTTATACTCACCTAAATTATTTGTAATTGTTTTTATTGCAATTCGAATAGTACCAACCTCTGTTAAATTATCTGATACCTCAATAAATGAAATGTTAGTAAAGTTACTCACACTTTTCATTGCCAATTTAATATCAGCAATTTGAGTTTGATTTAATTGAGTAAAGAGTAGTTCAACACCGAGAGAATCTGTATAGGAATATTTTGAGGTATCTCCATTTGAATTAGGAAAGCTATATGTAATTATTGTTGAATTATTTGAAGAATGACTTGGATTATATTTAGGATCACTTTGCCATTTAATTGGCTTTGATTGTGAACTATTTAATAGAGAATTAATATAAGAGTGATTTGAGAATTCTAATAATTCAATATTTTGGTTAGATGTGAGATAAGTTTGAGTCATATTATTTATATGCTTTATTTCTATGTCCAATATAAATATGATTTAATATCAAATAATGTTCTCCAACTTGCCTGGAAAGTTTGTACCCCACCCTTGTTTTTACTAGTTAACCCCCATGGATTGTAAATTGTGAATAAACCTGTTGAATCATCATAAGAAGTCATGGAAAAGGCATGCCCCGAACAAAAGTCATAATAATATCCATCACTGGTGGTGTTTCCAAAACTACCTATCCAAATAGAATTGCCACTTGTAATTTTATTTCTTATTGTCTTTTCCCAGCCATTCCATTCATTCAGATTAAAATTAGAATTATATTTGACCGTAATTCCTTCAGTAGTTTCTCCGGTTAGGTGAGTTAGTGGAAACCACAAGCCACCATTGATAGCCCAATAACTATTGTGTGAATTCTTATTCCCTTGTCTCCATTCATTAAAAAGACCAATTTCGTTTGCTTGTGCATAAGCTTTTTCTAATAAACTTACCCATTTTTCACCGTTGAGAAATTTATTTGCACTTCCAGATAGCAGCACACGGTTTGTGTTTGAGATCGGTATTTCATTGTTTACAGTAACCCATATTTTACTTGAATCCGATCCGTAAAAACGGACACCATAAGTTCCATCACCATTATCTCTAAACATTGATGAAATCAAAGATTCTGAGTCGCTTAGTACACAGTTAATTGCTGCGAGTAGATAGCAGGTGCCTGCACGACCTTGGTTGACGTCGTTTATGTGAATTCCATCTTTAAATAAATCTCCAGTTAAAGTTCCATAACTAAATGTTTTCCCATTTAGCCCCGCTGCAGAGTCACCACCATAATAATTTGTTGGAAGATCTTCACCCTTAAACCATTTTCCAACAAGGCGATTCATTTGAGTTTCAGAGGAACCAATTTTCAAATTACCAAGAGCAGTTCTTGTTGAGGTTCCATTTGTCCACCATTGATTTGCATTATTTCCATCGACTACTGCTGAGTAGATATATTCAAGATATGATGATGTTGAGTTACTTAGATAATTATTTAATGCCGTTGAGATTATTTTTAGATCATTAAATTCGGTTTCAGTAATACCATTGGAACCTGCATTTATAAGGATGCTTTTTAATTCATTGTGTGTGAAAAGATCATCGTTTAAGTAAGTAGCAATGTCAGACTTAATACTATTATCTAAAATCCCATCTATTTTGATACTTGGCAATGATTTTGTTCCAATAATACCATCGTCATTAAAATCTTGTTGAAAGCTAGTTTCAAAAGCCATTATAGTTTTTCCATCATAATTAATTCCTGAATCTTTTATGTAATTCCAGTCTTTATTGTGATTAGCAATCCAAAAATAATTAGCACTAAACTTCCAAACTGTTTTATTGATACCATTAACGGTCTCAGCGCCAACTATTTGCCAGCCATTCCATGTCTTGTCTCCCAATTGATCACCATTAGTGTTTTTAATTGCAATATAAATATCCGAGTCTGATGCTTTTGTATAAGCATAGTTACTTGAGTCTTTTGACAATGAAACATTACCTTTAGATTCAACTAATGCATAAATTAGGTTTCCAATTAATCCATCATCATTTAGATCTTTCTCAAATTCTGTTTCTCTTTTTATGATTTCGGATGTCTTAATTTTTTGATAGCTGCCACTTTTCTCTTGCCAATTATTATCGAAATCAGCAATAAAATATCCCGAGGATTCTTGAAATAGAATTTTATTCATACCAGTTATAGTTTCAGCTCCAATAATGGTTCTTAGTGACCCATTATTTGTTTCAACCTCTCTCAGGCTCTCTCCTAAATGGTTTTTAATTGCAACTTTTATATTTGAGTTGTATTCTTGAATATATGAGTATTTATTTTGATCTTTAAATAAACTAATAGTACCAAGTGATTCAATTTCAGTATATTGTTTTGCGGTTCCAATAATCCCGTCAGAATTAAAATCCTGATTAAATTCGGTTTCTTTTTCTGTTATCTCAGAGATTGTCTTTGTTTCTTCTTCTG
>QCFJ01000046.1 GCA_003280265.1 Prochlorococcus sp. AG-363-G03 | reverse complement strand
CAGCATGAAAAAGATCACTTAGATGGTGTTCTTTTCCCTGACCGTTTGACCAGTCCACTGGCTTTTGGATTTACGGATGAGCTACAGGCTCATGGACGGATTACTTAGTTGTCTATTTAGAGAAATAGCTTTTTAGTCCTACAACTGTCAGGCAGTGGTCAGTTCAGTAGAAAGCCGATATTCTGCCAATGATCATTAAAAATTCAAATGAAGAAAACTGCGATTGTGGGTATTGTTGCAGCGGCCATAGGGATTGCTGTAGGTTCTCAGCTTCCTAAATCTGGTACTGCGGGATATGCCGTAATTACAGGAACCACAAAAGATAGAGAAGCAGCTAAAGAGTATTTTCAAAACGTTAATCAATTCACTAAAGAATGTGGTTTTACAACATTGGTATTAGATAGAAATACAGATATACGAGAAGGAAATAAGAGAGGAGATGGTGGTCCTCTAACTGTTATTGCAAGACATCCAAAGGGTAAGGATGCAGTAATTAAATGCTACGAATCTGATGAATATCAAAGGCTAAAAGCAATTCGAGCACCTTATACCAATTGGAATTTCCGAGTGACAGAAGGAAAACTATAAATAAAAAAGGGGGCATTTAGCCCCCTGGTAAATCGACTGTCAACCAAGCTTTTACTTTAAATGTTCGACTTGGAATCAAACTATTTCCCAACGCCTGAAAGCGTTAATGTAATTTTTCTCAATTAGGTTAAAAAAACAGGTTTAAATTGTTAACCATTCCTTGAAGATAACAAAGGTAAGATCGTTGTATAAATCAAATACAGAACGGAAGTACAAAAGCCAATTAATAAGGTCGCATCAAGTGCAAGGTGCCAAGGAGCTAATAGGTTATGGACAAGATCATTCATTAGTCTTCAATTACTGGAGGTTTATAAAGGTTGAAATATTCAGATTGAGGAAGTCTTGCATCGGCATATGTTTATCGTGTCACATTTAAAGAAGAGACCAATATTGACTACCCCTTGTGGTAATTGCCTTCTGAAATTTAATTTAGATACCCCAAATCGATTAAAGCAGATGACAATATTTTAAAGTTGCGCTTTCTTTCTTTTGATCCTTCAAAAGGGGCAGGTGTGCATATTTCATTTCCTGCAGGAGTTATATGCGATCTTTCAATACCCCAATCTCTTCGCTGCAAACTTGTTTTAGTTCCTTTCGCTAGGGGAATGGAAACCATTCTTGCTCGTTGCATTGAATAATAAAATCTACACCCTATTACTAGCAGATAAGAAGCAAAAATCAATTATCAAAAGACATAGTCAGCAAGAACGCTTCTTACACTTCTATTTCTCACTTATGAAACTAGTAACTCATCTGTAAGTTGAACTTTAAATTCCTGGATCATTTATTTCTGTTTTGTACGTTTTTAGCGCCCCATTGCTCAAGTTCTGTAATTATTTCTTGGAAGGTATGCTTGCTCTCCATTTGATGCCATAAAATATTGGCCTCTTTTGCTAAATCCACATACTCATTCCTGCCAATAGCTTCTTCCATCTTTAATAATGTGGAAGCGTATTTATCGGTAAGTTTCAAAGTCATATTCAAAAATCTTGTGTGTTAGAATCTAACCAATAGGAGATGAAAACTGTATAAAATGTGACGATATAAGCCTTTTGTCTTTAAACGCTAGTTATAAGATGAGCTTATGTCACTCATAAGTAGAAAGATTGTTTTTCACAACCTGATTTGTTCATCATGTTTTAACCAACCAATTCTTCACTAACTACAGGGATTGCTTCAGGACCTGTAAACACAGTCCATAAAAACAGAATAGTTACAGGGCATAGGGCCATCTGAACTAGAGGAGCTAAGTATTTGAGCGAGTTGAGTCTCTTTCCCATATTTATGCGACCCTAGCATCTCTTTTGGCATACAGATCAGCCGTACCGTCTGGAATGAATCTTGCATAACTTTGATGGTGCACTTCTGTGGTCTGACCCATAGCAACGGAGATATTAGTTAGAGGAATACCAGCAGCGTGTGAAGCCTTTGCATAACGATGTCTAAATGTATAAGGGACTAACACCCCCTCTATCATTTCTGCCTCCTTACATAGAACATTCCATACATTTTTCCTTCGGAGGCAAGTTTTGAGAGCTTCGCCTCCTTTTCCTTCTGCACCTAAAGGTGGAAGAGATTCACCAATTTCAAGTCTTTGTTGAAGCTTCCAGTCAATCGTTTTCCTATCCATATCTTCAACAAGTAAAGGATGCAGGCGACGAGGTTTTATCTTATCTCCTTTTGTTCCTCCCATGCTTTTCTGATAAATCGTCCAGAGTTCTTTTCCTTCTGCACCGTCTTTGATTCTTAAATGTCGGAGTTCTTCTGGTCGTAATCCATACACTGCGCAAAGTTGAATTGCGAATTTATATCTTTCATCTTTGATGTCATCCAGTAGTCGAAGGATTTGTGAATCACTTAAAGCAAAGTCAATTCTCTTTGGATTAGTTATTTTTGGAACTGTTGCAGGTGGAGCAAAAGTAGCTTGTAATTTTCGACGCATGACAGCCCACTCAAGAAATCCTTTTAGAGGTACAAACTTTCCAGGCAAGTTGGAGAACATTATTTGTCTTGATCTTGAGCCCTGTTTCCATTGAGTCATTGATCTCTTCATTAAAGCTTCACCATCAACAGGTTTCTTTTTTGATTGAAATTCCAAAGCAGCTTTAACTAAAACTGGAAGGTAGTGTTTTTCCCAGTTCTATCACTGGCATTAGGAACGAATTTTCTATATTGCACCGTTAATATTTGGAACTACTGCACCTGTTAATGCTGGAATCTTTTACTACCCCTCTTATCAGGATGGAATTAAAGTTCGCTGAAGGATGGAATGCCTAAGCACCATGTAAAAAATTACTAAGTGTGGTAGAGGAATGAAATTAGAACGACATGAAAATGTAAATTTTCATGGCCGATAACTTTTTTATTTCCAGAAGCCTCAAACGAAAAATATAAATACTTCCCTTCTACTGCTGGTACTCAATGCAGTTTTCGAAAACTCGATGAAAAAGAAAAAAGTCATTAATATTCAAAACCTTCAAGACATATGTTTCTACTGAAGGAGATACGGAGACACAATTAGAAATAAGGAATAAATATTGCTTTGGTTGGAATTAAATGAACCGCTTTCTACCTACACTTGAATATGTTCTTTCCAAATGAGTGGTTTAATTCATAACC
>QCFJ01000045.1 GCA_003280265.1 Prochlorococcus sp. AG-363-G03 | reverse complement strand
TTCATTACTTTGACTTTTTTTAATGCTTGAAAAATATTATCTGGCATTTGCTTTGGCAAATCTACAAGGCTGTAAGTCTCAAATATTCTTATTCTGCCTATAGACCTTCCCTTTAGACCTGCTTCGTTAGCAATTGCCCCAACTAAATTTCCAGGCTTAACTCTATCTCGGTGCCCAACTTCAACCCTGAATCTGTCCATTTCATCCTCAAGTCTGTTGTTATCAAAATCACCTCTTCGGCGTTGTTTGAATTTATTATCTCTTCGATCATTTCTTGTATTCCTTTGAGCTGATTGCTTGATCCAATCCTCATTTCCTTTTTCAAGGAGTGCATCAAAACCAATTGCTAAATTTAATGCAGCAAGTGTTAATTCTTTTGGATCTATATCTAGCTCTTTTTCAACATTGCCTATTAACTCTTCTAAAATATTGATCTCTTCTGGGTTATCTCTTTCTGTTGATGCGGCTTTTACTAATTTTGCTTGAAGTTTTTTAATTCGATTACTGTTAATGAGTTCATTGTCTGGAATATCCATTTTCTCAATTGGTTGACCTACAGCTCTTTCAAGATTACTTAAAAATGATCTTTCTCTTGGATTAACAAAAAGAATTGCCTCACCATTCCTTCCAGCTCGTCCAGTTCTACCAATTCTATGAACATATGCTTCGCGATCAAATGGCATATCATAATTAATCACTAAACCTATTCGATCGACATCCAGACCTCTTGCCGCCACATCTGTTGCAACTAAAATATTTATAGAACCTTGTCTTAATCTTTCAACAGTTCGTTCTCTTTGATTTTGAGGGATATCTCCATTTAAAATAGCTACGTTATATCCATATGATTCTAATTTTTCAGCTACAATAATAGTAATAGCCTTTGTTCTTGCAAATATTATTACACCTTCTTCAGATACAGCTTCAAGTACTCTCTGAAGTGCATTTACTTTATAAACATTTTGAACGGTTATATATCTTTGCCTGATAAGCCTTTCTTTCAATTCAGTTGCTTTTATAGTTATTTCCGCAGGACTATTTAAATATTTTTTTGATAATCTTCTTATCTCAGTTGGCATTGTCGCGGAGAATAAAACTAGTTGTCTCTCATCAGGCAATTGTTCTAAAATCCACTCAACATCATCAATAAAACCCATCCTTAACATTTCATCGGCTTCGTCCAAAACTAAGCAACCCAGATGACTAGTATTTAGTGTCCCTTGGCGCATGTGATCCATGACTCGCCCAGGTGTCCCTACGACCACATCAACTCCTCTTTTAAGGGTGTTAATTTGATTTCGGAAGTCTGAGCCTCCATATATTGCAAGTACTTTTAAATGAGGGTGACCAGCAGCGTAGGAGCGAAATGATTCGGCTACCTGCATAGCTAACTCACGAGTTGGAGCTAGAACTAAAACTTGTGGATGTTTAACGTTTTTTTTCAGTCTTTCTAGAATTGGCAAAGCAAAAGCAGCTGTTTTCCCTGTGCCGGTTTGAGCTTGTCCTACTAAATCTCTACCTAGAAGTAATTCAGGAATAGCAGCTTTTTGAATTGGAGTTGGTGATGAGTAGCCTTTTTCTGCAAGTGTTTGAACTAGTTCTTCACTAAAATTGAACTCGGAAAATCCATTTTCTGGATTTTGTTCGCTTTCATCCAATATCACCTCACTAGACTCTTCAAGAGCATCTTGATCTACTGGACATGAGGAATCCTCATGTAGATTTTTAGTCGTCATCTAATAGTGGTTGCCTTTTTGTCCTTCAAATTAGGCAGACAACTTCCGATCGGTATATAACCGTGCTTTGCTGACTCGCCTTGTTAAAGGGATTGTAATTTGATTTTATCATCTTAAAAATCCTTTTAGGAATAAGTTGATTACATCTTTAAAAGTTTTCTTCTTTATTAGTTATTACAAGTAATTGTTTTTTTGCTCTAGTTATTGCTGTATAAAGCATTCGTTTTTCATAATCATCAGAATAAAAATTTTTGAGACTATTCTCTTTTGAAACTTTTGAGGTGTCTGGCCAAAGTAAAAGGACTTGATCAGCTTCACTCCCCTGTGCTTTATGAATTGTCATTGCATATGCTGCATCATAGCTATTTAACCTAGAAGGGTTTATTAATCGAGTTACTAGTCTTTGTTTCTCAGAAAAAACATTAAATAAAAAACGTCTTTTTCTACCATTGCCAATAATTATCCCAACGTCTCCATTGGCTATACCTATTTCTGGTTGATTACTTTTTGCCATGATTGGTGTTCCCTCCTCCCACTTGTGTAACTCCTTCTCAAATCTTTTCCCTAAAAGGAACTCGTGGATTTTTTTTACACCCCAGGGCCCATATCTTTGCGGACAAAGTATGAGAAGATTATCTATGAATTTAAATAGTTTTAGTATCTCAACTGATTGTGCTACCTCAATCATGCTTGATTGCCATGCTTCTTTAGGAATATATTGAATACAATTAGCTGTTAACTTTTTAAGCTTCTTTTTATAGTTGAAAAGAGTCCTTACTACGGGATCTGGAATACTTTTTAGGGATGAAAGGTACTGACTTGTATTTGATGAATCTTCTTTCGTTGAAAGTAGGTGCCAAAAGGCATCTACTCCTGCACCTTTTAGTGTATTTCTTAATAAAGCGATATCTCCTTTGTTTCGGTATGATTTTGTAAGTTTGACCGAGTTTGATTGAAGGTTTGTTTTCGTTTCTTTCTCTTGCAAGATTCTCCATATGCCACCACTTCCTATTGGTAATAATTGGTCAGGATCACCTACTAAAATTATTTGACAGGACTTTGTTAATGCATCGAGTATTCCATTAATGGTTGACAAGTCAACCATTGACATCTCATCTATGACTATTAGATCTAAATTTAATAGACGTCGAGAGTTTCTTCTGAAGCCATTTGGTCCTGCCTCTAACCATTTATGCAATGTTTTAGAAGGAATATTTGAAAGCCTATCTTTTATAGGATCTTCAAGATCTTCAATACCCGCCTGAATAGTGTCTTTTAGCTTCTTTGCTGCTTTCCCTGTTGGAGCAGCCAATGCAATATCAAGAGTCGGATTTCTTGTTAGTGCTTGTAAAAGCATTTGAAGGATGGTACTGGTTTTACCTGTGCCTGGGCCGCCACTTAATAAGATGATTTGTTCACTTTGTACAAGGTTAACAGCTTCTATTTGTTCAATATTTAGATGCTCTAGATTCTTAGCATCAATTCGTACAGGTAATTCTTTAGAATGATTATTAATAGGTTGATTCCTTACGAGTATTTTATTAATGGTCTCAACTATCTCATTATGTGTTCGACGCCAACTTATTAAATCCCCTCTTAACACTATCGGAGAGTTATCTCCTTTAGTCCAACCACTCTTTAATAAAGCTTTCATATGACAGCTTGGCCAGCCTGTGTATTTAAGTTCAAGACGTTTAGGGATTTCTTTCATGTTTATATAAACATCACCTCTTGAAAATCCATCCATTAATACATTTACGACATCAATTAAAGCCTCATTAAACTCTACAGGTGGGTAATAGCGAATCAGAGTAGCTAATAATGCTTTATTTAAATCAGTTGAAAA
>QCFJ01000044.1 GCA_003280265.1 Prochlorococcus sp. AG-363-G03 | reverse complement strand
TGTATTTTAACAAGTTTTCTATATGCTTTTTTTATCTCTTCTAGTTTTGCGCTGGGATGAACTTTTAATATTTGATATGGGTCTTTGTTCATTCTTAAATGCTTCTTTCTTTTTTAGAGGTACTCATTCCCTTTTGTTGGGTTTGCCGGGATGGAAGTAAACATAGTGGTTGATAGATATCTTTCACCAAAACTAGGCAGGATAACAACCAAGCGCTTATTAGCAAACTCAGCTTGATTTCCTACTTTTAAAGCAGCGGCTACTGCAGCACCACTGCTGACTCCACTTAGCAGTCCTTCTTCTTTGGCAAGTCTTCTTCCAATGTCCATTGCTTCATTATCATTGATTTTTATGACTTCATCAATTTGATTCATATCTAATACGTTTGGGATAAAGCCAGCACCAATGCCTTGTATCGCATGAGACCCAGGATTCCCTCCTGAGAGAACAGGACTTGATGAAGGTTCTACCGCAAACACCTTGATTGTTGGATTTTTTTGCTTTAAATATCTTGCACAGCCTGTGATTGTTCCTCCGGTTCCTACTCCAGCAATTAATGCATCAAGCTTGCCTTCGCAATCTTCCCAAATCTCTTCGGCTGTGGTTTTTTCATGAATTTCAGGATTGGATAAATTATCGAATTGCTGAAGCAAATATGAATTAGGTATAGAGGCTACTAACTCCTTTGCTAGTTCAATAGCCCCTTGTATTCCATCTTTACCAGGAGTTAGTTGAAGCTCTGCTCCAAATGCTCTTAACATTGAGCGTCGCTCAGTACTCATTGTGTCAGGCATTGTAAGTATTAGCCGATAACCTTTTGCTGCAGCAACCATGGCCAATGCAATTCCTGTATTTCCGCTAGTTGGTTCAATCAGAACAGTATGCCCAGGTTTGATGGTCCCCTCTTTTTCCGCTGATTTCACCATTGCGCCAGCTATACGGTCTTTTACGGATGCAGTCGGGTTGAAACTTTCTAATTTGGCTATAATCTCTGATCTACAATTGAATTCATTAGGTAATCTATTCAGTTTGACCAAAGGTGTTTGGCCAACTAAAGAAGTTATGTCATTAGCAATTGGCATGATCTTATTTTAAAAACTTGAATCAGTTTCTAGACAACAGTTATTTAATAATTCAAATCTTTTATAAAAATGCTTGGAAATTTGTGATTCAAAGGCTTTATTGGACTTATAGAGATATAAATAGAAGGAATAATTTTTTTTTTTGACTTTGAGCATTTCCTAAAACTGTATCCCTTCAATTCTAGAGGCTTTTCTTTTTTGAAACCAGGTTCTTGGAATTGCATCTTTGTTTATTTCAAATTTCCCTTTGCTAGATTTTGACGAAGCATCCTGCCAAGTGTTGCTTCTAGGTTCAATTAAAAGTTGACTAGTTCTATTTCCAATTTCTATTTGATATTGAGAGTATTTTCTATAAACCACATATATTTGATCAGATAAGATCTTTATCGATTCTAATTAGACTAAAATATGTTGAATTATTAATCTTTGTTTTTCTGTTAGATCTTTTTAAATATTTACCTACTTTTATTTTTCTATTTGTTGGATTCATTCAGTTTAGATTTCGTGTTTAAGCATCTAATAGGGAGAATTAATAAGTTAGTAACTTATCATCATATATGTTTAAAGTTAATAATTAGTTGTTGATATTTCTCAAAAAACTAACAGAATAAAAAAAGAGTTTATTGATTCTAATGAGTTTAGATTATGAGGATTCTAATAAAATTTCAAAACAGATTAATACTCCTTGGGGAATAATTATCCCGCAAGTCGAATTATTCCCAGTTGCTTATATTGTAATTCTTTACGGGTTGATTTACTTTCTGCCTTTAAATATCTTTGATATCTGGAGCAAAGGAGAAGATGGACTTGTGGAATGGATACAGTTTGTTCTCTATTTTTTTTCCTTTGCTTGCTCTTTAGTTGTTACTTGGCATAGGCGAAATATTAGAAAACAATTCTTTTTTTGGTTTTTAATTACTGCTTTATGCTTTTATATTGCTGGAGAAGAGATTAGCTGGGCAGAAAGAATTACAAGCATAGGAATTGAATCTATTCGACAAATTAATGCACAAGGAGAAACTAATCTTCATAATATACCAATATTACAAAATTATTTACATTTTTCATTTATAATTACCGGCCTTTTTTTAGGTTGGATTGGATGGAAAAATTGGCCGCAAATAGAAGCTTTCCCAGGAAGAAGTCTGAGCTTATATTTTTTAATTGTTTCTCTTTTCTATACCTATTTTGACCTTTCATGGATAACGCTGGGAGAAAGGATACGTAATGATCAAGAGGCAATCGAAATTTTAATGGCAATTGGATTATTTCGCCATTGTAGTTATTATGCATTAAAAGTTTTTTCCAAAAAACAAAGTAAATCTCTATCTACTAAAGATAATTATTAATTTCCTTCATAGCCTTGCTAAATTATTAATACAAAATAGGATCAGTAAAATTAAGTGTTTTCTCTTAGTAAACGTGACTTAGCAAGTCTATTTTTTATAGCGTTTCTTGGGATAATCCTTTTCTTTTGGGGTCTGGGAGCCACTGGATTGATAGACGAAACACCTGCAAAATTTGCTTCGGCAGGACGTTTAATGAGTGTATCTGGAAATTGGCTAACACCCATTTCGAATGGAATACCGAGATTTGATAAACCACCCCTAATTTATTGGTTGATGGGATTAATTTATTCAATACCTAATCAATCTTCATGGGATCCTTTAGGATCTTTTGCAGCCCGATTTCCCTCGGCTATTTCTTCTCTTTTATTGATGACAATCTTAGGGGAGACGTTGCTGAGATGGCCTCAAAAGAAAAATATTAATCAGCGTAGAACTGCTGTTGTAACGGCGCTTTCCTTTGCCCTTTCTCCTTTTGTAATGATATGGAGTCGTACAGCCGTTTCAGATGCTTTACTCTGCGGTACATTTGGATTAAGTATGCTTTTGCAATGGCGTTGTTATGTAAAACCTAGACAAAATTCATGGGTTTATGCATGGATAATTTTAGGATTTTCGATATTAGCAAAAGGTCCAGTAGCCATTGTATTAATGGTGTTTTCACTTTTTATCTTTGGAATATTTGAAAATGATTTTGATCGATTAAGGCGACACATAAAACCTTTATATGGCATATTGGTTTCAGTTGGAATAAGTATGCCATGGTTCATTATTGAATATATTTTAGAAGGGAATAAATTTCTTAAAAGTTTTTTTGGATATCATAATTTTCAAAGATATACAAGTATTGTTAATTCACATCAAGAAGGCATATTCTTTTTTGTTTTAATGTTAATCATAGCCTCCTTACCTTTTACTCCACTTTTGATTCTAGGGATTATAAAAGGTATAAAAGAGATAAGAAGAAATTTTCTTAATAATACTCGTAAACCATCTAATTCATTATTGGTTTTCTCAATATCATGGCTATTATCTGTCTTTATATTCTTTACTTTATCCGGCACAAAACTACCAAGTTATTGGCTACCTGCAATACCAGCAGCCGCAATCATTATAGGACAGGCTGAAAATTTTGAGCTTAATCAAGGCAACAATAAAAGTAAACTATTTAATACTTGTTGGTG
>QCFJ01000043.1 GCA_003280265.1 Prochlorococcus sp. AG-363-G03 | reverse complement strand
GAGAATGGTAATATTTAGGCTATAACTATAATCACAGTCAGCCTACTGCTCCATGAGACTGTCTACTAACGACCACTAAAGGTTGATTTTACACGCAACTGAGTGTAGAAATAAGGCATAAGAAACCCAGTGCTCCTAATTGCCTAGAAAATCCGATCAACCAAGTTGGGTAAAAGAATTTAGGAAAGCAGTCAAAGCTTCTACTCCTAAAGGCTGGCTAGTGATGCCTGGCAGAAAGGAAAGTATGAGAGTTCAGGTTTGGAAGAATCAAAAAGTTATAGGTGACGTCACTATCCCTTACGCATGGAAAGAATCAGACTGGCCTGATGCACTTTTAAGAATTAGATCAGCCGCCAAAGCTTATGAAGAATCAAATCAAAAAATAGAAATAAGAACTTGTTTCAATATTGCTCATACAGTTTCCAGCGAGACAGAAATTAATTGGGAAGAGTCAATCAAGGCATACAGAGAATTTAAAAAGGATCGAGTAAAAGATTCGACGTGGCGTAGCAAATATGACCCTGTTCTTACGAAGGTTATTAAAGCCTTTAAAAATAAAAGCAAAGCACCTTTAAATGGTCCGTCACTTTGCAAGCTTGTACTAAACCAATGGAAAGAAGGAACAACTCAAAGACGTCACATGCGCCTAGCTCTTTACGGCTTGCTGAGGTTTTTAGTACAAGAGAAAAAGTTCGAGTCCATATGGTTACCCCCATCGGTAACAGATAAAGATTTAGTAACTACTAAAAAGAGAATTGGTTATCCACTCACTGACGCACAGATACTTCGATTACTAGATTCATTTCCAATAGATGACGTAGGCAATAAGTGGCGTTTTGCCTTTCAGTGCATGGCAGTTTATGGGCTAAGGCCAGAAGACCTCCGCCACATTCACACACGCAACGGAGGACAAGAGATATGGTCTAATTACGAGAAGAGTAAAGGTGGTAAGAAAGGAGAAAAGACAGAGCCGCGCCGCTTATATCCCTTGCTTGTTCATGATGTTGATGGACCGATTAGTTGGCATCTAAAAGAGCAATTATATGTCTGCGAGCAAGAAGGTAGATCTCTAATTCCGCCGCTAGGTAAAGAAGGCGAAGCGAGCGCATCATGTAAAACATATTTAAGCCGCCGCAAAGTTTGGGATGCGATTAAAAAAGAAATTGCAAAAGAAAAGCAAGAATTAACTCCTTACAGCTTCAGGCATCGTTATGCCTATTACGGTCACAATCGACCTAAAGCGGATGGAACATATAGAGCACCTAAACAAGTAGCCGATGCAATGGGTCATACATTAGATACACACCTTTTGAGTTACTCCAGATTCCAAACAAAAGACCTTGCTAGTGCTTTTGATGAAACCTCGCTTCTAGTAAAAGCAGCTGCTTAGTAACTTTGCTTACAGCAAGAAGATTTAGTTGTACTAGATTAGCTAGAAAGACAAAACAACCTGAAGCAATACATAGAGTTAGTGAAGAATTAGTTAGTTAAAAGAAACTGGTTTTTCTTGTAATACTCCAAATAATTACTTAGGTTTTTATTCCTTTTTCTTCATTAAATAATAAATAGGTACTTTACCTTTGGTATTAAATTATTACTTATAAGAATTTTAATGCTAACTTCATTGACCATTGAGGAGGTGCAAGTTATGACCATAAAAGATTCTTATATTATTCAAGAGGAAGAGATAGAGCATGATGCTATTGATGACTATTTTGAGTGCATTACTGCATGCTCAATTGATAATGAGGGTATGCACTGCATAACAAAGTGTGTTGAGTTTCACCTAAAAAATGAGGCAGAGAAATGATTAGCAAGAACCCACTTTTAATATCTTCTAAAGGCGGAACAATTACCTGCTTGAAGGGAGATTCTGGTAAAAGAATTTATCAATCATGTTCAAGGAATAGTTGCATTTACTCAAGCGATTTACATACAGCAAAATTGTCCCTAGATAACCTTGAAGGTGCAAATAATATCCTTCCAAAAGCAAAGTAAAAAAATTAAAAAGATTTCTGATCATATTAGTAAAAGAAACACTAGCAGTAACAATTACCTGGGTGATTCCCCTGATGGATTTCCTAAAAGAGTAAGAGTAGAAAGTAAATAGGATCACTTGGAGGTTTAAGCATGACCTGCGGAAATCCCTTCAACCATATGCTCAAAAATATTTTGATTGAGATGGTTGACTCTCCTACTTTATGGAAAATTAGAGACGAAAAAGAAATGGATTGTCTCACTTATGGATTTTGCTCTAAGCCAGAATCATTTCCTCGGCCTAGACGTGTAATTCTTTAGGAGGATTCATATGAAATTAACTGAACTACTTTTAATCTTTTCTTCACTAGCGCTGACCTTTATAGGCTTTTCATTTATGGCTATTTAGCCAAACTCCGGCGCCTAGCAGTAGTAGGACTTACACCGTATATATCAGCAATCTTTTTCCAGCTCCACCCATAACTTCTATACCTGTTAATTCTTGTTTTCTTAGTATCTAACGCCCAGATAAACAACATCACGGGAATTATTAGCAAGGCACAAAGCCATGCCATTACGCATGTAAAAGATGTCATTAGTTTTTAGAAATGCTTTTGTTAGAAGAGCCTGAAGAGATGGCCTTCTGGACAGAAATATAATCCTAATTGTGCAAAGGTGATTGCATTGTCACCACCTTTTAATGAATACCCTGATCATCTCCACCTTTAGCTGTACTTTTGAAGAATTTAAAAAGGAAATTACTGAGAATTTTTTTGGTTGCTTGGTTAAGGATTATGTGAGTGATTATGAGTTTGTAAAAGTCAACGACCATAAAGCTCATACCTTAATCAATATCACCGATATGGATAAATTTGGAGCATCATTAGAAAGCGAAGAAGCCAAGGAGTTCGACAAAAGAAATAACTGCAAAGATATTGTTTATAAGCTCGAAGGCCCTTTGTAGGTTCCTTCTTTAGAAGTGAATGTAACTAGGTTTAATTAGAAAAGTAGTAGCAATTAATGCTTTTACTTCTAATATCTTTTGCTAACTATTAATTAAATGTCTAATTAGCAATGTTCTTTAAAAGGCATGCAGGTTATATAAGCAATCCTTTCACACTGTATTGGAAAAAAAATTGGACTTTTCAAATAGTTCATATGGAAGGAGGTATTCATATTGAAGCTAAAGGTCTAGGTATTTGTTTAAGAGCCCCTTTCATACCAAATGATAATCCAATGATTGCAGCTGATAATTTAATTCTTAGAGAAGAGAAGAATAGAAAATCCATATACAACTCTTGGAAATTGAAAACAAGTAAAAAAAGCCTAAAAATATGATGGAATCTTTTAGTTGTAATAGAAATTTCATTCTAGAAGAGCCTGAAGGTTGGCTTTCTGTTTCTAAATTTCTAGGTAGGTATGCAACGCTGTTAAAAACTATCACCACCTTTTAATGAATACTCTGACTCATCTCGACCTTTAGCTTTACTATTGAAAATTTGAAAGTTACCGAATAATCAAATAACTATCAGATGTATGAATAGATACATCGAATAATCTTTTTTTTGACGAAGATAATAAAAATTTATTTTGTGTGAGGACACAATGAAGCTTTTTCAGCGTTTGCTGGTAGCTCCTGCTGCTTTGGGCTTAATGGCTCCTGTTGCAGCCAATGCAGAT
>QCFJ01000042.1 GCA_003280265.1 Prochlorococcus sp. AG-363-G03 | reverse complement strand
ATCTTATATAGATCAGATAGCGATACTGCTTACAAAGAAACCTTAAATTGCAAGAAAATAATTGAAGGTTATGGGAAAAAGGTTTTATTTTCAGAGATAAGTAATGAAACCAATAATGTTAATCAATTATTTTCAAAATCTGAGGATTTACCTGACATTGCTCTTGTTTTAGGAGGTGATGGAACAGTTTTAAAGGCCGCAAGATATTTATCCCCAAGAAACATACCTATTTTAAGTTTCAATGTTGGAGGCAATCTAGGCTTCTTGACACACGATCGTCACATATTAAAGCAAGCAAATTTCTGGGAACGCGTCACAAATAATAGATTTAACGTACAAAAAAGAATGATGCTTGAAGCAAATGTATTTAAAGAAAAAAACAATAATGAAAGGACACTTAAAAGATCATTTTTTGCTCTAAACGATTTTTATTTTCGATCTTGCACCGATGAAATTGCACCTACTTGCTGTCTAGCGCTTGAAATAGATGGTGAAGGTGTTGACAAATACAAAGGAGATGGACTTATTTTCTCGACCCCAACCGGATCCACTGCTTATTCTATGGCAGCAGGAGGGCCAATAATCCACCCTTCCTTGGATGCAATAATCGTAAGCGCCATATGCCCAATGAGCTTGGCAAGTAGACCGATTGTGGTCCCTCCTGAATCTCAATTAGTAATAAAACCCATAAGAGAAAAAAAGCAAAAAATAAAGTTATGGCTAGATGGATCTGGTGGATGTCTAATTGAAGCTAATGATATATGTTTAATAAAGAAATCGAATCATTCAACATCAATAATAATTTTAGATGAGAATCTTTCTTATTATAAGACAATCACTCAAAAACTTCATTGGGCAAGTAGCCTTAATGAAAGCAATAAATAATAAGCTATGGGGATAGAAATCGAAAGAAGATTCTTAGTTAAGAGTGAAGAATGGAAGTCTAAGGTAATACTAACTCAAGATATTAGTCAAGCCTACTTAAACTCAAGTGTAGATGAATGGGCAACTCGAATAAGGATAATAAATAATAATACAGCATACATAACTTTAAAGTCCTCTTTAAATGGATTAGTAAATAACGAGTTTGAATATTCAATTCCTATCAAAGATGCTATTGAATTAATAAAATTATCAAAATATAAAATTATTAAAACTCGATATCAGCTAAAAATAAATAATAAAACTTGGGTAGTTGATCTATTTGATGGGTCAAATTTCTCTCTAAAAATAGCTGAAATTGAATTAAAGTCAGAATCCGAAGAAATCCAAATACCCTCGTGGTGTGGCAAAGAGATAACAGGCCTCAAATTATTAAGTAATGCATCTCTTGCAAAAATACCTATTTCAGAATTGTCATTAAAAGATCGGCTGAAAACTAAAGATGAATAGCCAAAGAGCAAACGTTATTTTAGATTGTCTTTATAATTAGCGCTAGCAACAACTAGAAGCCGATGCACCTACCGCAGGAGGCCTAACTTGTTTGGTCTTTATGACAAAGAGGGGATTCTTCGCTTTACTTGCACTGACAAGGAAGCTTGCATTGCATATGCAAAGTTATTTAATTTATCTTCAATTGAATTTTCTTTAATGCCACTATTAGAAAGTAATGAGGACGAAAATAATTAGATCTTCTAAGAATCTGTTTCATCTGGCAATGAACAACAATTAAACCCATCCCGGCATATCTTTCCATGATCCATTGCCCAGTTTAATAAAGCCACTCTGTTTTTTGAACCTGTTTTGGTAAACATATTACTCACATGGTTGTCTACAGTTCTTTTGCTAATTGTCAGTTTTTCAGCAATCTCTTGATTAGTGAGGCCATCTGCAACCAATCCAATAATCTCCATTTCCCTAGCAGAAAGTCCCATGTGGGACGAATTAGAGATCTCTCCTGTAAACATTCCCCTCCTCACAACTCATTAATTAATACTACTTAGATTAGGGCCTTTAATGACCGATAGTAATTATCTAGTAAAAAATACATGTGAAATCTAAACTTCAAATTCGACTTGAATCTGGCTTATCAGCTATTACTGCTGAAATCATGCCTCCTAGAGGAGGAGATACAGCTTCGGCCATATCAAAAGCCGTCAAATTAAATGACTTTGTTCATGGGTTCAATGTTACAGATGGCAGCAGGGCAATCATGCGAATGAGCAGCCTAGCCTTGTGCAAACTGCTTTTAGAGGCAAAACTTGAACCAGTCTTGCAATTATCTTGTAGGGATAGAAATCGAATTGCATTACAAGCTGAACTACTTGGAGCGCACGCTTTAGGGATAAGAAATATCCTCTGTTTAACTGGCGATCCTGTACGGGTAGGAGACCAATCTCAAGCCAAATCAGTACAAGACTTAAACTCAATTGAACTTATCAATCAAGTCACATCACTTAATAAAGGAATAGATCCCGTGTCTGGTTCGTTACCCGATGGCCAAACTAATTTGTTCGCTGGAGCCGCTGCAGATCCAAATTGCAGAGGATTCGATGGTTTACGAAGAAGAATAGAACTCAAAAAAAAAGCCGGTGCTAATTTCCTTCAAACTCAAATGGTTATGGACTCCAAAGTGCTTGAGAGATTTTGTAAGGAAATAACAGAGCCTATGAAAATACATGTTTTAGCTGGGGTCTTTCTGCTCAAATCTGCTAAGAATGCTCAATTCATTAATCGAGTAGTCCCAGGAGCATGCATACCCGAATCAATAATTTCAAGACTTGAGAGTGCATCAAACCCTCTTGATGAAGGCATCTCAATTGCTGCTGAGCAAGTAAAAAGTTTCCTAGGAATTGCTCAAGGAGTTCACCTTATGGCAGTTAAAGCAGAACAACAAATACCCATAATTTTAGAAAGAGCAAATATTAGCTAGAAGAACCAATTAGATCAGTTCCTAATAATTCAGCCATTGCTTTTTGTTGCGGTGAAGGTTCTCCTAGGTCCTGTCTTCGAGCATCAGTTATTAACCAATCTAAAGCGGCTTCCTGTAAATCAAAATGATCACCTTCTTTATCAACACAATATCTACCAAAAACTAGCTTCTCTACAAGTTGCACTCCAGGTCCAATAAGTGAATAATCAAATATTATTGAATTGTCAATTGTTGCTCCTTCACAAATACAACAACTCGGACCAATCATAGAAGGACCAATAATAGTTACACCATCTTCAATCCTTGTCATTCCACCAACATATATAGGTCCTTTAACATTTATCTTATCCCAATTAGCTGCAACATTTAAACCAGTGTAAATCCCTTGTCTCACCTGCTTACCTGGTATCTCAACCTGTCTAACATCACCTTTAAGAACATTCCTTATTGCTCTCCAATAATCTGGAACTTTTCCAATATCAACCCACTCAAAGTCCATAGGCAAAGCATAAAAAGGTGCCCCCTCTTCTACTAACTTTGGGAACAAATCTGAGCCAATATCAAAGGGTTTTCCAGATGGTATATAATTAAAAACTTCTGGTTCAAATAAATATATTCCTGTATTAATAGTATCTCCTAGTGCATTATCAATAGAAGGTTTTTCTTGAAAGGCTTTAACACGATCTTCTTCATCTGTTACAACTACGCCATAACTACTTACTTGGTCTTTTGAAACACGTTTAGTAATCAAACTGGCTAAGGCACCTTTCTCTTTATGTCTTTTTACAGCTTCAGACAAATCCAAATCAATTAGTGCATCTCCGCACAAGACAACAAAAGTATCATCAAAAAATTTTTGAAAGTCTTGAATTTTCTTCAGCCCACCCGCTGAACCTAGTGCGTCACCAATTAATTCTCCATCTTCAATACGGCCTTCAAAGCTGTATGCAATTTCAACTCCAAATCTTTGCCCATCTCGAAAATAATTTTCTATTTCTTCTGCTAAATGAGAAACGTTAACCATAACCTCAGTAAAACCATGCTCCTTAAGGAGTTCCAACAGAAACTCCATTACAGGTTTCTGAAGGATAGGAATCATTGGCTTTGGAATCACAT
>QCFJ01000041.1 GCA_003280265.1 Prochlorococcus sp. AG-363-G03 | reverse complement strand
AAGCAATAAATTTATCAACACTATCTCCACCGGAAAGATTATCATCAGATTTATCACCTACAATATCATCGTCAATACTAATAATACTTTTTGAAAAAGGGTCATCATACCAAAGGTCTGGAAAATATTTTTTATATCCGTTTAATGAGGTAATAGACACACCATCTCTAGTCGCAATAAGTTCATCTACTTGCAAGAGATTCCAATCAGAAAGAGATACTGGAGTCGAATACTTTTTCCCCTTAAAACTCCCGTCTTTAAAAACTTGTATGGAAGATGTTATGGATGCCGACTTAAGAAGATTCCCTTCAAAAATAAAAGACCCAAGACTAACTTCTCTGCCTATTTGAAGTCCAGGATCAGTTTCTTGTTTAGGATCCCAATCAACTGTAAATACAAGAGCCTGCTTGGAAAGTTCTATCTCACCACGAGTATTTTGATTTTTAAGTCTCCAAGACTCAGGTTGAACAAATCCTGCACTTAAAGCATCTTCAACATTATAAAAGACAACATCAGAATATCGTTTAGTAGATGCTACAGGAGTATTATCAGTGTAAAAATAATTAGTAAAGTAATAAGAATTATTAGACATAGGAATTATGCTTTTGGAAATGGGATCCAAATGCCAATTATCTCCATAGTATGAAGATACTCTGTAGGCATTAAAGTCATTAATTGTCTGATATGAATTATTCTCGATAGAATCATTCGTCTCTACTCTCACCACTAAGTTCTCTGCATCACCCCCATTACCAATTGTGTCTTGAGCTATTTGCCAACCAGAGAGTGTTTGTGGGTTATTTACAAGAACAGAATTTTTAGATGAAAATACATAAATATCTTCTGTTTCTGTTGTGACACTAGTGACATGATTAACAATCTTCTCCCATGATCTAACCCCTTTGGAGTCCATCTCAGCAAAATTTAGAAGTCCATTACTGTCAAACTTGTAAGTTCCTAAATAAATTTCTCTTTTATGCTCGGTATAAGATTTACCATTCCACTCATATTCTGAGGCAGTACTCATAATCATTTCATTATTACTAAACTCCCATTTGATAGTTGCCGAAGTTAAATTGTCATACTCGAAATTACTAAAAGCTACATTGGCTTGCGGACTTCCATATTGGTACACAACATCTTCTACAAAAATAGTCCCATCAAATGACAGTGATTTATCCACTTAAATATCATAAAATTAACAAGAAATGATAGTACTATTTGATATAGAAGATCTAGTCACATTCAGTTCATATGTGATAATTTGTTTTATATAAAATCACAACATAGTCACACAACCTAAAATAGGATATTAATAAAACAGCAAAACAGTTGCGATAGCTGACTTATTAAAGAATCACACTTTAAAGTCGTATAGTCGAGGCAAGACTTGCTGACTGGAGAGAGGATGCAAATAGTCAAGTTAAAAAGGTAGTCATTCACTCAGGTAAAAACATCACCTGGTATAGCTTCAGGTATACATACATCACCATGCGTTTATCTGCAGGCGTTCCACTCGCAACAGTTGCAGCCAACACAGACACATCCATGAAATATATCCAAGGGCATTACTTCCATTACAGAGTTGATGAGTCTACTGAGATTCTTGGTAAAGCTAGAAAGATCAATCCAGCAGAAGAAAGTCTTAGGTGGATTGGGTCAAGTTAGGTTCACAATCAGCGACTGTTAATCCCTAAAAAAATACAAGAGCTAGATGATCTAGTACAATTTAATATGAATTTTACATATCAAGGAAAGTGCATCACTTTTGTGCTGCAACCATGGATGGAATGACACCATCAGTTTTTTGTAGACAAATTGAAAAAAATAAATTCAACCTAATTGAGAGAGACTGTTTCATTTGTATATATGCTGAAAGACACCCAAGGAATATCAATAACCAGAAAAATTCATTCCAGCATCCTGAACTAAAGTCATGACTGGAAAAGTTATTACAGTTACTCAGGATCAATACAATATGGTTAGAGGGAATGTATCTTCCCCAACAAATATTGAAATTGAATCTGGGAAAGAGACTGGAGAAGGTGATATCTACATCATTCCTTTTATTAGCGAAAGTCACTACTTTTCTGGTCAAACCTTTAGTACATATGGAAATTGGAAGTATTGGTTAGGTGACTTCGATGACAAAGATATGATTTTAATTGATTATCCCATAGCAGATTTAAATAACAACCAGTTAGAGACATTGTGGAATACTAGCAAAATATTTGAGGCAGGTGGATGCATATGGTTTGACCCCTACTACAAAGGAGAACCCCTTGTTAGTAATGGAGATAATTACAGTCATTTGTTTACGAATGGGCAGACAGGGTATGGAGGACACCCTAACTCGATAGAACTTGCAAGAACGGGAGGAGCCTCAATCAACCCCTCACAATTTGGTTTGATTGATCTATCAGCACTTGATATCAATAACATTAATAATATTTCAGCGAGTCAATTTCAAAGTAACTATGGGCATCTAATCACTAAGAGGGCAACAATCATTTCGAATCCGCAAATAACTGGTCCATCTGGTAACGCAGGTTCTTCTACTAGTACAAAATCGATTAATGAAAACGCAACCACAGTCCATACCTTTACTGCTAATGAACCTATTCAATGGTCTCTCAATGGTGGAGTCGATGCTGCCAAGTTCAGTATTAATAGCAGTACTGGTGCCTTAACCTTTAATTCTGCTCCAGATTACGAATCTCCTAACGATAGCAACTCAGATAACGACTATGTCGTTGTTGTTCGAGCAACCGATTCAGCCACCAATACTTCTGATCAAACTCTCACTGTCTCTGTTGCCGATGTTGATGAGGATGAGATTGATCCAATCATCACTGGTCCATCAGGGAGTGCAGGGGATTCGACCAGCAGTAAATCGATCAATGAAAATACAACAGAGATTCATACTTTCTCTGCCAATGAAACCGTTGCCTGGTCTCTCAATGGTGGAGCTGATGCTTCTAAGTTCTCCATTAACAGCTCCTCTGGTGTTTTAACGTTTAGTTCCGCTCCAAACTACGAGTCTCCTAACGATAGCAACTCACGTAACGACTATATCGTTGTCGTTAGAGCAACAGATTCTTCCGGGAATGCCTCTGATCAAACCGTCACTATTTCAGTTACTGATGTTGATGAAATTGATCCATCTATCAATGGAAAAGTTATTACAGTTACTCAGGATCAATACAATATGGTTAGAGGGAATGTATCTTCCCCAACAAATATTGAAATTGAATCTGGGAAAGAGACTGGAGAAGGTGATATCTACATCATTCCTTTTATTAGCGAAAGTCACTACTTTTCTGGTCAAACCTTTAGTACATATGGAAATTGGAAGTATTGGTTAGGTGACTTCGATGACAAAGATATGATTTTAATTGATTATCCCATAGCAGATTTAAATAACAACCAGTTAGAGACATTGTGGAATACTAGCAAAATATTTGAGGCAGGTGGATGCATATGGTTTGACCCCTACTACAAAGGAGAACCCCTTGTTAGTAATGGAGATAATTACAGTCATTTGTTTACGAATGGGCAGACAGGGTATGGAGGACACCCTAACTCGATAGAACTTGCAAGAACGGGAGGAGCCTCAATCAACCCCTCACAATTTGGTTTGATTGATCTATCAGCACTTGATATCAATAACATTAATAATATTTCAGCGAGTCAATTTCAAAGTAACTATGGGCATCTAATCACTAAGAGGGCAACAATCATTTCGAATCCGCAAATAACTGGTCCATCTGGTAACGCAGGTTCTTCTACTAGTACAAAATCGATTAATGAAAACGCAACCACAGTCCATACCTTTACTGCTAATGAACCTATTCAATGGTCTCTCAATGGTGGAGTCGATGCTGCCAAGTTCAGTATTAATAGCAGTACTGGTGCCTTAACCTTTAATTCTGCTCCAGATTACGAATCTCCTAACGATAGCAACTCAGATAACGACTATGTCGTTGTTGTTCGAGCAACCGATTCAGCCACCAATACTTCTGATCAAACTCTCACTGTCTCTGTCGATGATCTCAATGAAATCTCTTCTACAAATCAAAATGATGCTATTCAAAGTACTTCAGGCAATGACTATATAGATGGAGGGGAAGGCACCGATACTGTTTCTTATACTGGTCAATATTCTGACTATACTTTTACGCGTGGGTCATTGATCATTTCAGACCAACGTAATGGAACAACTGATGGAACCGATACTCTCGAGAACATCGAATACATTCAATTTTCAGATCAAACCGTAGCAGAATCG
>QCFJ01000040.1 GCA_003280265.1 Prochlorococcus sp. AG-363-G03 | reverse complement strand
CTTTGACTCGTCAGTTTTTGCAATGGAGATGGGTATGATGAGTAAAGAAACCCGTCTTAAAAAGACATTCAATAATGCAGTTGAAAACACTATAAAAAGGTTCTCTAAACTTGAAGAAAATGATCGGTATGCACTGCTGGAAGAAATGGGTGAATGGGTCTTCTGTGACTATGACGAGATAGAAATCGATTACTTAAAGCACGAACAATATGGAGGTAAAAAATGAGCAAGTATCCACGATTAAGAAATGGGAAATTAGAAGGTGGTGGATTATTTCGACCTCATATTTTCATTGAGGAGAAAAAAGAGATATAGATGCATATGCAAGGAGTGCTTTCTCTGATTACAAACCCTGTCTTTGTAATAGAAAAACTTTTTTGAGAATGGGAGGTAAGTTATGAGTAAATAATTAGAAGATTTTCAAAGATATAAACCGAATTAAAAATATTTAGGAGCATACTAAAAATATTTCTCTACATACATGAAGTCCCCTAATCTCTCATATGAATGATAATTAATGCTTGCATTATCATCAGATCTAACAAAATCTAGAAAAGATTTAGGAGTTGGAAAGAAATTAATATGATAATTAAGTCCCCATTTATATGGTTTCTCTAAAGGAACAATAATAATAAGTTTTCTCCTAACAATGCGTCGTAATTCTACAATTAATTCATTAGGTTTCTTAATATGCTCTAAGAAGTGAGTACAGATTACTATGTCAAAAGATTTTTCTGGAATATCTCTTATTTCAGAATTCACATCTCCTGCTATATAATTAGTATTCTTAGATTTCACCTTTTTATAAAGATCTGGGAGATTAAAATCAATACCTAGAAACTGACAATGCTCATTTTTTTCTGATAATAATTGAATTAAAAATCCAGTTCCACAAGCGATATCTATTATTTCACTTTGTCTCTCAGCATGAATATGCTTATCTATTAAATCAAGATGTAAAGAATTAATGTCAGTTTCCTTTGAAATTCTTTTCAATTCCATTTTTCTTCCTTGCAAATATAATGAATCTAAATTGACTATCCTTCCATTCTTATAATCCTCTCTGAATGTATATAGTTCTTTTGGCAATTTAAAAACTATCTTTGCAATCTCAAATAACCAACGACTATTCCTAATCTTAATAGGTAGATTATCCACCAAAAGTCTTATTCGACAAACAATATTTCTATGCATTTATAGAATCAAGCAAGATACGGAGAGGGTGGGATTCGAACCCACGGATAGTTTTAAGGTATCAAACGATTTCGAATCGTTCGCTTTCGACCACTCAGCCACCTCTCCCTTGAAATAAGTTTAAAACAAATCTTATGTTTCTACCGAAAATAAACAGAATTAAAAATTTATTAATTATTTAATCCCAACCTGCCTGTCTCATAAGCTTGATTGCTTTTTTATTATTGTCTCCTAATTGATCAATAGTCACATTATCAGGGGTAAATCCTCCAAATTGAGTAACCTCATCCGTTTTATTAAAACCGATTAATGGATGTTCAAATGTTGGACCAGCCAACCCTCTACTACCCGTAGGAGAAGCAAGATACTCAAGGAGTTGAATGGCTTCTTCTTTGTTTTCAGCATATTTAGCAATTCCACCTGCACTTACATTCACATGAGCAGGGTTAGGAGTAAGAACCTTTACTTTTTTAGCCAACCTTTTGTCTTTACTACCATTAACACCTGCAAGCATTCTTGAAACATAGTAGTGATTTACGATGCCAACTCCACACTTACCCTGAGCTACAGCTCTTATAACTCCTATGTCACCGGGGAAAAAAGGCTGAGAAATATTTGAGATCATACCTTTTAACCATTCTTTAGTTTTAGCTTCTCCTTTATTTACAATTTGATTGGCTACTAAAGATTGATTATATGGACTACTTCTTTTTCTAACACAAACAAGACCATCCAAAGCAGGATTAGCAAGATCTGAGTAATCTTTAATTGAATTCACATCGACTTTTTTAGGATTTGCCACCATAACTCTTACCCTTCTTGTAAGGGCATACCATCTTGCTTGTGGATCTCTATATTCCAATGGAACATTTTTATCTAATTCAGCAGATCTATATGACTGAAGAAGTCCACTTTTAGCTGCATTACTAATTCGGGCCGCATCAACAAGAAGAATCACATCTGCTTTAGAATTTGCTCCTTCCCTTTTCAATCTTTCAACTAGAGATATACCTGTAGCCTCAATCAATCGGATTTTTATCCCTGTCTCTTCGGCAAATTTTTTATATATCTGCTTATCAGTGTTGTAATGCCTACCTGAATAAATCCTTACTTCTCTATCAGAGGACTTTACTTGATTAAAACCTGAAGAAATTAATAGTGAACCTGCTATTACAGAAGTAAAAAAACGCTTAATTAAATTCATTAATCAATCTAGGGAAGGGATTAATATCTTTTGTAGACTAGACAAAAAGACACAGCTAGATATAGCCAAGTATTTTTGATACGCACGAAAGTATAAATTGATATCTTATTTATACTTTAAAATAGTAATTAAACTTAGATATTAAACATGGAATATTTAACTCATTCACTAATCGATCGATCAGAAGCTATTCAAATAATTAAAAAGCTAAAAACCGAAAAATCTTCATGGCAAGATGGCAAAAAAACTGCAGGAAGCCATGCTGCAAAAATAAAATCAAATTTCCAATTAGATAAAAATTCAAAATTATCAATTGAGCTTAGAGATACTATTGTTAATAAAATTATCTCAAATCCTCTCTTAAAAAGTTTTGCATTACCTAGTCTTATTCACGGAGTCATGTTTACTCAATCCTTAGCTGGAGATGGTTACGGCACACATATTGATAATCCATATATGCCCTCAGGAAGAAGTGATCTTTCTTTTACTTTGTTTTTAAACGAGCCAACAGAGTATGAAGGTGGTGAATTAACTATTCAGACAATTCATAAAACTGAAAAAATAAAACTTTCTGCTGGAGAAATGATAATTTATCCCAGTACTCAACTTCATTCTGTAGCTGAAGTCAAAGATGGTGAACGTTATGTATGTGTAGGCTGGATTCAAAGCTATGTACAAAACAATGAAGATCGTAATTTTCTATTCGGACTAGATGCAGGAGCAAAAGGTTTACTAGCTAAACACGGCAGATCTGACGAATTAGATTTAATTTTCCAGGCATACAGCAATATTTTGAGAAGACTGGGAGATTAATCAAGATTCTTGATACTTAATAAAGTAAAATATGAACTTCCATTGATAGCCTCAAACTATCAAAATAGATAAAAACTTAATTACATATGCCTAAAAAAAGTCCTGTAGGAATTTTCCTAGCAGCAACAGCGGCATTAGCTACAACCGCAATTATTCCAGATCATTCAATTGCTGGAGAAAAACATGGTGGAATGGGTGGTACAAAGGAATGGACCACTGATCAAGATGTAGATGAAGATGGCATACTTGATGAGGCGGCCAAAAAAGCGGATGACAAAGCAAAAAAAGCTAACGTTTGTATTCCTATCGGGGAAGGAGAAAATTGCTGGTAAGTTTTAATTAGGGAAAGCCCCTTAGTTTTTTTATGCCAAAAAAACAAAAAAAAAACGCCCCCCTTAGGGGGCGATTTTTTTGTTTTAAAAGAAATTTAGAATTTAAACTCTGTTAAAACAACTGCACCGTTGACGTCTTTACCATCAGCTTCAACATCAGAACCACCAAATACTGCAGGAGTGATAGTTACACCATCATTAACCTTGAATGAGTAATAAGCTTCCCAGACAGTGTTGTCTTCTGCAGGGTCAGAACCAGCTCCATTATAAGAAGTTGCAGATTGTCTTGAACCGAATGCAACTCCAGCTCTGTTGCCATCTATAAATAGATCAGTCCAGCCAAGACCTACCATCCAAGCAGACATCTCATCTGGATCGCCAACAGCAGCATTATCAACAGAAGCCACGTCATAACCTAGTTGAACTTGAGGAACAGCTCCTGAAGAATCAGGCTTCCAATAAGCTCTTAAACCAATAGAAGTTAGGTCTGTGCTGTAAGTTTCACCAGCTTTAGTATGGTAGTAGCCATCATAAGCTTCACCATTTGTCTTGTTAGCGTAAGCTGCTGATACTTGCCACTGAGGTGTGCCATATTCAACTTTAGTAAGGAAGAATTCCTTAGAATCGTCGTCTAGGATTCCAGCTGTTGAATCAGATGCACCCTTTCCGGTGTAGTTAACGCTAAGTGCAAACCTACCTTCTGAAGGATCATCAACTTGCTGAGTGTAAGCAGCACCAAAACCAGGGCTTGTACTTGAACCATAGGTTGAAGCGTTACCACCAAGAGCGAACTGCTTTGTTACTGGCTTATAGATTGATGGAGCACTAGCTAGCATGTAGTAGTTCTCGATCTTTGGACCTACCCAAACTGTTAGGCTATCGCCAACAGGGAATTGATACCAGATCTTGTCAACTTTAAGAGCATCTCCATTTTGGTTAGAAACAGCTAAATAGTCTCCATTTCCTTTGTTAGAGAAACGTCCACCATTATAAGGATCGCTTGTCTCCTTACTGAAGTTACCAGTCTTAATTCTTGTATAGAGAAGATCTTCACCAGTAAAACTGGAGTTCATGTTCAACTGATACATGTAGTTGAAGGTGATCTGATCTTCATCAGTCTGCTGATCATCATCGGTATAACCAACTGCAAAAGCAGCCTTACCACTCATTGTTGTGGTTGAAGAGAAAGCACCAGCTTGGATTTCTTCTAGCTGAGCTTCTACACCATCAACACGAGCTTCAATAATTTCAGATTCGTTTGATACAGAAGTGATAT
>QCFJ01000039.1 GCA_003280265.1 Prochlorococcus sp. AG-363-G03 | reverse complement strand
ATCTACAAAGGGAGAAGAAAGCTAGAAAGCTTTCACGCCTTTCAATGTATTCACAGTTATTTCTCTGATCTTTCAATGGATGACTTAGAAGGTATCGCAGCACAGTACGGAATTAATCTTTAGTTTTCTATCTATTCCTTTTATAAACCCATGATGTCGCTTCTGTGATGAATTTCCAATACTAGTATTACTCTTCAAAACTAAGGATTTAGTAGCCATGCTTTTAATTACGCCTGCCTTCAACTCTTTCGCTCTTAGGTGACTCTATATAAGGTGAATTGCAAGTGCTATTCCAGCCAATCTTAGGTTCTCCTTTAGAACAATTACGATCATTTCCTATACGAACTTTTGGACCAAGTTCAAGGTTACCTCTGTCTTCAGCAAAATCAGTAGTACATTTCCACATTCATTTTAATTATTTAATCACCAAAACGATAATGTTTACGGACTGCTTTATGAATATCCCATCGACAGTCCATTCCTGATGGGAAGACAACTAGGTCACCTGCTCCAAACTTCACAGGTTCTCCTCCATCAGGTGTAACTGTGACTTCACCCTCAAGCAATAAGCAAGTCTCCTTATCTTCATATGTCCAATCGAAAGAACTTGCTTCACACGTCCAAATTGGCCAATTTTTAATTCCTAGCTCATGAACGGTACTCTCAGGACAAGGAGAAGTTACTGATATAGACAAGAGTTAAAAACATAGTGGAGTTCTTTTTTAGCTCCTAATCGAAACAGTTGTCTAATAACTACTAAAATTTTTGAAGCCATAGCCCTGAAATGTAAGAAATGATAAGTTTTTTTAATCTATACTTGTAGTTCTATAACTCATTCGTTTTATTGGCATAGAGCAACACATTAGTTAATGGATTCAGCTAATCAAATCCAAGCCCTCGTTGACGAAGTAGAAAAGAACCCAGAATACAAAATTAGCGAACAAGAAGCTAAGGGTTTCCTGTCAGAGATTAAGCGACTGACAAAAGAAGATAAAACAAATATGCCTCCTTTGGTTGTGATAATAATGGCTTATATCAACATGCTTTTCCCAGAACTAGATGACGTAAAGGTCTGAGCAAAAAGTATAAAAAATAAAATAAATTTCTCTTACCCATCAACGTATCAGACAGGACTCTATTTACTCCTCATACCCCTTATCAAGTTTCTAACTAGGACCAAGGGATATGTTCTTTTAGTACTGTTACCTTAGTGTTACCCTTCTTTATTGCCTCCTTTAAAACCTTTCCTATATCTAGCTTTCTAGGCTACGTTGTATAATCAGCATTTATACCAAAAATTGGTATGTTAGTAATCAACATTCCCTTATATGGCTCTATAACTGGCTTTTAAAGGCATCTTCTATATCACAGTAGGGTCACATTATTAACACAGTCAGCTTCTTGGGTGGTCTAATCCTAGTAGGAGCTATGTCTGTAATCAGCCTATTGTCTCAAACTGATTACAAATATAGGTTAGGTGGGTAGTCAACAAGGGGCATATTTTTACTGTAGCTACTCTGAGTAGATATGCACTTTTTAAGTATACCCACAAGTAACAGTAAGCAAGCCAAGAAAGGCTGCAGCATTAGAGTTCAATCTGTATATAAACAACAGTCCAGAACAAGGAAAGTTGGCTATGCAAGGGTTAGTAGCATTGATGAAAGTCAGCAAAGTGGATTAGATACTCAGATCCAAATAGAGTTGTCTTACTTAGCCGTAAGAGTCTCAATGGATACTGGGATCAGACCAGGATCAATGCGAAAACTAAAGTGGAAGAACATCAGTGAAAACACAACCATTCCAAAGGAAGAAAGAAAGATCTGGGTCAATATTGATGTTCCAGCTGAGAAGACAAAAACAGGAAGGTCTTATCGAGTAGCAGCATTCCTCAAGTCTTCCTTTCAAGATTGGCTTCAACCAATCGCCCTAATCCACGATTGCTTGAAGGTTCTTCCTAACGATATGAATACAGCAAAAGAAAGGATCAAACATGAATTTGTTCAAGTTTGCAAAGGTGATCGTAGCTCGTTTGACTGATGAGATGGAAGGTTTAATGAAAAGCTACTTCCATTAACTTATCCTTTCCACAATCATCAACAAAGAGATTAATTCTAAAGATTGTTCTGTTCTGTCTTTTATAATTTAAGAAATTAAATCTTGATACTTTTTACTTTGAGTAAGTATTTCAATAGCAGGTTTCAGCATATCTTTGTAGTTCTTCCACCCACCAATTGATTTTGAATTGATTGGGGAACGAACTTGAACATTGCTTGCTGTTGAAACTGAGCGTGGATTTAGATGAGGTGATAGATATGTATCGTCCCACTTCCAACCTAACCAGGAGATCAAAGATTTAATTTCTTTATTAGGATCGCTCACTAATAAATCATAATTAAGATCGTATATTGTTGATCTAAATCTTTTTTTGTATTGAGTCATAATTTCTTCTTGATCTAAATAAACTCTTGTGCAATCAACTAAGGAAGAAGAATATTCATTACCTCTATCAAAATGTGCTCGGTAAATTGAAAGAATATTATCTAAAGGATTTCTAAAACAATGGATTATTTTTGCGTTTGGTATTTGCCCAGCGATGATACCTGCGTATTGATAATTATATAGGTTTTTATTGGTTGTTATAGCAGATTGTTTTTTAAGAGCTATGATTTTTTTATAATACCGTTCTGCAAGAGTTAATACTTGATTAACTCTTTTTTTTTCTAGGAATGACTCTTCTAGGATTTCACTCTCTCCCAAATCATTAACAACATTATTCATACTGAGAATTGATTCTAATAAAGTAGAACCACTTCTAGGCATTCCTACAATAAAAATACTTTGAGGATAATTTACTCTTTCTTCTTGTTTTATATCTTTTTTATTAGATTCAATCAGTAATAAGTTAGATTGGTTGATTAAAATTTTTGCGTTAGATGGTTTAATAATAAGTTTTAATTTATTAGCTTTATCTAGGTATGTAGCACTTTCTTTAAAATTTTTTTCTTTATGAAAAATATTTGCTCTTGCAAAGTAAATATCAATTTGATCTTTTTTTAATTTATTATTTAAGATACTTTTAGAAAAGAGTTGCTTTTGCCAAATCATATTATCATCAGAAGATTTTAGTAACGATAGTGCATAGTATGCTTTTGCGAAATCAGGTTTGAGTTCAATTGATTTTATTAATGAGATTTCTGCTTCTTTTAAATTACCAAGATCACATAATATGAATCCTAGATTGCAATGTGCATCGGCATAATCAGATTTAATCTCAATTGCTGCGCGAGTAGAAATTTCTGCTTCCTCTAAGTTTCCAAGATCTCTCAATATATTTCCCAAATTGTAATGTGCATTTGCAAAATTAGGCTTGAGTTCAATTGCTTTGCGAGTAGAAATTTCTGCTTCCTCTAAGTTTCCAAGATCTTTCAATATATTTCCCAGATTGGAATACGCCTCTGCAAAATCAGGTTTAATCGCAATTGCTTTCTGAGTAGATAATTCTGCTTCTTTTAAATTCCCAATATCTATCAATATATTTCCCAGATTGGAATATGCAGCAGCATAATCAGGTTTGATGTCAATTGCTTTGCGAGTGTATAATTCTGCTTCTTTTAAGTTTCCAAGATCTTTCAATATATTTCCCAGATTGGAATACGCCTCTGCAAAATCAGGTTTAATCGCAATTGCTTTCTGAGTGTATAATTCTGCTTCTTTTAAGTTTCCAAGATCTTTCAATATGTTTCCCAGATTGTAATTAGCAACAGCATAATCAGGCTTGAGTTCAATTGCTTTGCGAGTAGAAATTTCTGCTTCCTCTAAGTTTCCAAGATCTTTCAATATGTTTCCCAGATTAGAATACGCCTCTGCAAAATCAGGTTTAATCTCAATTGCGTTTCTGTATGACAATTCTGCTTCTTTTAATTTGCCAAGATTTTTCAATATGACTCCATAATTAGAAAAGACCCTGTGATCATTACATCCTTGACTTATTAACTCTTGATAATATTTTATTGCTTCTGAAATATTTCCTTTTAGATGAAACTGAATTGCTTGATCTATTATTTGTTCTTTAGAAGGGTTGGCAACAGTATTAGTAGTATTAGAAATTTTTTCTTTGATTTCTTCTGAAGCAAATGGAATATTGAATGTTTTTATATCAGTGAAATTATTCTTTCTTTGTTCTTGTTTATCAGATATTTCCATATATTTTATTACTGTTAAAGAAACAATAGAAAAGTATCGAGAGATATATCATTTCTAGCTGATCATGATCTATTAAAAATATCTTCTTAATAGTTTGCTACGACATCGCCTAAAATGCTTCTATTGTCTATTAATTCTGAACTCGCCATTATTATAGAGAAAGAAGCCTTCTGGAAATTTGCGATCAGTTATCTATGGAAGAGAGAAGGCGAGGCGCCTCGTATAGAAGGGAGAAAGTCAATGGTCTCCATATACATGAGAGAGCGAGGTGTCACCTATACATGGGAGGGAGAGAAATAGTAAAGGGGTGCATACAAAGAGACCTCAAAACCCAAGTGTTTCTATACGAGCAAAGAGAGTATCTAACTCTGAGCTAATCGAGCGTTAGTGAGATAGCGAAGGCTGATTACCAAGACAACTCTCTAACCATCACTAACCCAACCTCTCTAACCAACGGTATAGATGATATCTTCCAGACCAAAGACGTCATCATTGAAGATTAAAGATAGATAACTATTTTAGTCCTTTATTTTTCACCATAAATTTCTCTTCCCCATTAACATATGAGGAAGGACTCTAGTTTCCCCCTCATACCCCTTCAAACTATGTGCATATTAAGTGGTGGCATTACGGTAGTACTTAAATCTAAGGCATCTAAAACTAAGTCGGGGCAATAGATCCTGGCTTAG
>QCFJ01000038.1 GCA_003280265.1 Prochlorococcus sp. AG-363-G03 | reverse complement strand
TGATAAAAATGCAATAGAAATTTATTAAATTCATTTTATATACATTAAGTTTATGCTTTTATCGCTCTAACAACAGTTGCACATCCCCCCGAGAATTTTATTGTTCCAGCAAAAGTAATTTTACAATTATTAAATTTAAACATATCAATGACATTTTTTATTGTTTGAGGGTTGTCATATTCTGGTGAAAACCCATCAAATGTATCCATAATAGCCCATTCTATTTTTTGTTTTTTTGTGAGTCCTTTTGGGAAATTACTAATATCAGTTATTGGAATAAATCGAGTTAATAATTTCATTCTCATTCGGACTAATAAATCAAAAACAAGCATCATCCATCTTATATTAATCTTTATAAGAGTAAGTAATATTTTTTTAGGAAGTAATTTAGTAAAAGGTCTGAGTAAGTATTTAGAATGAATTTTTGTATACCAACCTTTTATTGGGTAAAAATCAACAATTATTTCTCCACCCTTTTTAGCTTTGCTTATTAATGCCGCCACAGAATTTGAGAATGATGGAGTATGTTGTAGGACTCCTAAACAAAAAACCTTGTCAAAAGTATTATCGAGATATGGCATGTTATATATTGAAGCTTGAGATAGGAATAATCTGGAACGGTATTTTTTATTGTTTTTTAAATTGGCATTAACCGCTGTTGAGTAATCAATGCTATGTAAATCACCATTTGTTGTCCTAAGAAACACTTCACTAAACCGACCAGCACCACTTCCAACTTCCAAAACACTTTGGGTCGAAATGTCTTTTTTATCCCAGTTCGTTGTAGCATAGAAACGTGATTCACTTATATTTATATTGGAAAAATTATCAAGTTGAGTTCGATCAAATTTATTCCATTGATATCCGAAATTGTCTGCATAATTAACCTCTGGAGAAAATCTTGGGATACCTTGAACAATAGGAAACTTTTCTCCGCTTTTATCATTTATTAAAAAATCTCCTTTTTTCAATAAGGGTTGCTGGGAATCGGGAGAGAAATATAAATTATACATTTTAGTATTGGAGTATTCCTGAATTATATTGAAGGTTGATAAACATAAGTCTTTTTGTTAATCAGTTTTGAAATTAAAATTAGAAGGCTTTTGGAATAGTATAATATATTTGTAACTATCTAGTTCATGCTTGTTAATTTTAGACAAAAGTTTTTTTTCTTTTATAGAAGATTCTTTAAAGTTATAAGTTTTTCACTTATTGAAAAAATATATTTGATAATATTTTTTTTATTGTTTATCTACTCATTTTTTAATTCAATTCCAACAAGTTATGGATCAATAGGTGTTTCCTCAGATATGCTTCAGATTGGTGATAGATCTTTTTATATAAATGATTCACCCTTGGGATATGGCTATAAAGATTATCATGGAAACTTTTTGTATCCATTTGTTTTATCAATTATAATAAAAATCTCAAATTTTTTTGGGCAGACATCTACCTCTAAATTTTGTAATTTTATTATTATTACAATAACATCATTACTATCAATTTTTTCTTTAAGACTATTAATACTATCTTCAAAAAATTTATTTAATCATGGTGTTTCTATTTACGCATCATTATTTTATGTCGTAAACCCGTATTCATATTTTTATCCATTGACTGGTGGTATTACTAATTATGTTTTATTTGGCGTTGCCTTAATTACTTTTATAGTTTCTAGATCAAAAAACAATTTGTTTAATTATAAGAAGAAAAATTTCTTACTTAATTTATTTTATTGCTTATGTATTTGTTTATATCTTTCAAGTTTAAGACCCAATGGTGCTATATTTAGTATTATTTTTATTGCTATTATAATAATTAAATTATTAATAGATCTGATTAGAATCAATACTTTTAATCTAATTATCACCATATCAATTGTATTGTCAATGATAACTTTTTCTTATGCAGTTTTAAGCCTATTTGAAGTTAATAAATATATTTTAGCCAATATTACTTTATTCTCAGAAGAGGGTGGTTTGTTTTTTGGCTATCCAAGAGAATCACTTCGACGAATTATTTCTGAGATTCCAAAGCAAGGTTTTTTTAATTTTAAAGCAATCATTTACACTTTCATGTGGAAATTAACTAACTTTGTATCTGGCATCTCAGGTATAAGAGACACCTACAATTTTGCTGAAAATCGAGATATATTTCCATTTATAGCTAGAACATTTACAGGTATTTTTATTATTTATCCTATTAATTTACTTTCTTTATTAGGCGTCTTATTTAATCTTAGGACCGTTATGTTGACGAACATATGGTTAGTACTACTTAGTTCAATTGTATCAACCTTGCCGAGTTTAATAGGAGTATCGATGAGTAGATACTGGATTATGTTTTATATACCATTTCTTATTTTTGCTGGTGCTTTAATATATAATATTAAAAACAATAACAAGTTATTAGATGTATAGGAATAAGTCTATTGGAGTTTCAATTCCTTGCTTTAAAACAGGAGAGATTACTATTGATGTAGTTAAAGATATTTTAGGCTATGTAGATTATGTGGTTTTAATTGATGATATGTGCCCATACAACACAGGAAATCTAGTTGAGAAAGCTATAAATAGTCCAAAATTACATATATTAAGGAACGAAATAAATTCTGGAGTAGGAGCATCTACAAAGAAAGGATTTGAATGGCTGCTAAAAAGAGGATGTGATTTAATCTTAAAAATTGATGCAGATGGTCAAATGAATGCAAGTGATATTCCAAAAATGTACCTTCCTATTCTTAATAATGAATGTGAAGCTACAAAAGGTAATAGATTTACGAATATAGATCAGGTGAAAGATATGCCTAAATTGAGATTTTTAGGTAATATTGTATTGAGTTTTATTGCCAAATTCTCCACAGGGTATTGGGAACTATTTGATCCTACGAATGGATTTATTGCTCTAGACAGTAATGTTCTATCAAAATTACCATTAAAGAAACTAGATGATAGATTTTTTTTTGAGACAGATTTACTTTTTAGGTGTGGAATAAATAATGTTCTTATTAAAAATGTACCAGTAAATATTAACTACAAAAACAAATCGCCTACTTCTTCTTTGAATTCTATTAAGGAAATTCCTAATTTTTTTATTAAACATGTTTTGATTTCAGTCAAAAGGATAGGTTATCAATATTTTTTAAATAATTTTAATTCAGGTTCAATAGATTTGATAATATCAATCTTTTTCAGTTTCTGCGCTCTATTAGTTTTTATTTTTTCATTAGTAATTAATAGATTTACTAATATATTTTCTTCATCTTCAACATTGATTGGGTTTCTAATTTTGATATTCCTAGCATTCAAATTTTATAAATCTTTTATATACTATGACTGTTCAAATAATAGTTTATATAGAAAAATAAAGTCAAACTATTAATTATCATGATTTTGATATTTCATTAATTTATAATATTAAAATTCATTAATTATAAGATTTTTGAAAATATAATTAGCTATTTTTTTACTTCCTCTTGGCTTGGTATGGATGTAATCATACATATCATCTTGAGTTAAGATTTTTTCTTTATACATTTCAAGTACTATTACAGATTTTTTATTATTAGTATAATTTTTAAAAACAGCTTTCTGAGTTTCATAAGCATTAAATAATTTTTGACAAATTGTTATCCCTTTATCAAAACTATTTTTAATAAAAGTATTTTCTTCATATTCGCAGTAAGGAATTTGTTGTTGAACAAATATTATATTTGAATTTGGGAAATACTCATGTGTCTTATGAATTAGTTTTTTTATTAAAATACTATATTTTTTATTCTCAATATTTCTCTTATTAGGTATTGATATAATAGTATCTTTGTTAGATAAATTGAAGAATCTTTTATGTTGAAAAATGGATTTAGATTTTTTATTATTTTTATATTTTTCAGAATTTGAACTTGAATATATATTTTTTATATCAGATATTTTTTTATAAATAAATGAATTTTTGTAAAGTGTATGTTTTATAAAATATGGTTTTATTCTTTCTCTAAAGGTAATTTTATCGAAATCATTGAGACGAAAATCTTCACCTAGTAATCTAATATCATTTATTCCAAAATAATAAATAATTGAATGTATTTTTTCTTTTTCTAATGTTTTTGAATACCAATTTTCTAGTGAATATAGATGACCATAAGAAGAGTGACCGTCCACAGCACCATTAACAAAATTATATTTTTCTTTAAATAATTTTTCTAATTGGTCTGTCCAAGTTTCTCCTTCCGAAACATACCGTTCGTCTGTAGTAGAACCACCTACTGTTAATACTATTTTTGATGAATTTTTAGCTTTATTTGATCTGTATCCATTCTTATCTCTAATATAATCTATCTTCTCTTCTCTTTCATATAAACTATTAACATCTATTTTCATATTTACGTTATATTTTGCGGCAGGGATTTTTGAAACTATTGGCTTTCTGGTTAACCAATTTCCAAGAATTATTTCACTCATTAATAATAAAATTATCAAATTAAAAATATTTATATAGACTATTTTTATTTTTTCTAATTTTTTTTTATGCTTATTATTATTCATTCGATATACAACTTTATTTAGAGTATCATAATTAATTATATTCATATAGTGCATATAAAATAAATTAGTTTTTGGAATTTATTTTTTTGAAATAATTTTTAGTCTTTTTTTTATTTTTTGTGCTAACTTGTTGTATATAGTTATTATTTCTGAATCTTGTAGATGGCTAGCCCGTACTCGATTAATCCTAATAATAGAAATTCGATAGTCAGCTATTTAGTAATTTTTATAATATTTTCTCTAATTATTTTTTGTAATCTAGATAAGGACGTATTGCAGAAAGTTTTTAATATTAATGACATTTCGAATATCTTATCTTTTCCCGATGGTAGTACAGCTCAATTCTTTGTTAAATTTCTCTTTAGATCTTTTTTGATTGTTTTACCAATTTTAACCTTAACGATAGTTGAAAGCTTTATTACAAGAACAAAAACTTTATTTGATTTTAAGTACACCAGTATAGGACGTATTTTTTACTCAGAAGGATTTAAAAATGCTGATATTTGGTACTGGCTTGTAAAATTATTTACTGATCTTTTAAAATTTAAATTTCCTTTTTTTCTTGTCTTTTTAACATTAGGAACTTCGAATTTATCTATTGGAGTTGAGGAATGGTTCAGAAACCTCTACCAATCTATAATACCCTCTTCGTTGACATCTCAATTTTTTTCCATAATTTTTATTTTAATAGCAATAGTTTTAACTGATCTAGCATTTTATATTGATCATTATCTTTCTCACAACCTACCTTTTCTTTGGGATCTTCATGAGATTCATCATTCTGCAACTGAAATGACTATTTTAAGTTCGTCTAGAGGATCTAATTTAATTTCTTCTTTTACCAAGTTCTTTACAATTCCTTTTTCGGTACTATCAATATTATTATTAAATGAGTATTTAATACAAGGTTACATTTTACCAATTATAATCTATCTTTTTTTTGGTACTTTCAGATATATTTTTGAAATTGTCGGTCATAGTTCTTTTAAATTAATCTATCCTAAGCCTTTTTCATATGTATTTATGAGTCCTTCTTTGCATTGGATTCACCATTCCAATAATCCTATACACTTTAATAAGAATTTAGGAGGATCATTAACATTATGGGATAAACTGTTTAATACATACTTAGATGAAAGTCATCTTAAGGATATTACAAGTTATGGTATTAAGGATTCAGAATATAACTTGTTTCATCCTCTTTATTCTCTTACT
>QCFJ01000037.1 GCA_003280265.1 Prochlorococcus sp. AG-363-G03 | reverse complement strand
ATACATCTTTTCGGCTATATGGTTGGGAAGATTTGGAATTAGGAGAAAGATTAAGAAATATGGGCGTTAAACTTATCAAATGTCCAAGAGCTATTGGATTTCATTGGCATCCAGCATTAGCTCTTGATCAAATTCCTCATTTGATTCGAATTGAAAAAGAGAGATCAAAAATGGGATTAGTTTTTTATCGTAAGCATCCAACTTTGAGAGTGAAATTTATAATTCAATACACTTTCTTTCATCGATGCCTGTGGGAACTTTTAACTTTTGGCGGACTTATTAACACAAAGACACTCAGACCTCTATTGGCTTTTCTAATCAAGAATGGTCGATCTGGTTTAGCTATGGAATTGTTAAGACTTCCTCTTAATTTGATTGGAGTGAGACAAATTTTTAGAGAAGCATCATTATTGGGACTTCGGTGAGCAATCGTTTGTTAGGATTGCAAATGCAAACTCAAAACCGCACACCTGACTGTTTCGGGTGATGAATAAATATTGATTTGTTAATCACTATTTAATTTATCCCTGTTTGGTGGAGGCGAACCCGGAACTTACTAAAAAAATGGCTGTAGTTTCTCTTTCTGAGATGATGGAAGCTGGTGCTCACTTCGGGCATCAGACAAGAAGATGGAATCCCAAGATGTCCCGCTACATCTACTCTGCTCGTAATGGGGTTCATATTATTGATCTGGTCAAGACCGCTGTTTGTATGAATAGTGCTTATAAATGGACTAGAGGAGCTGCAAGAAGTGGTAAAAGATTCCTTTTTGTAGGAACTAAAAAACAAGCTTCCGAAGTAGTTGCTCAAGAAGCCATTAGATGCGGAGCGGCCTACGTTAATCAAAGATGGCTTGGAGGGATGCTTACAAATTGGACAACAATGAAAGCGAGAATCGATCGACTAAAAGATCTTGAAAGAATGGAATCAAGTGGTGCTATTGCAATGCGCCCAAAGAAAGAGGGAGCCGTGTTACGTAGAGAATTAGAACGATTGCAAAAATATCTTGGTGGACTAAAAGGAATGAGACGTTTACCTGATGTTGTGGTTTTAGTAGATCAGAGGCGGGAAACAAATGCTGTTCTAGAGGCTAGAAAGCTTGATATTCCACTAGTATCAATGCTTGATACTAATTGCGATCCCGATCTATGCGAAATCCCCATACCATGTAATGATGATGCAGTTCGATCTGTTCAACTCGTTTTGGGCAGATTAGCTGATGCTATAAATGAAGGGAGACATGGCACTAATGAGTAGCTAATATACTTGTGTTATAAATTCTTATCTTAATCTAATTCTTTACTACACCTACATAAAATGCCGGAGATAACAGCAAAACTCGTTAAAGAACTTCGAGACAAAACATCTGCTGGAATGATGGATTGCAAGAAAGCTCTAATTGAGAATAAGGGTGATATGGAAAAATCTATTGAATGGTTAAGACAAAAAGGTATAGCCAGTGCTGAAAAGAAATCAGGTAGAGTCGCCGCTGAGGGGGCGGTCGGTAGTTACATCCATACAGGTTCTCGTGTTGGAGTCCTTTTAGAGTTGAACTGCGAGACAGACTTCGTAGCTAGAGGAGATTTATTCCAAGGTCTTTTGAGAGATCTTTCAATGCAAGTAGCCGCTTGTCCAAGTGTTGAGTATGTAAGCGTTGATCAAATTCCAGAAGCTATTGCAAGCAAGGAGAAGGAAATTGAGATGGGAAGAGATGATCTCTCAGGTAAGCCTGATCAAATAAAAGAAAAAATTGTAGAAGGACGAATAGGAAAGAGATTAAAAGAGATGGCTCTTTTAGAACAACCATTCATAAAGGATAGTTCAATAAATGTTGAAGAGCTTGTAAAACAAGTTGCTGGTAAAATAGGAGAGAACATAAAAGTTCGTAGATTTACTAGATACACTCTTGGCGAGGGGATTGATGTTAAAGAGTCTGATTTTGCAGAAGAGGTTGCATCAATGACCTCTGATTAATTTTGTCTAAAAATAAGTATTTTTTGGATTCTAATTTTGATCCTTTAGAACAAATAGGTTTATTAAAGGAAAAATGTAATAACATATCTCCTATCATCTATAGAGTTACTTCTGTTTATCTTGAGGAGCTGAGAAATTTGCTACCTCAAACTATAAGAACCACATTATTCTCTCTAATCACTGATCGGCCTGGAGATGATTTTGGTTTCTCAACATTTAGTTCAAGAAAGCTATTTCAGTTGAAAATTGACAAATTAGTTTCGGATAATATTTCTCTCATAACAATTGAACATTTAATCGAGTTGGCTAAGAAAATTGATCAAGAAAATATTCGACATTTAAATAATGTTAAGGATGAAATGTCAAATGCACTAAATTTGAAAAATGATTCTGAAAAATCCGAATCATTTAGCACTGTTAATTCAATTCATATAAGTTCGATACCGCCATTGGAAAATTTATCAATTACTGAAGGTTGGAATGGTGAATTAAAAGCTCCGTATGCTATAGATAATAAAGAAATTTATATGAAAAGTACAAAATCTGAAAATGAGTCACGAATTAAAAATACAAATAAGGATTATAAGCAATTAAAAGAAGATGAAAAGAATACCGATACTTTTAATTTAAAAAGTAAAGATATTGAAGTTTTGCAGTCAATTTTTGCATTGACCGATGAATCTAATTCAACTGGTTTCGATTCCAGCAGTGAGGATTCTTCTCATGAGTCCTCCTCTAGTGATGATTTCATAAACAATAGATTTCTTCCACAATCACCAATTGGACTATATGAGTGGATTATTTCTATAGATACAGCTTTGATTCGAAGATTGCGTGACCTATCAGACTCCATTAACACTGAGCTTTTAAAATCAGGTATTGTAAATACTCTGATACCAATAAATATTTTAGATGCGGCTTTGTCTGGTCAATTAATTTCTTCTAAATCTGTATCCAATATTCTTACTTTTAAATTGCCAACCAATAATCCATTAGTTCCTTCTGGAGGATTAGATATTGATTGCTTGCTAATTACTCCCTCGGATATGGAATTTGATAATCCAAGACTTAGAAAAAATAGAACTAATATTAAATATTATCAAAATGTACTTTTGGGTATGATTAAACAGCAACGTTATTGGCAAGGTCGCTCATTAGCAGAAGAGGTTAATAAAGAATGGTGGAAGGACACAACCAAAATTTAAGTAGTAATAATTCAATACCTACTCCTGGTAGCAAATCAGGTGAATTAGTAACATGGGTTCGACCTTTACAACAAGCATTAACAGTTGAAGTTGATCACGGTTGTAATAATATTCAAGGTAGAACTAATAAATTTTCTTCTTTTGTAAGTGGGTATTTATTAAACTTCCCTTCTATAGTTGTTCCAGAATCTGATCTTTCTAAATTAAAGAAATTAGCTCTGGATTATGAAAAATATCCATCTTTGTCCATTGATGATAGGCGAAGAATAATAGTCAAGACAAGACAGACTCTTCATAATCTATATACATATCAAGAAAACAAAGAGAAAACAGAGCCAAAAAAATTAAAAATAAGAAGTGTGTATGATTCTGTTGGGTCTACGAGAAGTTCTTCGACTGATTTATTAAATTTAAGAAGTTCGATTTCAGCCGTTAAGGGTGTTGGACCAAAACAAGCTGAAAGATTGTCTAGACTGGGCCTTTTTTTAATTCGTGATCTCTTAAATTATTTCCCTCGTGATTATGTTGATTACACCTCATTGAAAACTATAGATAAAACTCAAGCAGGTCAGAATGTAACGATCGTCGCTAAAGTTAGGCGTTGCAGTTCATTTAAAAGTCCTAAAAATCCAAATCTTTCTATTCTTGAACTGTTTTTAAAAGATAGGACTGGAGGAATTAAAGTTACAAGATTTTTTGCAGGTAGTCGTGGTAGGAGTATTGCCTATGTAAAATCTCAACAAAGTTTGTATCCTGTTGGTTCGACTGTTGCGGTAAGTGGGTTAGTTAAAGAAAGTAAATATGGGAAATCATTAAACGATCCTTTGATAGAAATCATCGATAGTCCTAACAGTTATTTGAAATCTAGAACTATTGGTCAGATATTCCCTATATATTCTTTAACTGAAGGTGTTACTGCCGACAAATTCAGAGATCTAATCCAGTCTATTCTTTATTTAACATCTGGTATTAAGGACCCACTTCCGAAAGACACAGTAAGTAGACTAGATCTACTAACTAAGAAAGAAGCTTTTTTTTATATTCATAACCCTGAGAATGCAAAAATGTTAGCTAAAGCAAAGAGAAGAATTGTATTCGAAGAGTTTCTGTTATTGCAGTTAAGTCTGCTTTTAAGACGTGATCTGCATAAGAAACGTAATTCTCCTCAACTAAGTATTGAACTCAGTAGTAATAGCCTTGTAAGGAAATTCTTGAGTATTCTTCCTTTCTCTTTAACAAGTGCTCAAACAAGAGTTTTGAAGGAAATTGAATCAGACATAGTGAAAGCAGAGCCAATGTCTCGACTATTACAAGGAGATGTTGGTAGTGGGAAGACCGTCATCGCCATAGCAGCACTACTCAGTGCCGTCCAATCTGGATGGCAAGGTGCTCTTATGGCACCCACCGAGGTGCTTGCTACTCAACACTATCAAACACTAAGTAAATGGATCCCTCAACTTGAGGTGAACGTAGATTTGTTAACTGGTTCTACAACTAAGTCTCGACGTAAACAAATTTTCACTGATTTAGTAAATGGTTCTACTAAGATTCTGGTAGGAACACATGCAATATTTGAAGACAAAGTCACCTTTGAACGACTTGGTCTTGTCGTCGTAGATGAGCAGCATCGCTTTGGCGTTAAACAGAGGAACAAACTGTTGAATAAAGGTTTGCAACCTCACTTACTTACGATGACGGCTACGCCTATTCCGAGAACACTTGCACTTACTTTGCATGGTGATCTCGATGTTAGTCAATTAGATGAGCTTCCACCTGGTCGAAATCCTATAGATACTAAGCTGATCACACCAAAAGAAAAGAATTATGCATATGAATTAATCAGAACTGAAGTTAATAAAGGACATCAAATTTATGTTGTTCTACCATTGATTGAAGAATCTGAGAAACTAGAAATTAGTTCGGCAATTGATGTACATCATCAGTTGTCTACAGAAGTTTTTCCAGATTTTGTTGTTGATTTACTTCATGGCAAAATGAAGAGTGTTGAAAAGCAAGAGGTTATACAGAATTTTATCAACAAAAAATGTGACATACTCGTTTCTACTACGGTTATAGAAGTAGGTGTTGACGTACCAAATGCAAGTGTAATGCTAATTGAGGATTCTGATCGTTTTGGACTTGCTCAATTGCATCAATTAAGGGGTCGAGTTGGAAGGGGAGCCTCCAAGTCATACTGTCTCCTGAGTCATCAAAATAAAAATAAAACATCCCGACAAAGATTGGAAGTTCTTGCTAATTCCAATGACGGATTTGAAATTTCAGAAATTGATTTGCGTTTTCGCGGACCTGGACAAGTCTTAGGTACAAAACAATCAGGTTTACCTGATTTTGCACTGGCATCATTAGCTGATGATGCTGACGTGCTTGAACTTGCGCGCAATGAGGCTCGTCAGATTTTAGATAATGATTCTGAGCTTAAAAACAACTCTATACTTCGGTTGTTAATAAAAGAACAGCGGGAAAAGCTTAAAATTGCTAATAAACTAAATTAATATTTTGGTAAAATAACTATTGAATTCATTTAATTTTAAAGCTAGAATTCAATAAAATTTGTACAAAAATGAGATTTTTTATTTACTTTTTCTACAAATTATGAAGATGAAACCTTGGAGTAATTTAAAAATAAATGAATGTAAAGAGCCTTTAATTTCTATTCCACAATCTATATTTCGATTAACACCTCATCCTTATATGTCTTTAGGTGCCCCATATTTGACTGGTGCAGATCCATGGGTTTTACGTAGTAGTGTTTTAAGAAGATTGATACAAGCACAACAATATCTTTCAGAGATTAATCCTCAATTACAGTTGGCTTTGTTTGATGCTTGGAGACCTATTTCTGTTCAAAAATTTATGTTTGATTACACCATGCAAGAAATTTGTAGGTCAAGAGGAATTGATATTAATAACATCTCTGATAATGTAGACATAATAAATGTAGTTGCTGAAGTTGCTCAGTTCTGGGCGAAACCGTCATCTAATCCCCTTACGCCTCCTCCTCATAGTACTGGTGGCGCGATTGATTTGACTCTAGCGGATATGACAGGAAAAATACTAGATCTTGGCGGGGAAATTGATTTTATTGGGGCTGAATCATCACCTGACTTTTATAAGAAAGACTATTCCAAGATACCTTGTTCAAAACATCAAGTTTTTCAATATAGAAGGTCTCTTTTATTTGCAGTTATGGAAAGGGCTGGATTTGTTCAACATCCAAACGAATGGTGGCATTTTAGCTATGGAGATCAATTGTGGTCTTGGTTAAGTAAGAAAGGGTATGCTATTTATGGAGCTGCACTTGAAGTTAGTAAAGACATTACCATTTCTGAACCAAGTTTAGTCACATGATCTCCAAGACTTGATGAGGTGCCAGTATCTTTCCAGCTTAGTAATAAAGGCTCTAATGTCTTCTCTAATTCACTTATAGGCATTTTTTGTAGATAAGGTGTCGCCAATCTTTGTAAATTAGTACTACCACCAAGCCATAGTTGATATTGATTTAAACCACTACCTACCAGAGCTAATTCTGCCATGTATGGGCGGGCACATCCATTTGGACAGCCTGTAACTCTTACTAATATTGACCTACTGATTTCTAATCTTTTTAATTGAGTGTTTAATCGCTCTA
>QCFJ01000036.1 GCA_003280265.1 Prochlorococcus sp. AG-363-G03 | reverse complement strand
TTTTGCCGAACCTGTTGTTGTTGGAATTAAGCTTTGTGATCCGCTCCTTGCTCTTCTTAAATCTGATTTAAATGAATCAACGATTACCTGTGTATTTGTTAGGTCATGGAGTGTAGTGATGCTTCCATGCTTAATACCAAAAGCTTGATTAACAACTTTCACAACGGGAGCCAAGCAATTAGTTGTGCAGGATGCTGCTGTTACTAAGCGATGTTTATTGGGCTCATATAAATCATGATTTATACCGTAGACGATATTTAGAGCATCCTCTCCCTGTATTTCACCTTTAACAGGACATGCAACGACAACTCTTTTCATTCCAAGAGTATCGAAATATGGATTTAATGTTTGAGGGGTTTTGAATTTTCCTGAGCATTCGAGAATTAGCTCTACCCCTGTCTTATCCCATGGAACTTTTGTGAAATCACTTTCTTGTGAAAAAGATATTGGGTGACCTTCAATATTCAGGTTGTTTTGATCGTTGCTTATTGCTTTGTTCCAACGACCATGAACTGAGTCATATTCAAGTAAATGCGCAGCTCCCTTTGCATCACCCAATGGATCGTTGATATGCGTAATCTCTATATTTTCTCTACCCCAGAGTGCCCTAAGAACAAGTCGTCCTATACGACCAAAACCATTAATACCAATGCGCATAAAACTCCGCACAATAGAGCACATACACAGCATATATCAACAATGGTTGATATATCAACCATTGTTGATTGGTTTTGGAAATTCTTGTACTATGAGTTCATATTTTTACTCTTTTGTCTGTGAGTTCGGCGGTTGACAGCGAAATTGTTTCAGACAAGACAAAGAAACTGCTAAAAGCTCTTTCAGAGCCTCTTAGGCTTCAAATCATTGAGGCTTTGTCTTCAGGCGAAAAATGTGTATGTGATCTTATTGAAGAGATGGGACTTGCTCAGTCAAAAATATCGTTTCATTTAAAAGTCTTGAAAGAGGCTGAATTGATAATTGATAGGCATAGCGGAAGATGGGTTTATTATCACTTAAATATTGAAGCTCTAAATTCTTTGCAAGATTGGATTGTTCTTCTTAAGGAGAACTCGCAAGGGTCTACAAAAGATTGTTGCTAGACTTTCTATTATTAATTTTATTTTTTAAATATAGAAACTATATTTAACATTGAAATTAATGCAAAAAATATCTAAATTGATTTCAAATAGTTATTATCATAAACAAACTTTATATGCTGTTGTTTACAGTAGTATTAACTTTAGAATTTGTGAATGTCTTTTGTAGATCGATACCTAAGTTATTTTATCGCTGTTTCCATGATTCTAGGGGTCTCTATTGGATCTATCTTTCCTAATTTTTCTAATTATATTTCCTCTTTAGAACTAACAGGTATCAATCTACCTATAGCTTTTTTGATATGGGGAATGATAATTCCAATGATGTTATCAATAAATTTTAATTCTATTATCAAAATCAAGGATAGGCCACAGGCGATTTTGATTACGGTAATAGTGAATTGGTTAATCAAACCAATACTTATGACAGGTATAGCTATATTATTTATAAATAATATATTTTCCACTTGGATTGATGCTGCTAAAGCTTCAGAATATATTTCTGGGATGATTCTATTAGGAGTTGCTCCTTGCACAGCAATGGTTTTTGTCTGGAGTAATCTTGTTAAAGGGAACTCTAACTATACTTTGGTCCAGGTTATTATTAATGATCTTATTTTATTATTTGCTTTTGCACCTATTGCTTCTTTCTTGCTTGGTGTTAATCAAATCAAAATACCCTTATGGACTATATTTAACTCTGTTTTGATTTATGTATTTACACCACTTTTATTCTGCTTATTGATCAAAAAAATTGTTAATGATGCAGCAAAAATTTATACGATAAATAATTTTTTGAAGCCAATTTCTGGGATTTGCTTGGTTTTAACTGTTTTATTTTTATTTTTAGTACAAGCTAGTGAGGTTATCAATAACCCATTCCAAATCTTATTAATAGCTATCCCTTTAATTATGCAGACCTTTTTGATCTTTTTTATTACAGCAATTCTTTTGAGAATATTTAATCAAGAAAAATCAATAGCAGGTCCAGCTTCAATGATTGGGGCTTCCAATTTCTTTGAATTAGCTGTTGCTACCGCAATAAGTCTTTTTGGTGTCAATTCAGGTGCCGCAACTGCGACGGTTGTTGGTGTTTTAGTTGAAGTGCCAGTAATGCTATCTTTGGTTGGCATTGTTAACAATAATGATTATTTATTTCCTCCTAGAGCTAAAAGCTATAGCTGATTTAGCTTTTTCTGATTTGCTCAAATAAATCAAATAAAACATCATGATTATTCTAATTATGAGAAGCTCTAGCGAAATACATTAAGAACATTGTCCTCAGATTCACAGCAACTAGAAGCACTTATTCAAGGCTTTACCGATAGGGCTCAAAACAAGACATTTTTACCCGCTAACACTACAAATGATTTCTTGGCTATCAGGCCAAGTGGTAACCCCATAACCGCAGAGGATCTTGCAGGAATGTATGACAGTGCAGATTTGGTTATTGAGCTTTCCGAATTAGTAAAGATTCATCGATTAGAAGCTAATTCTGATTGGGGCTTTGCTGCATTCACATTGAAAGAAGCATTTAGCTACAAAGGTGAGCGAAACAATGATTTATCTAGTTATTCATTGATTTTCAAGAAAATTGATGGCACTTGGAAAATTTCCTGGATGCAAAGATCTCAAGGAACTACAGACCTCTCGACTTGGAATTAACCTATTTCCCAACGCCTGAAGGCGTTAATGTAATTTTTCTCAATTAGGTTAAGAATCAGGTTTAGATTCTTAACCATTTCTTGAAGACAACAAAGGAAAGATCGTTGTATAAATCAAATACAGAACGGAAGTACTCCTCGCACATCGTTCTGTATCAAAAGAGCATCCACTCAGTAAGCAGGGCAGGGTGCTTTTTTAATGTCTTATTTAAAAGTATGCACATGTGACAGTTAAGAGACTCATCTACTGATACTTGAGACATCTAGATTTTTCAAATAGTTTTAATTTGTGAGGAGTTGAGATCCTCCGCAGTGGAAACAAGGAAACACTTGCGCCTGATCTCACAATCAAACCGCCCTAACAGAACTGGGCGGTTTTTTTGTTTTTAATTAGAAAAACTAATGATGTTTCTATAGGCACGTTTGATTCATTCAATATAGTTTTATCTTTTCAATGAGATAGGTATCATGCATAAGTTCTATGAAAGAACCAAAAAGAGAAGCATTGCCAACAATTACAGGTTGGTTAGTTGCTCCAACAAGAGATTTTTGTTTGTTCTTTATTCGTGATACCAAATCATCCGTAAGTTATCCAAGTGTGCTGAGTCAACTTTGGTATTGCACTATTGAAGGAAGTCCAACAAAGTTAAAAAATACAAGACGAATAGATTTGAATAGTGCAGAAGAAACTTGGAGAGAGCTAATTAGCAATGGTTGGGAATTAGTTGAAGATCAAATTAATGATGCTGCTGCCTAAATATGATTGGTGACTCTTGATACAAACGTCTAACATATTGCGACGTAATATCTAATTATTAGTTAGTAATAACAAGCAAAGAGAGCCGGACTTCCCGTAGCAACGACTCTTCTTTGCTTGGATTGGTGACCACTGCTTAAATTGGTACCTACCTTTTAGACTATGGCTAAGGAAGATTAATTACTGGATAATCAATACTTAATTCATAGTTAAGGTAGCGTAATACTGGGTTTGTACGGATAATAGAAAGTGGTTTTATTGAGAATCTTTTAATGGCAATAATGAGCAGTTTGATTTTGTTTGACGCAATTTAAAAAAATTTTAATTAGAATATTTGTATATTAGAACGTAAAAATTCTTTATCTGCATGGAAGCTAAGAAATTATTTTCTAGGAAGAATTTACTCAATTCTCTTGCTTTCTCTGGTGTTCTTTTCGTAAATACATTGAACCCTCAAGGGATTAGTGCTGAAAGTCAAAAAAGCATAGATATTCCTAAAGTTGTTTCTTACAGATCAGCATCATGCGGTTGTTGCAAGAAATGGGTTAACCATCTACGCGATAATGGATTAGAAGTTGTTGATAACGTTATTGAAGATGTCTCAGCAATAAAAAAACAATATAAAATTCCCAATAATTTAAGATCATGCCACTCTGCTCAAATAGGTGAGTACAAGATTGAAGGACATGTGCCGATTGAATCAATCAAAAAACTTTTCAAAGAGAAACCAAGTATCTCTGGGATAGCTGTTCCTGGTATGCCTAATGGTTCTCCTGGAATGGAATTACATTCACACGAATCACATTCTCACGATAATTATGAAAGTTATAAAGTAGTTTCATTTAGTAATAGTGGTAAAACAAAAATATTCGACAAAATTTATCCCTAAGACAAGTACTTATTATGTTAATAATGAGTTTTGTTCTTAGGAAGTTAAAAATTCTCACTTTTTTCTTTTTCTTAACTCTTCCTTTCAATCTTTATTCTCAAGCTCATATGAAGGGTACATTTTATTCTGAGCAAGAAGCTGAAAAAGAATCATTTGAACTTGGTTGCATTGGAATACATAAAAATCAAGATAAATGGCTTCCATGTAAAAACGAAAAAGAGCTACATAAGAAACTTCGAGCGAATTAATAATGAAAAAACTATATTCAAGTCGGAAATGGCATAGAAGATTTGCAGTAATTCTTGCGGTTCCATTATTTTTAACTATTTCAAGTGGTTCTCTGTACCCCATTTTATTAGCTTTTGGTATAGATGCTTTTTGGTTGATAAAATTACATACAGGTAATTTTGGATTTATAAATTTGCAGTCTATTTATTCACCATTAACAGGACTGTCAACTTTGGTACTTCTTTGCACTGGAATCTCTTTATTGAAAAGACCTTCAAAAACAAACTAAAAAATTGTTAGCACAGCACAAAGCTATGCCCAAGCTCATGTAAAGGAGGTCACATTTAGTTTTGAAAAATTCTTGATAATGTCGATGGAGAACCAACAAGTTCTTCGCTTTCGAATCACTAATACTATGGATGACACCACCAATAGGTGCATTTCTCTAAAAGAAGACCCATTGCAAAGCGCTCAATCAAAACGCTACCAAAAACAATTACCAACTGAGAAGTGGAAACCCACTGATGATCACGCGATTGACATCATTAGTGATTATTTGATTTGTGTTAGAGAAGATATGAACGCAATGATTGAAGAGCTTGGTTGTCCTAAAGAGTATGCCGCAGGTTTGCTAAGAGCTATTGCTGATGGATATGAAGACTAATTAAATTCTCTATGGGGCTAGTGCTTTTGACGAAACCTCACTCCTAGTTAAATACGCAACTTAGATAGTTAAAAAATTTAGCTGTTCCAGAGACATAAGCACGCTTACACCAACCGTTATCAAGGCCGAAGAAACCTTAAGTTCTTTTGGAATTGTGGAGTGGGAACTCTTGATTTATTTGTATCGCAAGACTTTCTAGGCTGCCGCATTCTCCGATACATTTTTGCAGCAGCAACAGCAATAAAAAAAGAGAGGTTATTTACCCCTGTTCTGATTCTTCTTTCTAATTCTGAATAGATCGCAATAGAATTTTTTAAGTGCTCATAAAGTAGTTGTTATGAAACATAGAATGTCAATAACTCATCAAGACAACAGCCTTCCTTTAACCATTCTCTAAACTCCTGACCGATAGCGCTCTGATCTTTACTATTTAGTCTATTTGATCTTTCCATTAACAAAGTCATTGATTCAGCTATCATCTCTTCCATATCAGGATAAGTCATTAGCTAACTGAATGATTGATGGTACAAACTTATGAGATTAAAAAAGAAATAACGTTACTTGTGGTGGAATGAGCATTCTATTAAAAAGAAATTAAGAGTAAAAGCTGTCAAAATCAATAAAAACTAGTTAATTTTTATTAGATAAGTGAATCTCATCTTCAATATCTTTTTCACAATAAAGGTCTAATGTTGAATTTAATTCAGATAATAAAATAGATATTTTGTCTTCCTTGCATTGTTCTTTAACTTGAGAAAGTTTTTTCATAAAAAATCTCTCTATGTTTAAGCTTATTTTAGTGCTTCGTGAATTAATCTAAATGTCTTTATCAATACATCAATGAAGACCTCAATTCAAGTTCCGAGGACTATTTCAAATACTTGTGAATAAAAAAATAGACATCTTAGTTCAAGTGTCTATCAATCATGCAATTGATTTTCTATTTCTAAGTTTATAGATGTAGGAGAAAAAGCATCAGAAGAGCTAGAGAAAGCTATTACAGCTAGGCTAACTGCACCAACAACTGTTGATAATGTTTTCAACTTTTTAGATAGCTTCGCTTTTTTTGACATGTGTTTTTGAAGTCGAATCTAATAAATCTATTTACTTGTTAAGCCTGGAATAAGGGAAAGTTAACGAATGGGGACCAAACCTTAACCTAAGCCACAAAGAATAGTTTGCATGTATATACATCAACAGAACTCTTTCAAAAGCTCCAAGTTATTGGAATTTAAATAGGAGATTTTTCTAAGCTTAGGGCTGACTATTCATCTACGTCCTTAAGAAATTAATTCGTATCGGCTACATTCTTAAAGAACTCACAATAAACCATTAAATCTGATTCTTTTTCTGTCTTCAGATTGAGTAATTCTATGGTTTTAGAAGTATCAATTCTATAGGCATACCAATCAAGACAAGTCTCTCTTTGTTTTTGGGTTGATGAAATGGGCTCTGCTTTATATGTACCTACTTCTGTTGAACTCTTTGTACAAGCACTTATCAAAACAATAAATGGGATTAATAAAAATAAGCGGTTCATAAATATTTAATCAGCTATCCATCAGAACATAGCACTCGTTTCATTAGCTTCAGGTATTAAAGATTACACAGGTTATTTAAATATTCTGATAAGTTGAATATGGCTGGTGATTTGCGTGAACAGATTACCAGCTTGTAGCCTTACTACTTGAAATAGCTAAAAGTGGATAGGTGATTTGGATGACACGAAAAAATCTGAAAAAATGCTAGAAGATAACATAACTAAATTCTTATAATGAAACCACTTGAAGACAGTAATCATCTTCAGCAAGTATTAGCTCAGATTCAATTAAACATAATCAGAACTAAAGATCAAAAGATGTCTCATCATCTCTGGTATCAGAAATCAATGTGTGATGGAGAAAAATAAGCAAAGAGAGCCGGACTTCCCGTAGTAACGACTCCTCCTTGCTTAGCTTGGTGACCACTGCTTAGATTGGTACCTTGCTTTTTGATTATGGCTAAGGAAGATTAATTACTGGATAAGCAATACTTAATTCGCAGTTAAGTCAGCATTGTATTTTTTTGATAT
>QCFJ01000035.1 GCA_003280265.1 Prochlorococcus sp. AG-363-G03 | reverse complement strand
GTAATTATTCATTTCAGAAAAGGTTCAAGAGAAAAATGGGGAATTGACTTCCAGTACTTATTAGGCATGATACATGATTCATTCATGTCAAGTCCCACAAGTATTGTTGTTAACGGAGGGAAAATGGGATTCGCGATGGAACTTATTCTTACACCTATTATTCATAAAATGATAGAAGAGAAAAAAGCTGCAGGATAATAAGTCAAATCAATTTAAGCTAATTAAAAAAGCATAATAGATAAATCTAATAAATAATTTTGATTGCTATATTCTTTACTTTGATACTTTTATATTTCTTATCTTCTATATCTATAGAAGATATAAATACACTCCTAATAAGTGAAAATAAATTAATATTATTCTCTATTTCAGGTATTCTTTATTTGTTATGCATTGGCATATCAAACAAAGGGATAGATATTAAATGGTTAATAATAAATAATTCTTTATCAATGATTATTATCTTTCTAATTATGTATTTAATCAGTTATGTAAGTTATAAGATTTTTGGAGTAAATTCATTAGGCATGGGTGATATAAAACTCTCTTCTTTTAGTGCAATATGGCTTGGTATTGAATTGAGTTTTTTATCATTATGCATTTCATTCTTACTCTCAGCTATATATAGTTTGAGCGGAAAACTTACAAAAAGATTTAAACCATTACAACAATATCCTTTTGCACCATTCCTTTCAATTGGGATATTTTGCTCTTGGATTATAGATAAGATTTAAACTTTCTAATACCTTTAATGGGACTTAGGGTACTAAATTAAATTCAATTACTAAATAGCTGTGTCATTATTCGACTGGTTTGCTGATAGAAGAAAAGGGCAATTTGTTGGCAAAGTAACTCAGGAATCTGAAGAAAGTGATGGACTATGGGAAAAATGTCCAGAATGTGGACAAGTTGTTTATAGAAAAGATTTAATAGATAATTGCAGTGTCTGTAGCAACTGCAATCACCACAATCGGATAGATAGCGAAGAGAGAATAAGACTAATCACTGATCCAAGCACATTTAAATCAATCAATAATCATATTACTCCCGTTGATCCTCTCGGGTTTAAAGATCGAAGAGCTTACGCAGATAGACTGAGAGAAAGTCAAGCAAGTACTGGACTCAAAGATGGTGTGCTGACAGGTACATGCGAGGTAGATTCTATTCCCATGGCATTAGCCGTAATGGATTTTAGGTTCATGGGTGGTTCAATGGGATCTGTTGTAGGAGAGAAAATTACACGGCTCATAGAACATTCAACCAAAGAAAAATTACCATTACTAATTGTTTGTGCATCTGGTGGTGCTCGAATGCAAGAAGGGATGTTAAGCCTGATGCAAATGGCAAAAATTTCAGGAGCACTAGAAAGACATAGAGATGCTCAATTGCTTTATATGCCTTTACTTACCCATCCCACCACTGGGGGAGTTACTGCTAGTTTTGCCATGCTTGGAGATTTAATCCTTGCTGAGCCAAAAGCACTGATTGGATTTGCAGGGAGAAGAGTAATTGAACAAACATTGAGAGAAAAACTGCCTGATAATTTCCAAACCGCAGAGTATCTTCAAGATCATGGCTTCGTAGATACCATCGTACCTAGAACAGAACTTAAAGAAACTTTGGCAAAGATACTTCGACTACATAAGACAAAAAAAAGCAAAGTTAAAAAATAATGGTTAAAACACATCAAAAGATAAAAAATAAAATTGATTTTCTCTTGAAAACATTAGTAATAATGTTAATAATTTTATTCAATAAAATAAATATAGTATACGGAGCCAATATTAATTGGATTGAAGTGAGTAGAACGCCTGCAGGAGTTCAATATTTAGATAGGGAAAATATTCATATTAAAGGAAAAGGAATAATAGAATTAAGCACAAAATACCTAAAAATTGACCCTTCTACGTCAAAGAAAATAGAAGAGAATATTTATGTAATGAACATCAATTGTTTAACTAATAAATTTAAAGATGTTTCAGTTAATGGTAAAAAGAATTTAACCGCAAAATGGGAAGACCCCAACGGGGATAAACTACTTGATGATGTGATTTCAAATAGCTGCGAAAATGTTTAAACTCATTAATTATTTAAAAGAATGATCAATTCAGATCATCCTCTCCGCATAGCTATTGCAGGGCTAGGTTTCGGTGAAAGTGTTCATATTCCTGCATCATTTTCTAATAAGAATATCGAGCTTGTTGGATTGTGGCATCCTCGGCCAGAAAGGCTTAAAGAAGCATGCAATAAGCACAAACTTCGTGCTTATGAGAACTGGAAAAATCTAATCAATGATTCCGAAATAGATGGAATAATAATAGCCACGCCACCAGCCCCAAGATATGAGTTGGCACTTGAGGCAATTAAAGCGGGAAAACATCTTTTATTAGAAAAGCCAACTTGCTTAAACTCTGACGAGGTAAAAGAGCTTCAAAGAAATGCTCTCCAAAGAAATTTAAAAATAGCTGTCGATTACGAATATCGAGCGGTTCCTCTTTTCATGCAAGCAAAGCGAATGATTAACGATAAGAAATTAGATGAACCTTATTTTGTAAAACTAGATTGGCTAATGAGTAGTAGAGCCAATCCCGATAGGCCATGGAATTGGTATTCAGATAAAGATTCTGGTGGTGGGGTCTTGGGCGCTTTAGGTACCCATGCTTTTGACATGATTCATTGGCTAATTGGTCCAACTCATTCTTTGAGCGCAATAAATTCAACTTCAATCAAAGAGAGAGTTTGTAAACAATCAAAAACCAATAGGAAAGTGACAAGTGAAGATGTAAGTATTTCTCAACTACAAATAAAAAGTGTTAATAACAATTTGATTCCAGTCCAAGTAAATCTCTCTGCAGTTACAAAACAAAGCAGGGGTTTTAGTCTAGAAATATATGGGAGCAATGGAACTCTTGTGCTTAGCAGCGACAACCAAAACGATTATGTCCATGGATTTGGTTTGTGGTACTCAAGCAAAGGAGAAGTTCTTAAAAATATTCAACCAGATTCAGATCTTTCCTTTTCAAAAACTTGGACTGATGGACGAATTGCTCCAGTAGCAAGAATACAAAGCTGGTGGGCTCAAAGCATAAAAGACGGTACACCTGTTATCCCAGGCTTAGCTGAGGGATTAGCCAGCCAAAAAGTTTGCGCCAAGGTCCAAGAGTCAAACTCAATAGGTATGAAGCTTGAAATCAATTAAACAAATTCATTAAAAAACAAAAAACAATTTTTTCGGTGTAACAAGCCACAAAAAGGGCCGTTGATATGGAATAATCTTAAGGAAATTTTTGTTGCATAAATGGCACTCTCGTACTACGCAGAAGAACTAAAGAAAACAGCAAGTGCCATAGCCCAGCCAGGCAAAGGGATTCTTGCTGTTGACGAATCAACCAAAACAGTAGGGAAAAGACTTGCTTCAATAGGTGTTGAGAACACTGAGGACAATAGAAAAGCATATAGAGGTATGCTTTTCACCACAGAAGGTCTTGGAAACTTCATAAGTGGAGCAATTCTTTTTGAAGAGACTCTTTTCCAGAACCATCCAGATGGTGAGCCAATGGTTAAAAAACTTGAGAAACTTGGAATAATCCCAGGAATCAAGGTTGATAAAGGTCTAAGACCATTAGCTGGTGGACACGATGTAGAAACTTTTTGTTCAGGTCTAGATGGCCTTGTTGAAAGAGCTGCTGATTATTACGAGCAAGGAGCAAGATTTGCTAAGTGGAGAGCAGTGCTTCAAATTACAGATGATGGTTGTCCTTCTAAACTTTCTATAAGAGAAAATGCTTGGGGGTTAGCAAGATACGCTAGATCAGTACAAGAATCTGGATTGGTCCCAATTATTGAACCAGAAATCCTAATGGATGGTTCACATTCAATTGAAAAGACAGCAGCAGTTCAAGAAGAAGTAATTAAAGAGGTTTATTTAGCTTGCCAGGTTAACGGTGTACTTCTAGAAGGAACTCTTCTAAAGCCATCCATGACTGTACAGGGTGCTGACAGCTCAACAAAAGCTGATCCACAGCAAGTTGCTGAAATGACAATCCGCACAATGGAACGCTGTGTACCAGCAAGTGTCCCTGGGATTACTTTCCTTTCAGGTGGCTTGAGCGAGGAAGCGGCATCAGTTTATTTAAATCTGATGAATAAAATCGACAGAAAAGCTAAGTGGAATGTTTCATTCTCATATGGTCGTGCTTTACAACATTCATGTCTAAAAGCATGGAAAGGCTCAAATACTGCTGATGGACAAAAAGCACTTATAGCAAGAGCTCAAGCAAACTCTGAGGCATCAAAAGGATTATATGTTGCTGGTTCTCAGCCTTCTTCTGACGAACAACTATTTGTAGCGGGATACAAGTACTAAGCAAAAGGCTAATAAAAGGCTGCTATCACTAGTTTTGATAGCAGCCTTTTTTAATGCCTTGATTTATAAGTTCAAGAAAGAAGCGTACTAAGAATTGATTTACCATCAATATTCCCTAAAGCCTCATCACAAGCTCTTTCTGGATGTGGCATCATCCCCAAAACATTTCCCTTTTTATTTGTAATTCCAGCAATATCATAAATTGATCCATTTGGATTTTTCGCGTATCTAAGAGCCACCGAATCATCATCCTGCAATTTTTTCAAAACGTCTGAGCTACATTGATATCTCCCTTCTCCATGAGCGATAGGTAGTGAAATAGAATCATGTTTTTTATAATTTTTCATCCAAGTTGATTTTGTACTTTCAACAGATAGATTTGCTCTATCACAAATAAAATGAAGATTTTTATTTCTTGTCAAAGCTCCTTGTAGGAGACCAAGTTCAGTAAGTATTTGAAAACCATTACAAATACCAAGAACTTTTCCTCCTTTGTCAACAAAAGGTATTAAAGAATTTAAAACAGGAGAAAATCTTGCTATTGCTCCACAACGTAAATAATCTCCATAACTAAACCCCCCTGGAATGACAATTGCGTCATAACCATTCAAATCAGTAGTTTCATGCCATAGAAAACTTGTAGAAATCCCAAGACAACCTTCAGTAGCCCATCTGACATCCCTGTCGCAGTTAGAGCCAGGAAAAACAATTATTCCGATATTCATTTTTTTAATTAGTAGCTACTTTCTGTTCATCCTTAAATTCCAACGTCCAATCCTCAATTACGGGATTTGCAAGCAATCGATCACTCATTAATTCAATCTTCGATCGTGCATCTTCCTTATTTGCAGCTTCGATTTCAAGTTCAATAGATTTACCAATTCTTAGCTGCGTAACACCATCAATTCCTAATCTCTTAGTAGCTGACCTAGTAGCCTCTCCCGCAGGATCTAAAACTGAAGGTCTTAAATGAACAAAAACTCTTGCTTTAAATAGAGACACTTTTAAAAAGTAATGGGATTTTCCTTATTCTTGGTTAACCAAAGGAAAAAGGTTAGAAATTTATTGTAGATAATATCTGAAAAATTTTCTAATTGATATTTTCCTTTTGTTCACTTATTAGTCCCTTGCCTAAGCATGTCAGACAAGTGTGATAACAATTTGGGCTAGATTTCATATAACCATTACCACCACATTTATTGCAGGTACTTATCTTCAAAGTATTGGAAAGACTCTGAACATGATTATTCTGGGTGGTGGAGACTGCATTACTCACAACAAAAAGTCAGATTAGAAACTCTTAAAATTCAATGTAAGAGAATTATCTCTTAACTCACAAAGAATCGCGGAAATATACAAAAAAACAACCTATTTTTAATATAAATATAATAATTTGAACCGATTGATTAAAAGGAGCGCTTAATAGCTTTTTCAACTCCGCCTTTAAGACTCAGACAGACCAAATCAAGCCCAGCCCTAGAAGGTCTCCAAGAATCATCATTCGAGCTTTCAAACCATGAATTAAATCTAGATCCAACCATTTGGATCTGAAGAGGCAAAGCTTTACCCTCTATCCAGCATCTCCCTTTTAATCGAAGGATTTGATATTCCGGAACAAGTTTTACAAGTAGTTTTCTCAATACATCATGCTCAATTGGGAATTCAAATCTTAAATGCTCACTAATTACATCAACATGGTCATGGTCATGGTCATGGTCATGGTCATGGTCATGGTCATGGTCATGGTCATGTTGATTAATACTGGAAATATCATATTGATCATTGCTAAGGCCGAGAATCAATGAAGGTTCAATTTCCCCATTAGATATTGGCAGGATATTAGTAAAATGATTTCCCTGCTTTTTAACCTCATTACTAACCAAAGAAAAATCTTTTGCAGAGAGCAAATCAGACCTACTAATCAGAACAAGATCAGCAGAAATCAATTGGTCCCTAAAAAGCTCATTTATTGGAGTTAAGTGGTCAACACTATTATCATTCAATATTTGTTCATTAATACTTTTTATATCACCTACAGGACTTCCATTTGAGAGTGCATATCCATCAACCAATGTTACGACTCCGTTAATAAAAACCTTACTTCTTATTGCAGGCCAATTAAGAGCCAGCAATAAAGGCTTTGGCAATGCAAGACCACTGGTTTCAATAATGATTCCATCAAGCTGATTTGATCTAAGGAGCAAAGCTTCCATTGCAGGAAGGAAGTCCTCTTGAACAGTGCAACATAAACAGCCATTATTCAATTCAACTATTCTTTCATCTACTTCATCATCAGGGCAAAAACCACAGTTTTTAAGAAGGTCTCCATCTAAGCCTACTGTCCCGAATTCATTAACAACTACTGCTAGACGTTGATTACCTTCACTTAAAAGATGTCTCAAGAGTGTTGTTTTGCCAGAGCCTAAGAATCCTGTAACTACCGTAACTGGTAGACGACTACTACTCATTTTTATCTTTTTATTTTTTGAAAATATCAGCAACCAAGACTATAGCTGGTATCCTCGCCAGTCTTTGAATTTGTGCCGGAAGCCATAGAACATAATTCTTTTTGCTGAATTCGACTGATTACTGCATCAGTAAAATCAGCTCCGTCTATAAGTGCATCTGTAAAGGTGCTTTCCATCAACAATGCACCATTGAAGTCGACATCCCTTAAATCAGCACCCTCAAAATCAGTTGCATACGCCAATGCGTCATTAAGCTGCGCACCATGCAAATCTGCTCCATTTAATTTACTATTATTAAAAACAGCTCCAGTAAGGTTGGATTCACTAAAGTTTATTCCTTTTAGATCTAGTTTTACGAAATCATTTCCACTTAAGTCCTGGCTAGACATATCTTGAGAAATATTGAGTTCTTCTTGATTGCGAATCTCAGCAGGCGTTCTAGCGAACACACTTTCAGCAGGGAATATAAAAACAAAGATAAGTAATACAGCAAAAACAATTGCTTTAAAATCAGAGATGAAAAAAGTTTTTTTGTTCATTGGAGCTTAAAAGGACTTTTAACAGGTAATTTAATTATTCACGTTATGGCAAATAAGGCCAAGAATGAATCATGTCAATGAGCTTAAGAGTAATAGTTCCTCCTCACCCACTCATATCACATTGGTTAACTATTCTAAGGAACCCTACTACCCCAGAAATTCTTTATGCAACAGGCCTAGAACAACTTGGGACCTGGCTCACTTATGAAGCTCTGAGAGATTGGATCCCAAGCAAAAAAGAACAAATCACTACTTCAACAGGAACAACTGAATGCTCAATTATTGATCCAAATATTCCTATTTTAGCAATTCCATA
>QCFJ01000034.1 GCA_003280265.1 Prochlorococcus sp. AG-363-G03 | reverse complement strand
ATGGATCTGTCCACTGGAGGAGTTAATTTAGATGAAGTCCGAACTGCAATTATAAATGCTTCCCCTATCCCTATTGGGACAGTTCCTGTTTATCAAGCTTTAGAAAGTGTTCACGGATCTATTTCAAGGTTAACTGAGGATGATTTTCTACACATCATCGAAAAGCATTGTCAGCAAGGAGTTGATTATCAAACTATTCATGCTGGCTTATTGATTGAACATCTACCTAAGGTTAAAGGTCGCATTACTGGAATAGTTAGTCGAGGCGGTGGAATTCTTGCTCAATGGATGCTTTATCATTACAAACAAAATCCTTTGTTTACTCGTTTTGATGATATTTGCGAAATTTTTAAACGCTATGATTGCACTTTTTCTTTAGGCGATTCACTAAGGCCTGGATGTTTGCATGATGCATCTGATGAAGCTCAACTTGCTGAGTTGAAAACCTTGGGTGAATTGACTAGACGAGCTTGGAAGCATGATGTCCAAGTTATGGTAGAAGGTCCAGGTCATGTACCGATGGATCAAATTGAATTCAATGTTAGGAAGCAAATGGAGGAGTGTTCAGAAGCTCCTTTCTATGTTCTAGGTCCATTGGTAACAGATATATCACCTGGCTATGACCACATTTCAAGTGCTATTGGTGCGGCTATGGCAGGTTGGTACGGTACCGCGATGCTTTGTTACGTAACACCTAAGGAACATCTTGGCTTGCCAAATCCTGAGGATGTTAGGGAAGGTCTAATTGCTTATAAAATTGCTGCTCATGCTGCAGATGTTGCAAGGCATAGATCTGGAGCGCGTGATCGTGATGATGAATTAAGTAAGGCTAGGAAAGAATTTGACTGGAACAAGCAGTTTGAATTGTCATTGGATCCAGAGAGAGCTAAGCAATACCATGACGAAACCTTGCCCGAAGAAATTTTCAAAAAAGCAGAGTTTTGTTCAATGTGCGGTCCTAACCATTGCCCAATGAATACAAAAATCACAGATGAAGATCTTGATAAATTAAACGATAAAATCAAGTCAAAAGGTGCAGCTGAATTAGCTCCAGTAAAGTTAAACAAAGAAAATTAGTTCTTTGTTTAACTTGTTTAAATGGATTAATTAACTGATTGGTAATTGCAAAGATTAATTTATTTGTTGAGTAGATTTCTAGATTTTTCTAGTACGTTCTCAACAGTAAATCCAAATTTTTCCATACATAATCCACCTGGTGCAGATGCTCCAAAGCCATTCATAGTAACACTATCTCCGTCAAGACCGATATATTTATGCCATCCGAAGCTCTCTGCGGCTTCAACTACTATGCGTTTTCTGATGTTAGAAGGTAAAACTTCTTCTTTATAACTCTCGCTTTGTTCTTCAAAAAGCTCTACACATGGCATAGAAACTACGCGCACTTTTTTACCTTCTGAAGTTAGTTTTTTCGCTGCTTGGACACATAAATCAAGCTCAGTTCCAGTTCCAATAAGTATTAGATCAGCTTTGCCATCGCAATCTTCCAGTACATATCCACCTAAAGCAACTTTTTCTACTGATGAATTTTGTTGATTCACCATGCCCTGCCTACTTAGGCACAAAGAGCTTGGTCTCTTACGATTCTTAATTGCAACTTTATAGGCACCACTGGTTTCATTACCATCACCTGGACGGAAAACCATCATATTTGGCATTGCTCTTAGTGAGGGAATGGTTTCTATTGGTTGATGTGTTGGCCCATCTTCACCAACACCTATTGAGTCATGGGTTAAAACATAAATAACCCCAAGCTCACTGAGAGCTGAAAGACGCATCGAGCCTCTCATATAGTCTGCGAAGACTAGGAAGGTTCCACCGTAAGGTATTAGACCACTGTCGTGATATGCAATACCATTGAGAATGGCTGCCATCGCATGTTCTCTGACACCAAAATGCAAATAACGTTTTTCAGGACTTTCATATTGAAAAGACCCTGTTTCACCTTTTATATCTGTGTAATTTGAGTGTGTTAAATCCGCAGAACCTCCTATAAGTTCAGGAAGGTTAGGCCCCAGGGCACCTAAACATATTTGAGAGTGTTTTCTTGTGGCAAGGCCCTTGTCATCCGCTGTATATGCAGGCAAATCTTTATCCCACCCTTGAGGAAGCTCCCCTCTAAGCATCCGTTCAAATTCAGATGCTTCAGCAGGATACTTTGCCTTGTAATCAGCAAGTGTTTGATTCCATTTAGACTCAAGTTGGGAACCTCTTTCAATAGCTTGACGGTATTGGTCATATACATCTTGAGGAATTTTAAAAGGTTCGTATGACCAATCAAGTTCTTTCCTTGTAAGTTCTGCTTCTTCTTCTCCAAGAGCTGCTCCATGGATCCCAGCTGTATCACTCTTGTTTGGAGAGCCGAATCCGATGGTTGTCGTAATTTTTATAATTGAAGGCTTATCCGTAACTGATTTTGCTTTTTCTATTGCTTTAGAGATGCCTTCCACATCTGTATTTCCATCGGGTATTTCTTGAACATGCCATCCGTAAGCTTCATATCTCTTTAATACATCTTCTGTGAATGATACATCTGTTCTTCCATCAATTGTGATGCTGTTGTCGTCGTATAGAGCGATCAATTTCCCAAGCTTTAGATGACCTGCGAGAGAACAAGCTTCTGAAGCTATTCCTTCTTGATTACATCCATCACCCATAATTACGTAGGTGTAGTGATCTACAACTGTTGAATCAGGTTTATTGAATTTGGCTGATAAATGCGCTTCTGCTATTGCAAGTCCCACTGCATTTGAAATTCCAGCTCCCAATGGTCCTGCAGTGACTTCAACTCCCGGTGTCTCGAAAGTTTCTGGGTGACCAGGAGTTTTTGCACCCCATTGTCGGAATTGTTTGATGTCCTCCATCGTTACGGAGTCGTAGCCTGTTAGATGCAAAAGGGCATACAACAACATGCACCCATGTCCTGCAGAAAGGACGAATCTGTCTCGGTTAAACCATTTCGGATTTTTTGGATTATGACGAAGATGTTTGTCCCATAATGCATATCCCATCGGTGCACAACCCATAGGAAGTCCTGGGTGGCCGCTATTTGATTTATTAATTGCGTCAACTGCGAGCATTCTGATGCTATTGATGCATAGTGTGTCTAGAGAATTAGTCAGGGCAACCATTTTGAATTAGTGAGTGGAAAAAATTTTAAAGTGGACAGTTAAGACGACATTGATTAGATCATTTGTCGAAAAGCTAGACAGACATTGTGACCGCCAAACCCGAAAGAGTTAGATAGTACGACGCCTAATTTCTTTTCTCTTGCCTTGTTGGGAACATAATCAAGATCACAATTTGGGTCGGGATTGGAATAATTAATTGTTGGCGGAATTATTTCATGTTTTATTGCTAAAACACAAGCAACGGCTTCTATGCCACCTGAACCTCCCAATAAATGACCCGTCATTGATTTTGTTGAGCTCGTGGGGACTTGGAATGCATGGTTCCCTAATGCAGTTTTAATTGCAGAAGTTTCATTGCTGTCATTGGCTGGAGTACTTGTTCCATGAGCATTGATGTAATCGACTTGCTCAGGATTGATTTTTCCATCATTTAATGCGAGTTTAATGGCCTCTGCACCTCCTACTCCTCCTGGCGTAGGTGATGTGATGTGATGAGCATCACACGTGGTTCCATAACCAATTATTTCTCCATGTATTGTTGCGTCTCTTTTTAATGCATGTTCAAGAGTTTCTAAAATTAGTACTCCTGCTCCTTCTCCAATTACGAATCCATCTCTTTGAGAATCAAATGGTCTGCTCGCTGTGGATGGATCGTCATTCCTAAATGATAGGGCTTTGGCACTCGCGAACCCTGCTACACCTAGAGGAGTAATACTTGCTTCTGCGCCGCCACAAATCATTGCATCTGCCTTGCCTAATTGGAGAATTCTGAATGCATCACCAATAGCATTTGATCCTGCAGCACAAGCAGTTGACACAGCTGAACTTGGCCCTTTAGCGCCAAGTGCAATCGCGGCAAGACCAGTAGCCATGTTTGGAATCATCATGGGCACGGTAAATGGACTTACTCGACTAGCTCCTTTGTTGTTTAAAACATGTGCTTGAGTTTCCATCGTCAGCAACCCACCAACTCCCGATCCAATAATCACTCCAATTCTTGCGGAATTAGAATCGTCAATTATTAAACCTGAATGATTCAGTGCTTCTTTTGCAGCAATGACTCCAAATTTTGAGAAGCGATCCCATCTTTTGGATTCTTTTGGCTCTAGTATGCCTTTTGGGTCAAAACTTTTTACCTCTGCTGCAAATCTGCAGGCATGGGAAGAGGCGTCAAAGAGTGTTATTTGATCTACCCCATTTTGACCAGATTGAAGGCCTTGAAGGTAACTTTCTATGTTGTTGCCAATAGGAGTAATGGCACCAAGACCTGTAATAACAACTCGATGGAGTTTCTCCATCATTTAAACCTCAAGACTGTTTTTCTTCGATGTATTTGACTGCATCCCCGACAGTGGCAATGCCCTCTGCAGCCTCGTCAGGGATCTCTATGTCAAATGCTTCTTCGAGCGCCATTACTAATTCGACAGTGTCGAGAGAGTCTGCACCGAGATCGTTTTGGAAATTTGAATCCGGTTTTACTTCACCGGCTTCAACGCTAAGTTGTTCTGCGACGATAGAACGAACTTTTTCAAGGATTGCTTCCTGGGACATAACCTTCTTAGACCTGACTTCTAATCCTACGGGTTAATGTGTCTACTTCGAAAAACCTTTTTGCATTAGAAACAACCTAAGTTGACAGATAGTAATAAATGCTCTGTTACCAAAAGTATCAGAACTGATCAAAATCCACTGTTTCATTAAACAGAGAGTATAAAATTTTACATATACAAACGATTCTAAAGACAGTTGTCTCACGCAGTCAAAATTTACGACACTTGTATTGGCTGCACCCAATGCGTAAGGGCTTGTCCACTTGATGTTCTTGAAATGGTCCCCTGGGACGGCTGTAAGGCTTCTCAGATAGCTTCATCTCCAAGAACTGAAGATTGCGTTGGGTGTAAGCGGTGCGAAACTGCTTGCCCAACTGATTTCCTCAGTATTAGGGTTTACTTAGGTGACGAAACAACTAGAAGTATGGGATTAGCCTACTAAGAATTAGTTATTTTTTTCTTCAACGTTTATTTTATATATAAGTAATTTGTAAAGTTAGTTTAAATTTATGTGTGGCATATTTGCTGTTATTGGATCTACGGAAGTCTCTTCTAAACTTATTGATGGGCTGAGAAAACTTGAATATCGAGGTTATGATTCTGCGGGGATAGCTACAATTGATAATTCAAAAAACGATCAAATTGGAAAACTAAATATCATTAAATCCGAAGGAAAACTGATTAATCTTGCAAATTTAATTAAAGAAAATCCTCCCAAAGGTTATGTAGGTATTGGCCACACCAGATGGGCTACTCATGGTAAACCTAACGAGAGGAACTCACATCCTCACCTTGATTCTTTAGCTCAAATTGCAGTAGTGCAAAATGGGATTATTGAAAATTACAGGGATTTATCTAAAAGACTGAAACTCAAGGGAATTAAATTTACCTCCGAAACTGATACTGAGATAATTCCACATTTAATCGGGCTTGAATTAGAAAATTCCTTGGCTAATGGGCTTTCCCCAAATGGACAAACATTATTAATAGCTGTTCAAAAGGTTTTGACTTTGTTACAGGGGACTTATGCCATAGCCGTGATTTGGGCAAAGGCTCCAAATGCTTTAGTAGTGGCTAGCCGACAAGCACCATTAGTTCTTGGCTTTGGTGAAGGTGAGTTTTTTTGTGCCAGTGATATCCCAGCATTAGCGGAATTTACGCGTACATTCTTACCATTAGAAGATCATGAAATTGCACTTTTAACTCCATTAGGAATTGAACTTTATGATGATGATGGAAATAGGCAGCACAGACCACCATTGCTTCTAGAGGGTACAGAGTTGTCTGCGGATAAAAGGAATTTCCGTCATTTCATGCTGAAAGAAATTTATGAACAGCCAGAAAGAACACAATTATGGATAGATAGATTTTTGCCTATGGATTTGCCCTTAAAGAATTCATTGGCTTTCCCGATTTCAACAACTGTCCTCGAAAAGATTGAACAAATACAGATACTTGCCTGTGGCACAAGCAGACATGCAGCTATGGTAGGTAGTTATTTGTTGGAACAGTTTTCAGGAGTATCAACAAAAGTATATTTTGCAAGTGAATTTCGATATGCTCCACCTCCACTTTCCCCAAATACTTTAACAATAGGAGTAAGTCAATCGGGGGAAACGGCAGATACTTTAGCTGCCTTAAGGATGGAAAAAGATAGAAGAGATTCAATTGACGATGCTAATTTTTCTTTTCATCACTTGGGGATTACAAACAGAGTCGATAGTTCATTTGGTCGCGAACTTGAAAATGTCATTGATATTGGATCAGGGATCGAAATAGGTGTTGCAGCAACTAAAACCTTTCTGGGGCAAATGTTGTCTTTTTATGGCTTAACTTTGTTGTTTGCTTCTCATAGAAAAAAAAGAACTCCTCAAGAAATTTTGGATCTCTCCAATGATTTGAGATTAATTCCTAAACAGCAAATAGAACTTATAAAAAAGCATGACTCTCTTGCACAGGAAATAGCGCACATGTTTGTTGAAACAAAAGATGTGATTTTCTTAGGTAGAGGTATAAATTATCCAATTGCACTTGAAGGTGCTCTAAAACTTAAGGAAATAAGTTACATTCATGCTCAAGGCTATCCGGCTGGGGAGCTGAAACATGGACCAATAGCACTATTAGATCAACATGTTCCAGTGGTATCTATTGCAGCTCCAGGTGTGGTGTATGAAAAAGTTCTCAGTAATTCGCAAGAGGCGAAAGCCAGAGATGCTCGTCTAATTGGAGTCTCAACAAGTAGTCCGGAAGCAGAAATGTTTGATGAATTGTTCACTATTCCAAAAGTTAGTGAATGGGTTAGCCCTCTTTTGACTGTTGTACCTCTACAGTTATTTAGTTATCACATAGCCGCTCATAAAGGTTTAGACGTTGATCAGCCTAGGAATTTGGCAAAAAGTGTAACTGTAGAGTGATTTGACTTTTTAATAATTTTATTTAATTAATTTCTCTAATTTAAATAATTAAACTATAGTTTTTATCAACTAATATTTTTTATTCTGCCGTAGGAATCTTCAAAACGGATAATATCATCTTCGTCTAAATAAGTACCACTTTGTACTTCAATAAGCTCAAGCTTCATCCTTCCTGGATTGCTTAATCTATGTTTGCAACCCAAGGGAATAAATGTACTTTCATTTTCACTTAAAAGTTTTTTTTCTCCATTCTTTTCTATCAATGCTGTTCCATTAACTACTACCCAATGTTCAGCTCTATGGTGATGCATTTGTAATGAAAGAGAGGCTTTTGGCTTTACTTCTATCAGTTTAACTAGCCATCTTTTTCCCTCAACTATTGTAGTGTAATTACCCCAGGGTCTGTAAATTTTTCTGTGAACTTTACCTTCCGGAAAATCTGTTGAACTTAATCTTTTTACGATATTTCCAATGTTTTGAGATTGATCTTTACTTGCTACTAATATAGCGTCGTTTGTATCCACAACTATTAGATTTTCTATCCCTATTCCTATTATAAGACGCTGTTCGCTTTGTAAAAAACAGTTTTTACTTTTTTCAGCTATTATTCTCCCATTTATATAGTTTCCATCATTATTTTTTTGACTGATATCCCATAAGGATTTCCAACTTCCTATGTCACTCCATCCAACATTTAATGGAAGAACCGTTCCTAACTTCGTTTTTTCCATTACTGCAATATCTAGAGATACTTTTGGACATTTCTTAAATGACTTTGGTTCTAATCTTAG
>QCFJ01000033.1 GCA_003280265.1 Prochlorococcus sp. AG-363-G03 | reverse complement strand
AGTTGATGTAATCTCTGCAACTTTGTGTCAACCTATCTTTAGCGACGATCTCCAGATCTAAAGCATTTTGCATCTTTAGCATGAATGGGATAGAGACTGAATCTCTTCCTTTAACAAGCTCTAAGAAGGTTGAGATGTTCATCCCTGGCTTGAGGTCGATTAGGTCTTCTTCCTCAAGTTCTTAGTTGTATGCTGTGATTAGATTTTGTTTTTCCTCTTCACCCAAACCCCGTCATTTCAGTAAAGAGAGCTTTGTTTTCGTCTGACTCTGAAAACCCAAGAAGAACTTCATATCTAGTTTCTGCTCCGCTGCTTAGGCTGCCAACCCAGTAGTTGAGTCCTTCTGTATCAGCGTCTCTTCCAAGGACATTTTTGTAGAGAGTATTCACATAGGTGGAATCAGAAACGTTTTCTCCATAGCGTTCTTTAAATTCAGCGGACTCTAAGAATGATGATGCAACAACTCTGATCGTGTTACGACCAGAACTAAACTCATCGATCCAATAAGCTAATCCATCCGCATCAGGTAATCGCTTAAACGATGCGTTATATAAACGGAACATACGTCCTGAGTCTGTATTTAAACCTGTGACTTGATCAAAGGTTCCCTTGATATCAACGATGGCGCTGATATCTCTAAATGAACTTGTTTTTGCTTCTCCTGTAAATTGTAAGGATGGAAATCCCGTGATGTCGTCATAATCAGAATCAGTTTTAATTTGATAAAGGCCATTACCTTTGTAGTAGAACTTGTAATCACTAAATTCACCACTATATGTTTTAATAACGTCTACTTTCGATTCTTCTACGGTTTGATCTGAAAACTGAATGTATTCAATATCCTGAAGAGTATCTGTTCCATCATTTGTTCCTGTTCTTTGATCGGAAACTGTTAGGGAACTTGTTGTTCTTGTAAATGAATAATCAGAAAACTTTCCAGAATAAACAGAAGTGTCGTTCCCTCCTTCACCATTAATTGTATCGGAGCCTTCTGAGGCGAAGAAAGTTTCATTGCTACTACTACCAGTAAGCTCATCGTTTGAATTGCTTCCAGTGTTTGCGATATATCCAGAAAGCCCTTGATTGTTTTCTTTGAAAATTTTTTCCAGTTCAATGTTTGAAGGCTTACTAATTACTTTTTTAATATAGTTTTCATACAAGCTATGTCCCAAAGGATTTCCTTCCTTAATCTTATCGGGAGTTAAGTAATTATCTGACCATTCTGGATCAAGACTGCCTGAATATTTTTCAATATATCCCCATTCTGCAAAGGTTAAAGCGTATTGATATTCAACCATTACTGTTTTCCAATATCTGAAACTACCCACTCCCATATGGTTGTAGCTTGAAGCATCAAAAACCCCATTGTTAATAGCTTCTTTTGCTGCTTCATAAAGCAAGCCGGACAATATTGGCTCCTCTTTTGAGACATCCCCACCGTATTCAGGGCTTCTATCTTCAATAAATAGAAATTGTGCTGGAAAAGCACCTGGCAAGGCAAATCTAACTAGTGTATGGAGTAAATGTTCAAGTACTTCTGTTATTTGAGTGTTAGCTGTTTTCTCTGAATCACCAGAAAGGTCGAATTGCCATATGAAATCGGTAAGACTATGCTTGTCATTTGTTAAGTCCCATCCTGAATAATTATCTCCGTTTAAGGTAGGAGTGTAGGAATCCATTTCCTCAACTCCTATTCTTTGTAGGGTATTGATTGTTTTTAAATGCTTAATAGCTTTAATTTGAGAGTCTGAATCAATCGATGTGTCTTCTGGGTTGAGTAATAATTTTGTTGTTTGAGCTATCTTTCTTATAAATTCATCTTCTACAGCAACGTTTCCTCCTGTTGCTTTCAAGCCAGCTATTTTGAGTCCATATACTTCTATGTATCTATTAAAAGGCTCTATTTCTAAACTAGTTTCAATTTGATAGCTTTTATAGACAGCGTCTAAAGTTCCCATTCCCCCAGATAATAATTATAAATATATTTTATAAAAAAAAATATATTTAAGGGAGTAGTTTCAACAGAAGTTGATGATTGTGAATCTAACTTGACCGAATCCACCACAAATTTTCCTCTGCTGGCTTGTTCTTTCTACCTTTACCGACGAAATGGGATGAGTCGTTAGTAGTCCAAACACAATGGCTGAATGGTCACTAATTTATGAAGCTATGGAGAAAGCTAGACGAGATATTGAGTAAGTATTTAAGTATTAGTCCTTATTCAAATTGTCATGCCAGTATTCAAAATTTAGCTTTTCATTATCTACTGATTTGTATAAAAGTTCAGATGAAAAATGTAAGAAGGTAGCTGCGTTATATCTGACAACAGGGAAGGAAAGTCCAGAAACAATCAAGACTAATAAAATTAAATTTCTCAAAATATGAGCTGATTATTTTCTAAAACCTAGCTTTCCAATTAAATTAAAGCAAGGCAAGGAACCCCAAGATTGTTATTGGGATAAAAACTGCAAGGAAGAGAGTCATTTGCAATTCTCACTTAAGAATTTTGTAGCATCATCATCCCCAAGATCAGCTGCTTGTCTCCAGTCTTCGCAAGCACCTTGCATATCTCTAATTTCTTTTTTTACATTGGCACGATTAAAAAATGCATCTGAATCTTTTGGGTTGATTTTTATAACTTGTGAATAGTCTTGAATTGCACCATAAAAATCTCCCTTTTTAAACTTGGCAATACCTCTATTGAAATATCCATCTGCATATAAAGGATCAAAATCTAATGCCTTATTTTGATCAGAGATTGCGCCATCAAAATCACCTAAATTACGTTTCGCATTGCCGCGCATTGAGTAGACAAGACAAATCTCAGTAGGTGAAAGTTCTAATGCTTTGTTGTAATCGATTATTGCCTCTTTATAATCTGCAAGTTCAAATTTATCTTGTGCCCTATTAAAAAAATATTCATAGTTGCTTGCTTTTAAATTGAGATCGTTCTTGTCTTTTAAAGCAATCATCAACCCTGCACCCACAACAACAGCAGTAGATCCAACAATAAGATCCTTATTAACTTTTAGAAGCGATAAACCAGTAGCAGTGACAGCACCAATTCCTAAAGCAATCGCAGTATTACGGAGTTTCATATTTTATTCATGCTCCACTAAAATGGACTTGAATACCTTTCATAGATACTCGCAAAGCCTTTTTCAACTAGGTGTTCTTGAATATTCATAGGACCAATTCGACAACTCAGCGACTGTTCTTCCATATCGTTCTGTGATACGGCGTATCGAGGAAATGAGTTGCGGTTGTATGAATAATGAGAATGAAGAAGTTTTTCTTAGATTCTATTGAATTTACTTATGCAACTTTTTCCTCTTCTTCGTTAATTACTTCAACGACTTCTGGACTAAATGAAGAAAGTGCGACGTCATCATCGTAATCATCATGTTTTACCTCTTCTGATTTCTCATTGATTTCATTAATTGGTTGAACTACATTTAATACCTGCTCATCTTTCTTTGATACAGCTTCTTCCATAGGGGTTATATCTCTCTCTTCGGGTGAAAGAGACGTACTTGTTAAGATTCTTATTAGATTTCTTAGAGATAAGAAAAACTTTTTGCAAATATCAAATAAATTGGTCAGTTCTTCTTTGATTACCTCTTGAGAATCTTTTTTTATAAAGTAAGTTGTGACAGTCCATCCAGCAAGTATTATTAAAAACAAACTTATCGATATCGTAATAAGATTTAGCATTTTGAAAAGATAGGGTGTACAAGTTATATCGATTCTTTGTAGGTATTTCAAGCCAGAGAAAATTTGCCAAAGTCGATAAAGTTATTTTAAATGTTTTCTTCAATAGTTGCTTCACAGTATTTTTATCAGCATTCATTAGCTGGTTTTATATCCAAATCTACGATATATAAGTTTAGTCGAAGATATTAAAGATGCCTGTTTTTACTTATCTGAAGAGTAAGCAAAAGAAAATACAATCCAAATACCATCGAGTTACAAAACGATTTGAGTCCCAATACGAGTTAATTCATTGGAAGCTAACATCAAGGTTTCATAGAGAACCAACCGAAACAGAGCTCATTCGCTACAAAATTAATAATTTAATAACTCAATCTAAAGGATCTATTGAAAGCAAAATTAATTCAACAAAATTTTTACCTACTTTTTCAATAACGTCTACTAAAAAAAATGATATGTTTTATCCAGATATTATAGATTGGTTTCAGGGTAGATTTTCAGGACAAACAATTAGAATAATTGTAAGAGAAGGAAAAATAATTGAGAAGATTTTTGTGTCTCCTAAAGGCAATAAAATTTCTGTAAAGAGAAGTAAGTTAGAGTTGCGAATTAGATCAATACCGATTATTCAAATTAAGTTGAGGTTAAGGATGAGGTCTCTGTCGGTTATACAAAGTAACCTAAAATTTATTGGAATAAAAGGAATTTAGTTCTGTCAAATTCAGCTGCTCACGCTTTGCTCACACATAATCCGCACATAGTTGGATTTATACAAAGTGATCGATTAGATTCCTTGCAGGATAGTTAAATTCAAGCGGCGTATGGGGGTAAATGAGTGGTGGTTCTATGAAGAATGAGAGTGAAGAAATTTGTGATGGAAATCTTAGTAGTTAACCATAGCCAGTCTGTCTGTAAAGAGTCTTTTGTTCTCTGATGACTCTGCAACCCCTAGGAGTGCTTGATATCGGGCATCTATTCCACTGATTAGGTTACCTAGCCAATAGTTATAACCATATCTCTATACAGGATATTGACTTAGAGAGGTTGGATGTATTTAGCGTTTAGATATTATTAAAATAATATTCTTTAAATTCTGCGCATACTAAAAAAGAAATGCTACTTCGAAAAACTAAGCTTTCTTAGTATAAGATATTAATTATAGTTTTATATCTAATCCTTGAGAAAACAACTAATTAATTTGCTTGGTAATAGCATTAACTTAGTCAAGTCTCCTAAGGCTTTATTAAGCAAAATAAAAAATAAAATACAAATTAAATTAATACCTTCTAATGATGAAGATAAGCTTGCTAAAAGAGAATTTGCGTTAAATACTCCTGCAATGGTTGAATTGGAAAATGGTCTTAAGCTATGGGGTGATTTAGGAGACTATGCTGTTTCTAGAGTAGCAATGTTTGGAACTTATGAGCCATCAGAAACGAAATATTTTCAAAATTTAATTCCTCAACTAGATGATGGGATGATTATTGATATTGGTGCAAATATTGGGTGGTTTACTATTCTATTTGCACAATCATCTAGAGATGTAATAGCAATAGAACCTAGGCCTAGTAATTTTTATTATCTAAAAAAAAATATAGAAACAAATAACTTTCCAAATGTAGAGTTAATTAATTCAGCAGTTGCAGATGTCGAAGGTAGAGGAATTGTATTTGTTTTACCATCAGCAGGAAACTCTGGAGGGACTCATTTCAGAAGTAACCCATCCCCCTCTTTCACAAATGAACTTATTCAAAAAGGCTATGAAATAAATGATGTGCCTATTAGATTGATAGATGAAATAGTTTCTTCAAGAAAAGTTGCATTAATTAAAATTGATATTGAGGGAGCAGAACCTCATGCTCTAAAAGGTGCATTAAATACACTTAAAATTTCCAAACCTAAAATTCTATGTGAAATAAACCCTATCTGCTTACGTGATAACGCAAGTATGAAACCAGAAGAATTTTTAGGTTTTATGGAGTCGTTAAATTATAAAGGCTTTATCTTGAATGAAGACGGTACTCAGGGAGATCAAATTTATAAAGAATGGGTATTTGGAAATGAATGGAAGAATCTTATTTTTACTTGCTTTTGAATTCTCACCAAAATATTTCATAAAAGATTTTTTTCTTCGCACTTTGCTCTTTCAAGTATGTAGAACATTATTTCGTCTAACATTTTAGATCTGCTTGTCATTGATTTTTATAGGCTCAAACAGATTGATATTGTATTTCTTCTTCACTCAAAGGTTTATTAGTTGTATAAATGATATTCATATGTCATTGACATACTTATATCAGCTATACCGTTAGTTAGAGAGCTTGGGTTAGTGATAGTTAGAGTGTTTCTCCCAACCCCCTCCTTAACTATTTCTATATACAGCACAATTAAATGCAATTACAATTCTTGTTTCATCGCCCTCATATAAGGACTGAAAATGTTGTAGATAAGATGGGAACATAACCAGCTGTCCAATTTTAGGTTGAACAGCTAGGGCTTCATTATCAAACAAGTACTTATTTCCATAATCTTTAAAGTCAGAATTAATAGGACTTAGAAAAACGGTATTGCCCGAGCTATTTTCACCCGGATTAACATAAAAGACACCACACCAACTGCAACCTGGATGCTTATGGACATGATGAACACTATATTTACTACCTATGTGATACCAACTATCCACAAAATTAATTCTATAGGCAGAATCCTCCTTGTACAACTTATTGAGTAGAAGTTTTAGACAACTTGCAAAATAATTAATTGACTTTTTTATGACTTCTTCATCTCTTTTGAAAAAATTAAATTTAGACTCTTTAAGATTATGTTTTATTTTAGTGGCAATATTTGAGTCAATTCCTATTGATTGAAGTGACAATATATATTTCTCAAGGTCATTTGCGAGTTCGGTATTTTCAAAATATGCCATATAAGTATTAAACAAAGAATTTACTCTTGGTTGAGTATTAGCCATAAGAAAAAATTTTTAATATACTAAATTTTAGATTAAATTCATGATAACTACATTTTATTTAAAAGTTCCATAACGATGGCGCAATTTTGTTTGGATATTCCAGTCGATCTACTCTTTATGAAGTAAGACGTGACACGGTTGGTTGAAGCCTTATTAGGTAAGTATTGACGGTAAATAATACCTTGTTTAAATCTATGTGGACGTTCTCCTCTAGATCAATATCTAAAGGGACTCTTGCAATGGAGGCCAAGCAACCCAATAAGAAAGATGAAATATATGGACGCTTAAGTTAATTGTAGACAACTTTGAGAGATTAACGCTAATGAATTAATAGCCCTTCAGACGAACCACATCGACACCTCAAGCAAGGACCCGTTACCAATGCATTACTCACCCAAACCCAGTCATTTCAGTAAAGAGAGTTTTGCTTGCTGCTGAGACTTGATCTTTCGACCTTTACCAAGAATCTTAGTAGACTCATCAGCTCTGTAATGGAAGTAATGCTTTACCCGATTAGTATTAGTAGTAAAATTACAAGAACAAAAAAGAGAAAAGTTTAGAGAATATGGATGATTCAAGTAAACAAGTAAAATTGAGGAAAAAAATCGCTGAAGTAAAAACATACCCAGTTCCATATGATTTAGAAAAAATCAAAGAAAATATTACTTTTAACACCAATGCTCCATTGAAAACTTCTGAAGAACAAATAATTTATCAAGCATTTAGGTTTCATTCTCAAGGAAATATTTCAGAAGCAGCAAAATATTATGAACAAATAATAAATCAGGGATGTAATGATCACAGAGTTTTTTCTAATTTTGGAGTGATTTTGCAAAACCTTGGGAAGTTAAAAGAAGCAGAATTTTTATATCGCAAAGCAATTCAAATTAAACCTAATTACCCAGAAGCATATTTTAATCTGGGAACCATATTGAAATATCTAACTAAATTAAAAGAAGCAGAATTATTATACCGCAAAGCAATTAAAATTAAACCTAATTACCCAGAAGCATATTCCAATCTGGGGAACATATTGAGAGATCTTGGCAAATTAAAAGAAGCAGAATTATTATACCGCAAAGCAATTAAAATTAAACCTGATTATGCAGAAGTGCATTCAAATCTAGGAGGCATATTGAGAGATCTTGGCAAATTAAAAGAAGCAGAACTTTCTATTCGAAAATCAATTCAAATTAACCCTAATTTAGCAAAAGCATATTTTAATCTATCTGGATTGAAATATGCAAATAATAATAATGATATCTGGAAAAAACAACTTTTTTCTAAAAATATCTTAATTAATATATCAAAGGCAGAGCAAATTGATATTTACTTTGCAAGAGCTAATATTCTTCATAAGGAAAAAAATTATGAAGAAGGTTCTAGATACCTTAAATTGGCAAATAAATTAAAACTTGGTATTAAACCCTCTAAACCTGATATTATATTTAATAAATCTAAGATATTACTTATTGAATCTAATAAGAAAGATTTATATAAAAAAAAACATGCAAATCCTCCTGAAAATATTTTTATTGTAGGGATGTTTAGAAGTGGTTCAACATTATTGGAATCAATTCTTAGTATCAGAAATAATGTATATGATTTAGGTGAGATTAATATTCTAGAGGAAGCATTCGTTGAGAGTAAAAAGTCTCAAAAAGAGTTAAATCTTGCTGAATTATATTGGGAAAAAGT
>QCFJ01000032.1 GCA_003280265.1 Prochlorococcus sp. AG-363-G03 | reverse complement strand
GATTAATAGAATTAAATCTAAGAACAGTTTTATTAAGTGTCATGTTTTACTTGCCAAGAGGGTAGTTTTAGGAAGACTATGGCTTCATATTATTGAATATCGCAATGACTTTGGAAAGAACTTTTGTTGCTATCAAGCCAGATGGTGTGCAAAGAGGTTTAATCGCTGAGATTCTTGGTCGTTTTGAAACCAAAGGATTCAAATTAGTAGGCCTAAAGCAACTCACACCAAGCAAAGAACTTGCCGAAAAACACTACGGTGTTCACAAAGATCGTCCTTTCTTTTCAAGTTTAGTTGATTTCATAACAAGTGGTCCTGTTGTAGCGATGGTTTGGGAGGGTGAAGGTGTTATTGCAAGTGCGAGAAAATTGATTGGAGCAACAAAGCCTCTTGAGGCAGAACCTGGAACTATTAGAGGTGATTTAGCTGTGAATATTGGTCGTAATGTCATTCATGGTTCTGATGGTTCTGATACAGCGGTATTTGAAATTGATCTATGGTTCCAGAAAAATGAACTTAATGATTGGACCCCATCAGATCAATCATGGAGAGTTGAATAAATTATTGCTGAACTTCACAATCTTTTGGTGAGTGGTTTTTAAAATCTGTCCCATCTGAATTGGGACAAAAAACTACTTTCCTTATTACTTAAAGAGCTCGAGCAAATAGATTTTCCAATTAATTCTGCAGTTATAGCTGCCAACAGAACTCCATTGCGATGATGCCCAGTAGCAAGCCAGAGTCCATTAATTGATGACATTCCAAGTAAAGGTCCTTCGTCTGGTGTGCATGGACGGAACCCCCACCATCTCTCCATATGAGGAAGTTGATTAAGTTCAGGGATAAGAGATTGTATTCCTTTTTGTAGCTCGCGTTGTCCTTTTGGAGTAAGTCCTTTTTGGAAGCCTGCCTCACGCTCACTAGTTGCCCCTACGATTATTAGGCCGTCATCTCTTGGAACTAAGTAAATGCCAGGTCCAAAAATAATTCTTTTTAGAATCTGTTTTGGTCCCTGAATAGATAACATCTGGCCTTTAACAGGAAAAATATGGAGTGTTTTGAATATTTGTTTGCTCCAGGCTCCGCAGCAGAGAACGGCCTCTTCGCTTTTTAAATGATTGATTTTTCCATTAATGTCTTTAATTTTGACCCCATTAAATTGATTTGAATCTTTCATTATTTCAATCACTTCAACCCCTTCTTGAAAGTGAACACCTAATTCAACACAAGCTTTTTCAAGAGCTCTCATTAAAAGTCTTCGATTATCGATTTGACCGTCCTGCCTAAAAAGTAAACCTAATTTCCATTTTTCTGAGAGTCCTGGAACTTCTTTAATTAGCTCATTCCTGTTTAGCTTTTCACCAAATTTATATGTTGGATAGGATTCACAGTCTTTGAGGTTTTCAAACGGGACAACAATCCCACAAGTTTTAAGACCACATGACATTTTGCTATTTGTCTCAATGCTTTCTACCCATCTCGGGTGTCTTTGAAGACTAGTTTGACCAAGACTTAAAAGCGCACCTGTAAGTCCCTCAGCGTGAGGGGCCAGCATGCCAGCAGCAACAAAGCCTGCTGCTTCACTTCTGTTTCTACTTAAAATTTCTACGCGTTTGCCTTTTTGAGCAAGTTCATGGGCTATTGCAAGACCCATTAATCCTCCTCCGAGGATTAACAATGGTTTTTCATTTAAGATACCCATTGCTTGGATTTGGAAAATGTTATTTTCAATGTTTTAGATTACGTTAGCTTCCATGACTGAGCTTTTCTTTCATAAGATTCATATATCTAGGTCAAATTAATGTCAGAATCAAATGTTTCTTGGGAAGTTGTAATTGGATTAGAAACGCATGTGCAGTTGGGAACTAAAAGCAAAATATTTACTAGTGCATCAACCAACTTTGGTGACGATCCAAATACTCATATTGACCCGGTGGTATGTGGCTTACCAGGCACTTTGCCAGTCCTAAATAAAAAGGTTTTGGAATATGCAGTCAAAGCAGCGATGGCTTTGAATTTAAATATTGCCTCTCACAGTAAATTTGATAGAAAGCAATATTTTTATCCAGACTTACCAAAGAATTATCAAATATCTCAATTTGATGAACCTATTGCAGAAGATGGTTGGATAGAGGTAGAAGTTGCCGAAAAAGGCAAAGAAACTTATGTCAAAAAAATAGGTATTGAAAGATTACATATGGAGGAGGATGCTGGAAAACTTGTTCACGCAGGTAGTGATCAATTGTCAGGCTCCACCCATTCTTTGGTTGATTACAACCGAGCAGGCGTAGCACTAGCTGAAATAGTTAGTAAACCTGATTTAAGAACAGGCAGAGAGGCTGCGGAGTATGCAGCTGAAATCAGAAGAATTATGCGTTATTTGGGAGTGTCTGATGGGAATATGCAGGAGGGGTCTTTGCGATGTGATGTGAACATTTCAGTCAGGCCAACTGTTAATGATCCATTTGGTACAAAGGTAGAAATCAAAAATATGAATTCATTTTCAGCTATTCAGAAAGCTTGTGAATATGAAATTAAGCGGCAAATTAAAGCTTATGAATCTGGAGAAGAAGTAAAACAAGAAACGAGGTTATGGGATGAAGGTAAGCAACTGACTAAAAGCATGAGATCAAAAGAAGGTAGTAGCGATTATCGTTATTTTCCTGATCCTGATTTAGGTCCGATTGAAGTAAGTCATGCTTTAAAAGAAAAATGGCGCTCAGAATTACCAGAATTGCCAGCTGCAAAAAGGAATAGATACGCAGCAGATCTTGGCCTTTCTATTTATGATGCACGAGTTTTGACTGACGAATCTTCAATGGCTAAATATTTTGAAAAAGTTGTTCATGAAGGTGGAGCACCAAAATCAACAGCAAATTGGATAACTGGAGATATAGCAGCATTTATTAAATCTAATAGATTATCATTTGATCAACTATCTTTTAAGCCTAATCAATTAGCAGAAATGTTGAAAATGATTGATGCAGGAGAAATAAGTGGAAAAATTGCTAAAGAAATTTTGCCTGAACTATTAAGTAAAGGTGGTTCTCCAAAGCAGTTAGTCAAAGAACGTGGTTTGGGTATGATTGGTGATCCAAAAGTTATTGAGGAAATTATTGATAAATTGATCCTTAATCATCCTAATGAGGTTGAATCTTTTAGAGCTGGTAAGAAGAAATTGTTAGGTTTTTTTGTGGGTCAATTAATGAAGGAAACCAAAGGGAAAGCAGATCCTAAACTCGCTAATCAAATATTAAATAAAAAGTTACAAGGTTAGACCTTATATAATTTTTTTACCTGCACTTTCCATGTCTCATCATTATTAGAATTATTAATTATATGATCTGCAAATTGTTTTTTTAAAGCGTTGTCCCATTGTGCATCGATTCTTAGATTGGCTTCTTCAAGACTTAATTTATCTCTTGACTGAAGTCGTTTTAATTGCATGCTTCTAGAGCAATCTATATAACAAATTTCACTACATAAACCAGTATAATTTTTTTCAAATAGGAGGGGAATAATCAAAATTACTATAGAATTTGATTTCAATTTTTCTAATTCTTCTTCAATTCTTTTGTTTACGAATGGATGTATTATTCCCTCTAGCCAATTTTTTTCAATATCATTTTGAAAAACTATTTTGGCTAATGCTTTGCGATTAATAATTTGATTATTTTTACTTGAATTTTGAATTATTGTACTTCCATATCTCAATAAGACTTTTTTTGCTATTGGACTTTCAGCTCTTAATGCTTCATGCGCATATAAGTCAGCATCTACAATAGGCCATTGTTTAGCTTGAAATAGAAAATCTCCAATGATTGTTTTTCCACTGGCAATACCTCCAGTGATACCTATTCTTCTTTGCTTGCCTTTCCATCTTAGGCAAAGTTTGTTGGTTTGTTTTTGGTCAATCATTAATATTGATAGTAAGTGAAAAATGCTCTTCTGAATTTGAGTCGTTTGACATCTTCTGTATGGTCTCCAATATCTGGTGGTATTACTACCCCTGATGGTTTTTTGGTATCTGGCATTTCCGCTGGATTAAAGCCTTCTGGGAAGAAAGATCTTGCTTTGCTATATGCACCTGATGGCGCTTGTTGCAGTGGGACATTTACTCAATCAGTGACTCGTGCTTATTGCGTAGATCTATGTATTGATCGACTTAAGGCATCTGAGGGAAAAATACGTGCTGTGGTTATCAACTCTGGACAGGCAAATGCTTGTACAGGTAGTAGAGGCAAAATTGATAGTGAAATTATTACATATGAGCTTGCTCAACGCCTGGGATTATCTAATGAAGAAGTTTTGATATGTTCCACGGGTGTGATTGGTGAACCAATACCTGTTGAAAAGGTTAATAGTCATTTGGATCACCTTATAAACAGTTTAGATAAGGAGGCCTCCTTGGATGCAGCAAATGCAATCTTGACAACTGATCTTCAGGTAAAGCAAATTGCATATCAAGCAGTTTTAGGAGGAAGACGAATATCGATTGGTGGAATGGCTAAAGGCTCGGGTATGATTCATCCTTCAATGGCAACAATGTTGAGCTATATTACGTGCGATGCAGGCGTAGACTATACTTTATGGACGGATATGATAAAGAGGGTTGCAGAATCATCTTTTAATTCCATTACAGTTGATGGAGATACGAGTACAAATGACACTTTTTTAGCTTTTTCTTCTGGAGCAGAATTAGATCCAAGATACTTATCAACCCTCGAAGATGGACTACATCTAACAGCTCAATACTTGGCTAAAGCAATTGCAAGGGATGGAGAAGGCGCTAATTGTTTGCTGGAGATAAAAGTTGAGGGTGCTCAAAGTGACTTAGATGCTCGTGTAATAGCTCGTACAATTGCCTCATCTTCTTTAGTTAAAACTGCAATTCATGGTTCTGATCCTAATTGGGGAAGAATTATTGCTGCACTCGGTCGTTCAGGTATCTTTTTTAATATCAGTGATGTCCAATTATGGATTGGTCCTTATGAAATATTTTCTGATGGAATACCTATGGATTTTGATAGAAAAATAGTTAGTAATTTTATGAAAGCAAGATTGAAAGGAGAATATTTGATCGATGATCTGATAAGTATTAAGGTAAGGGTAGGAATAGGGGAAGGTACAGCTACTGCTTGGGGGTGTGATTTGTCTGATCAATATGTTCGTATTAATGCCGATTACACTACGTAATGGGACTCCTATTAATTAGCTTGTTGTCTAAAGACAGAAATCCAATTCTTAATAGTTATTCTAAAATTTTCTAGAGAAATCATAGCAATAATTATTGCAGAAAGTGCGATTACATACTCTGTGATAGAACCAATTGAAATTATCAGGTTATAATTATATTTGTTTATATCGCTGAGACTATGATCAATTGCTACGTCCACTAATTCAAAAAATCCAGCGCAAAACATAATCATCGATGCACCAAATAATCTATAAGAATGTTCATTGGATTCTATGTCCTGAAAATAAGTAGAAATTGATAGTTGGAAACTCGCAATAACAAACATTAACGTAAATATAGTTAAATGTAAAACTTCTCTTCTTTGAAATATTTCTAATGTTTGAATGGCTATGTAGGTAATTGCAGCAATAAAAGCAAATATTTTTAAGATATCAAAAAGATGATTTAGTATTGTGATTGGAAGAATTTTCTTCATTAAAAAATAATCTTATTTACTAATATTGTTATATCAACGATTAAAAAAATGTCTTTTAATGAATAGCTCTTTGTATTAATTCATTTCCTTATGCCTTTTGTAGGCTATTTTAAACCAGAATCCTGGACCTCTGGTTCTTTCATGAGGCAGCGCTTCATCTAAGCAATCAAAGCAACAGTATCAGCAAAGCCATGACTGGTTAAATAATCAGTCATCTGAGTTAGGTTTTGATAATTAGCATATTGGATATTGCCGTCCTCCCACATAACGGCTCTGAGGTCTGCAGTATTGTCGACTTTGCTCCAATAGACTTCTTCATATCTATCTTTATCAAAATCTCCCACTGTTTTAAGGATGAGGTTATCGAGTTTGAGATCATTCACAAAAGTCCGAGAACCTTCTAAATCACTATCTTTTTCTACTAGTCCAGCCTTAACAAGAGGATCCTCATAGATACCGACGATTCTCGTACTATTTCCTTTCCCATGTTTTCCATAATTAAATCCATCAGTAATGGGATCGATAGAGGCTGTTACCCAGCGACCACTTTCTCTATTTGTATAGATTGCTTCTGTAACCCCGTCAGCATTGACATCTAGCTTGCCTTGATATTTATAGGAAGATTTAACTGATAATGGTGCATTACCTATATCAATTGATGATTGTGAACTAACCAGACCCAATCCACCTCAGGCTTTCTTCTGCTGGCTTGATCTGTCTACCTTTACCAAGAATCTCTGTAGACTCATCAGCTCTGTAATGGAAGTAATGCTCTTGGATATATTTCATGCTCGTGTCGGTGTTGGCTGCAATCACAGGGACTGGAACACCAGCCTGATATAGCAGCTGTACCAAGTGATGTTTTTACCTGAATGAATATCAACTTTCCGCACAACATAGTCTGTAAAGCTTGTTATAGCAAAGGATCTAAAGGTGTCAGAGAAGAAGGGTAACACTAAGGTAACAGTACTAAAAGACGTATCCTTTGGTTTTGTGTACTGACTTACTAAGGGGTATGAGGGGTTAATATAGTACTGGCTTATACGTTTTAGAAAGAGAAAAAATCCTCTGTTCGTCTTGGCTGAACCTGTAAAAAATTATTATTTTCGAAACTATTGTTAGTTGATAATAAGGGATCAACATAACTGATTTTTTTTATTTTAGTTTGAGATTGATTTGATGATTTTATTTGAGCCATTGATAATAAAGATTTTGTCGATTGATTCTCTGTCTTGATATTGACATGACTAGTGTTCACTTCTTTATATGAATTTTGGATAGATTGGATCCTTAAAAGACTTGAGCCTCCTATGGCTACAATAGCCAAACTACCAATCCCCCAAAATTTTGAAGGTGGTATGAAATTTAGTTTTTTAATATTTGGCTTTTCTGATTTTTCGTGATTCACCGGATCTGACTCAAGAATTAATTGATTTTCTGGCTTTTCTTTGACTAATTCAAGATGTAAATTATCGTCTACTTTTTCAACAAATTGATTTGTTTGATTATCGAGAATGTTGTTAAAGTAATAACCTATTAATGCAAAGACAATTAATAGAAAAAGTATCAATATTGCATCTGTAGGAATTGAAATTGTACTAGCATCGGTCAACTCAAGCTCAGTGATTGCAAGGGACATATAAAATCTATAACTCTATTTATTAAAACTACCTCTAAAAAATATGGCTAGACTTCTTTACTTATATATTTAATTTCAATGCGTATTAATACTGGCCATACAATTTGAAAGCGTGATTAGTTATAGAAAGAATGTGATTATTTTTTTCTTTCTAATCCCAGTAGTAGACATATGTAGTGAATCAGAAAAGGGGATGTAGTGAATAAATGCCGATTACACAACTTAGACTAAAAAGCTAGTTATAGCAGGAAGTTATAGAGATCAAAAAAGATTGGTAATCTTATGGTAATCATGCTAAACGACATATTCATGCCTATCTTCTGACCTTATGGGACCCCCCTGGGGGGAAGCTAGTCCTAGCTCTATACGTAATCACCTTTCAGACATTTCTGGTAATTTTTTAAGGACCTAGAGATAGAGCTCAGCAATCTCTATCCCAAATCCCAAAGTAAATAATTTGTATTGAGCTTGTGATCTAGCCTTGTAGGCTTAGGTCATTCTAGTTGTTCGAAACCTGTTTTCTCTGCTCTACAGATAGGACAAATCCAGCTGGCTGGCAAATCTTCAAACTTGGTACCTGGTGAGATTCCGTTATCAGGATCACCAGCTTCTTCGTCGTATACATAAGGACAATCGGGACATTGATATTCCATTGATTTAGTCCTCTTAGAAATGAAAATAGGGAATTTCTTTTAAAGAGCGCGTAGAAATCTTAGGTTTAGAGCAGAACCCAAATTGCAAACACTCCATCTCAATATCATCGATGTATTCGTGTTGATGCTTGGGTAAATCAAATAATGATTCGCGCGCGCTCTTAAGCATGTGGACAAAAGGATTTCCGCAAGACATGATGGCTCCTCCTAAATAGTGGGACCCTGGTGTTTAATCAGGGTCTCGGGTGTTCCGACAATGCAGAGACCGCACGAAAGATGTGATTCTCTGTTCACAGAGTCAATAGCACTTATTTATTTCTTAGATCTTGAAGAGTGCTTTGGCTCTTGACTTATCTCTACTCCTATCTATTAGAAATCTCTATGATGACAACCCACATGTAGAAATACTTTGGTGTTCTTACCCATAGTAATTTCGATTCAGTTGTGATGGAGTGGGGGATGATGAGTGTAGCGGTTAGAGCTAGTAGTAAGAGTTTTGTTC
>QCFJ01000031.1 GCA_003280265.1 Prochlorococcus sp. AG-363-G03 | reverse complement strand
TAACTAAATTTCTTTTAATAGACTCAGTGTTATTAATTGCGACAATACCACTTTTGTTTTTGCTTCAAAGAGATAAAAAAAATCTCACCCCTCGAAAAAATTCAAACAAAGAAGAATTATTGAGAAAGACTTCAATTGAACTCCCAGACAAAGAAAAGCTTATAAAACTTGAAAAACATGCAAAAGATCAAGGAAGTGGAATTGGATTGAATTCGCTTATTGGAAACTGGAAGTTTGTATCAGTATGGAAAAAAAACAAGCAGGAAAAAGATTCTCTTTTCAGTTCACTGCTTAGAGTCTTCTCTGCAAATATAGAGTTCAAAAAGGACACCTCAACCGAAGATTTATATAAATTTTTTATTCTCACATCCATTAAATTTGGAATCTTGACAATAGCGTTTTCAGGATCTGGTTTTTTAAGTGGAGAGAGACCTATATTACTGTATTTTTTTAACGTAATTGAACTCAATTCTGGTTCAAATGTTTTGTTGAGAAAAACTCTTAGAGAACCTATAGAGGAAGAGAAGTCAGTTTTTGCCCTAATTGCATTAGAAGAGAGTGGTCAATGGCTTTCAGCAAGAAGCCAAGGAGGTGAGCTCGTACTCTGGCGGAAAGGTTGAGATCAATAAAATAAGAAAGAACAAAAAGTTAATTTCCTATTGGATTTTGAAGAAGAATAGATATCTGACATATAAGATTTAGATTTCTGGATGGGACATTTTCATTATCAACCGAACAGCGTTAATACTTAACTTTTTTTTTTACATAGACAAAGTGTGTTTTTAGTTGCCATGATATTTATATGTCCTTACTTCGACTATGGATTCTTATAAAAAAGATACTCATAGGTACGCTTTTGAACTCGTTAAAGCTGCAAGGTCAATGCCAATCGATCTGGCCGAAAAGCTGCAACATATAAAGCAGATGAGATTTAACTATCAACTAAAAGCTCTAAGAAAAAGAATCAATAAAAGAATCACATAATTAGCGCTAATGGCTTTTTCATTATTATTCCTGTGAAGATTTTATGAAGTCCTATCTTTAAATTGATCAGGTATTGGAAAATCTTCTCGTATTTGTTTTAAACGTTTTCTGTAAATAGTTTCATAGTTAGGATCACGACTTTTATAAGCATTGTAATTTTGCCCTTCAAAATCTTCTTCTTTAATTAATACTTCTACCTGCTTAATAAGGCCTCTATAAATATCTGCTCCTATAATCTGCTCTTTAGTAAGTTCATCACCTTGAGAATCAGCGTATTTAATAATCCCTTTGTAAGTAAAAAGCCATTGCCTCCTTGATAGTGGATCTAATGCAATAACCTCTTTAACTATAAAGCTTTTACAAAGTTTGAACTTTAATTCTAAATCGTTAGTTTCAATCACAACGGAAGGAGTATATCTCCCTTAAATTATAGATAACTATTATGGAAATTATTCATTCAGTTTGAATCCGTCGATAGGAACGGTTTTGATTTCGTTATCAGTTGAGTAATTTTGTTTCATTTATTCTGGATCTCCGAATTATTCGTCAAAAAGAAAACCTCAAGTTAAGTAATACATAGGAAAAGGGTTTTTATAGTTTTCATATTTATTACCAGTAGAAACTATCGATCATTTGAACTTCAAGTTAATTAACTTGAAGTTCAATAAGATTAATAAGATTAAAAAGATTAAGAAGATAAACAGTATTTTTGTAGTTATTTCTTTTTTCGAACTCTTTAGCTTTATCCCTTTCTAAGGATACTCATACCTGCTGTCTTAAATACACGGCTTTGGATTGTTTAATTAATTTTTCATTGAATCTTCAATGATAGAAATCTCTCTGGTGTTTCTTCTATTCAGTCCCCGAAGGTCTAATTGAAAGCGTATAACATCCAATGCAAGCTTATTAAATCTAAAGGTAGCTTGTACATATCCATGTGAGTAGTCAGATTCAAAATACCCAAAACCTTTCAAGTCTTTCACGAGTAGATAGCTATCAAAAATTTTGCTATACCATCTAATCAGCATACTGTTATCCATAATGTCCGCTATAGCTATACGGGATATAGTCTTAGTCCTTACAGCAAAGTAATCATTAAGATCTCGGTAAATCGGTAAAAAGAATTTCATTAACCCTTTCTAGCTGATCTTTCTCAACTCATGCTCTTGCTCTAAGCAAAGTTACTTTAAAAAAAGCAAAGGCAACAAAAGGAAAAATATTAGTAAAAATAAATCTGGAAAATTCACACCATCATTTAGATCTCCATCCATCCTGATCTTTATCTCATAACAAATATAATAGGTAATCTCTTTTTTGAGGCTATAAAAATCATAGGAAGCTAATGAGCTTCTACTAATCACTAGGACTATTGATCGATGGTTTCATTTGCTAGGGCAAGAACAAGATCATTGCTATCAAGGCTGTGGCCAATAAAAGCAAAACCTCTCAACAATCAAAAAATTGACTTGCACAAGTCAGAAAATTTGATTGAGGATATTAAGGAACAAAACAAGTGTTTCTTAGAAGCAAGTAAAGATGGTGGAATGTGGTTTTCTTAGTGCATTGACTTAAAGGCAGAATGGGGGATTTCCCTGAATGATCATGGTATGAGTATTAAGACCAGTGATCAAATGCTCCAAAATAGTAGAAAATAGTTATCGGGAAATATAATTAATTTGAAAATAAATATATATATGTGATTTTTTAAATTAAGACAAGAATTGAAACTAAAAATGTTGGAGTAATTAAAAGGAAATTAAATTATTAAAAAATATTGTTTATTTACTTCGCTTGTTCTTCAATGTATTTCTTAAGGGTATACCCATGACAATCGAAAGGATATTCTGCCCTAGTCATCTCGCTTGCCTGAGTCTTATCAGCATCATTACCTCTAAATTTTCGACAATCGCATATGAAATCCATCTTGGTCCCATCTTTATAATCTTTCACTCTCGCATCGAGCCATTTCCTTGCTTGCACTGGCATCTCATTACAAGCAATCCATGAAGCCCAGAACAATGCATCAAACATTTGTATTGCTTCTGCTCTTTTATTTGACCCTGCCAAGTCCTCACAAAAATTTCTTACTGGACAGTCTTTTCTACTTATATAGAACTTTTTAGCTTGATTCTCATAACCTCTGACATATGTTTTTTTATTATTCACTGCATCCAAAGCAGCATTTAATTGATCTCCACCAAATGTATTAGTTATTCGCGCATAATCAATTGAGATCGGACCAGTTTGTCCCGTTTCACATTCAGTAGCGACATTATCTCTCCTTACATCAAATTGTCCAAGCACTTCAATTAGTTCTGTCATATGGGTGCAACTCTTATTCCATTGGATTTAATGATTTTAATCTAATTCATACAAGAGGATCTACGGCTGAAAGAAAAAGTCCTTTTAATTATTAATTGATGTCTCTTCCCAATTATCTCATTTTTCGCAAGAATTTTTCCATTTCTGACTTTGTATTCCAATCCAATAAATTGTTTACTTAAAAGGTCAGTTTACAGACTCTTTTGGAAACTCGTTTTATTTTCCATTTTCTTTGCAATTCTCCATTGTCTTTTTTCCAATCTTTTACCCACATGAGAAAACTGCTTTCTTCTTGCACCCATTTATCACATTCTTTTTTAGCCTCGATTTCATCAAAAGTATCAGCAGTCAGAGAAGGAAAAAGAATTCACGTAGTGGCTTTAGTTAAGCGCAATTTAAGGTAAAACTTGTATATCGGCTCATTTATTGAACGGATTCTTCCGTAAAATCCATCAAAATGCTGAATAATCGGCTTAAAAGGGTTCATTTCCATTTTTTTCTAAACCATTACTGAAGAGCCAACTTGGAATGCACCAGCCAAGAGAAGTAATGCTGGAAGGTTCCATAGAACTAAAATTTTTAGAGCAGTTTTTTTATAAGTGGTCGTAGTCATTGTTCTTGGGGGAGAAGCTTTATACAGAAAGCTTTTTGATTAACTTTTTGTAAGTTAGTAAAAGATCTGGTTTGACTGAGGTTCGGTCGGGGTAGGGCTAACCGCGAAATTATTATTTTTTAGATTTACAGAGAGATTAATCTGGAATCATTAAAACGAGAAGAAGCTTAGTAAGAACGTGTCTTCCAACTACAACATTAAAATTTTTATTTAGTTTCGAATATTGTCTTTCTGGATTGAGCTCAGATAAGACCTAAACTCCCAAAAGTAAAACCAACTCCGCAGAAGAAAGCAAATTCAGCAATATCTCTGCATCCTGATGGGATTGAATTTAATGCAACGTTAATTCGTTGAGCCATTTGACCTTGTACTCGCAGGTGAGTTTGGAAACATACATCAAAATTAAGGACATATACTTAGACACGTGACAGTTTCGAGGTGGGGTTTTCAATAATTAGTTAAACTTATGAGTCAGAGTCTCTTTAACTTCAATGTGATCGAAAAAAACTAGCAAAGAAAGCGTTCCAAAAATTATTAATCAACCATAAAGGGACTCCTTTAAAGGCTATTTCCAGTTATTATTATTTTACTTAAAGAAAAAATCTAAAGGGAAACAACTTTATAGACCAAATCATTCATCAAAAAGTTTTAGTTCTTTTGACTTGCGAGTAGCAGTTACGGCTCAAAGAATAGATCTCATACAAGTATTAATCCTCTAAAAGCTGTAAGGTGCTTAATTCAATGGACTTTAGCTAAATATTCAATATAATTTTTCAAAGTAAAGCCATGAGAATCATTATTCCCTTTTACACAATCTATATCATCAATAAGATCTAAATTATGTCCAGCCATTAACTCCTTTACTCTGGCATTAAACCAATCCTTCAGAGGTTTTTCTATTTCATCTTTTTGATGTAGTGACCACAGATAAGTATCAAAAGCTTTTACGGCATCCTCTCTGCTCCACTTTGGTAGGCCAAGAAATTGATTTTTAACAGGACAATCTTTCCTATTGATGTAATGTTTTTTCGCATTCTTGGACATTCCTCTTACATACCGTTCTTTTGAATGTGTATTTTTAACTAACAACTGACCTGCCGTATTTTCATCTTTAACTTGAACCTCTCTCCTAAGATCATTTTTGCCTAAGACTTGTATTGGATCCATAACTAGTTGACTTTTTTAGGATCATTGAATTTCGACCTTAAATTATTGAATAAATTTTTCCAATAATTAATCGCAGAATCAGGAATAGGTTTATTTAGGGGCATTTGTTAAAAAGAGGTTCAAAGATTATTTTTAGCCGCTATTCACGCTTAGACAAAATTTGTTTCACTTACTTACCATGAACAAACTTGATTTTGTCTGAATAAACGTTTGCGACATAAAAAAGTGGTGAGAATCTTGTTTTAACTTGCTTCTCCAACAAATGAGAGGAATTTCGCAATCTTGTTCACCAATAAAAACAGTATCACAAGGATTAACTTTTAGAATTTCTGATTCATTCAACTTTTTCTTTTTTCCCGTTTCTGATTAATGGGTTTTTTGGGAAAAAGAATGTGACTAATCGACCAAAGAAAAAACTTCCTAATAATATGAAACCACCTCCACCAACATAGATAAGTAGGTTAGATTGTGTAGAGGATGCGATGATTTGAATCATTTTTTTTCATTGGGTTTAAGACAGAAAATAGTTCCCCTAATACAAGAACAATATCAACAAGCAAGTGATAGTTGATATCTATTCTTATTTAAGAAAACGAAGAAATTTGCTGAAGGTTGCAGGAAATGATCCAATGACCATAGCCAACGCACCATGAAACACAGCCAGAATCGCACCGACTACTAAAAGATCTTTCCAGTTATATTTCATAAACCAATCATATTACTTTTACTGTTGGATTTTTATAGACTTAAAGACCAGTTGCACCGACTGAAGAGAATATTGCCTAAATGTCAAACTCACCATCGATTCTGCAAGCTATGGTGATTTCTTAAAGCAAGAACCTATGGTGATCACCCATACCATAAAGTGGGTAGTCGTTATCAGACTGTTCAACAACTTTATTTAAAATATTAAATTTACTAATTAAGCTAAAGATCCTTTTGTTAATCAAACGAGAAATGAAAGCCATAAAAATTTTCAAGTTGTGCTCCTTATACCTACAGACCAGACACTTTCAAGTAATTAACACGGAAAAGAACGTTTATTGAATTACAAGAAAAAGAAGAAGACGAGAGGATTCGCAACTATTATTGGGAAATGATCTTTTCGTTAGACGAGTATTCATGTATGGACTAGCCTCTAGATTCTTACCTAAGTTACTATTCTCCGTCTGAAAGTGTTATGGACATATTCAACTAATTGAGCGGTGGAGATGATTTTACATCTGATTGGAATCCATTTTTTTCTTAGTTAGCCAGGAACTCTCATTTGTGTTAGTTTTTATTGCCAAATAGTGAGTAGTATTGCTAGACATTTGAATACCCCAAAAAATGTGATTACTAGAGAGTGTTCTAAGACTTAATCAATTGAAAACCTTTAACGAGATTATATAGCCCCCAACCAAAAGCTCCAAGTACAAGACCATAAAAAATAAATGGAAGAATTGGATTTTTATACAAAAAAGACCTAACTTTTTTTTGAATATTTTCTTTATCCAGCACAGGCAACTTTAACTCAACTTGTTTCTCTCTTGGAGGGAGTCCCAATTCTTTTCTTCTTTTAGCTTCTCCCATAAAAAAAGAGGTCGTAATAAACTAAAGATAAATCGGAGTTGGTCTTAGGCTTAAAAAATTTAGACGGTTTAATAAAAAAAATAATTCATTGCGCATGACTGTAAAAGTAGACCGAAAAGAATATGAGGCAGCATGGGAAACTGTTTTAGATTGCGTGGATGAGATGAAAGAAGAGTTCAGTTGGGCAAAAGATGTAATTGCCAAGATGCTTAGTGAACTTGCTGAGAAAATAGAAAGCGAGGAGGACTAAAAATAGACTATAGCCAGCACATCAAGTTATTGACTTCGCTCTGCTAGCAACTGCTAGCTCAGGTATAAGAAGCAAAAACCTCCTCTGAAAGGAGGTTTTTTTGCGGATGTTGCTTTGATTGCTTATGTGAATTGACAATCTCTGTAATTTCCGCAGCATAAACCTAACCTATTTATCCCGTATCCAAATATGATTCATATGAATCTTTAGAGCCACAAATTCATTTAATTAGAAAATTTGATAAATGCGAAATACATTATTTGAATACTTTTGAAGTAAAATAAATAATGTATTCTAGAAAGGATTAAATAAATTTTTTATGAACAAATAGGACAGGAGCTTAATCATAAAGAGATAGCGAGAAATTTAACAAAGACTATGGCAAATGAGAAGGAACATAGAAGGTTGTAAGAAGAAACAATGTTTCAAGAGTTCATCTCAATGGAAAAAAATGAAGTATCTGAGCTTTTATGGCATGGATATTCAATCGCACACCTTTAAGTTTTAAAATTTGAATAAAAGAATTTTCACTTTCAAATCATGCAATATCTTTTTATTCTTACTCTTTCTGAAATGGGAATAAACCCTCTTTTAATCACCATAATAATTTCATTTAGTATTTTATTTATCGTTGCCTTTGGCATGAGCTCATGGAATATGGATAGTGACGGAATTATGAATTGGATGATGAAAAAGCCTGAAGACTGGATAGGGAATAAAAAGTCCTAAATCATCATTCAAATTGAAAGGTAATAATTAGTCCCTTTCGGTTTAAATATTTTCAACATCTTAAAATCGTGATTGTAAATGCAGGAGATGGTAAAAGAGTTGGTAACTTACAAGCTCCCTAATAGACCACTCCTTTATTATTTCGTTGTAAACATTAAAAGTGATTTACCGTAAAATAGCTGGGAAGGAATGCATCTTGTAAAGCAATTAAGAACTATCTAATTAAATGACTCACTTAAAGCGACATAATATCTAATGACTAAAAGAATAAATTCTTAGATGAGAGTTTTCTACATACTAAAGATAAAGTTAATTTAATAAGATGCAATTAGTTAGCACCCTACTTATGATGAAATCAATGTTGGACTGGAGATTAGGTAACAAGAAGAGAAAGTCAAAGGGAATCAATAACATGATTGAATCTGAAAAAGATAATATATATAAAGCAATTAGTAAAAAATGTCGAAAAGTGGCTATAAGTTAAAGACTAGCAATCTATAATGAATTACTTACAAAATCTTTCTCCTATTAATCAACTCATAGTTTTGGTTGCCTTTATTGGACTTTTATTTGGATTTTTAGTGGTTTACCTTGATAACAGTAAAGACTATGCTCTAAAGCGAGACTGGCGAGATAAAGATGGTAAATAGTAGCAATTTAAGATGAGCAATTAAAAATCACCTACGTTCTTAAGTTATAGATTGAGTTATTATTTTCTATTTTTTAGCCATAATAATCACTAAAAAATTTGTTATCAGAGTGCTTAACACTTAGTTCAACCAACCAAACCTGTCTTTTGATAAGTTTCATCCACAGATGTCATTTCATTGTCATCTTCATGGAAAGAGCAAGTGTACAAAAGGTTTATAACACGATCTAGATCAATTCCTCTGTCTGCGACATCCTGCCAAAGTCTCTTGGTTAATTCTTCATCACCTCGTTCAAACTGAGCTTGCACTAATTCACGTACGAGCTGAAAAACTGCTTGGCGATCATTTTTGATTCTTGTCTCTTGTGTCCCCATCTGGACATCCACTGAGCTTGGAAGGATTTCTTTTTTGAGTACCATTTTATTTTTTCTAGTATTCGTATCTATAATTACAGAAACCTGTTTAATGGCAATCAGTAATTATTTGGATCTTATAATTTTAAGTTGTGATATCGATTACCAA
>QCFJ01000030.1 GCA_003280265.1 Prochlorococcus sp. AG-363-G03 | reverse complement strand
TCTTATCTTTTCTACTTTGATAAGTTCATTTTCTTTGTGTAATATTAACCCTTTTTTGACTTCAAATTTTTGTAAATTATTAAGTAACAAACTTTGAAATGCAAATATTAATCTATGCTCTCTTGTGATTTTTTTACCTTGCCTAGCTAAAACAGGTTGGTAAGAAAAATTACCCCAAATACTTTCTCCTGAGGTCTTCTTTAGGATCGGCAAATTTCCTTTGATAATTCTATTTTTAATTAAAGGATATTTAAGTCTGACCCCATAGGCGATATTTTTCCCCTCTTCGCAAGCTTGAATTCCTATCCCATAACTTTTTTGTGAGAGATTTTGAAAGCAGTCGATTTGATGATTTAATTGAAGTGTGCTGTGAGCGGTCCACAACTTTTTTTGTTTATCACCATAAATTTCGAGCCAAGCTTTTCTTCTGCATCGAATCCAACTCCTTAACAGGTAATCATTAATTGGTTTGGATTTATTACATTTCATACTTAGAGATTAATCTGAATTTCTTTAAGAACAAAGTTTCGCCAACATAAAGATGAAAAGAAAAAAGTTGAATCTAACCAAAGAGGAAATTTCTTTCGGAACAGATGGATGGAGAGGGATATTAGGCGTTGATTTCACTTTAGAAAGATTACTTAAAGTTGCAGCCGCCGCCGCTAAAGAACTTGCTTATGTGAAGGAGAAGAAAAATAATAAAATAATAATTGGTTATGACCGACGTTTCCTCGCAGAGGAGATGGCTGAGGCGGTTGCATCTGCAGTTAGAGGAGTAGATTTAGTACCTTTGTTGTCTTCTTCTGCCCTGCCAACTCCCTCTTGTAGCTGGGGAGTAGTTGAAGAAAATGCACTTGGTGCACTTGTTATTACAGCAAGTCATAATCCGTGCGAATGGTTGGGTTTAAAAATAAAAGGTCCTTTTGGAGGCTCAGTTGATAGCTCTTTCACTGACTCCGTTCAAAAAAGATTAGATGCTGGAGGTATATCAATTCCAATCGATGATGCAACCGAGAGAGTTGATTTTCGAAAACAACATTTATTGGGCATTAGTCAGAAATTTGACATACCTTTGATTTCTAATGGCTTGAGAAAATTAGGTGTAAAAATATTTGTTGATCCAATGCATGGATCTGCTGCAGGCTGCATGTCTGAATTATTTGGCTCTGATTGTGATGATCTTATTTATGAATTAAGAACAAAAAGAGATCCTTGTTTTGACGGGAATCCACCAGAACCTATGAAGGCTTATTTATCTCAATTAATAAAAGAAGTTAAGGATTCGTTCAAAGAAGGTAAGTTGTCCATAGGCATAGTTTTTGATGGAGATGGAGATCGAATTGCGGCAATAGATGAAAAAGGTAGATTTTGTAATACACAGTTGTTAATACCTATTCTGATAGATCATCTGGCAAGATTTAAAAATATGGCAGGTTGTGTTGTTAAAACTGTAAGTGGCTCTGACTTGATGAGATTGGTCGCGGAGGACTTGGGGAGAGAAGTGCTAGAAAAGCCAGTTGGATTTAAATATATTGCTGAAGAAATGCTTTCAAGAGAAGTTCTTATTGGAGGAGAGGAGTCAGGAGGAGTTGGATTTGGCCATCATTTGCCAGAACGTGATGCTTTGTTTACTGCTTTGCTTTTGATGGAGTCAATAGTTGCTGATAGTAAATGTTTAGGTGAGAAAATAGATGCTCTTCATGCTCGTTTTGGCGAGAGTCATTTTGAACGTATTGATTTAACTCTCAAAGATATGGAAATGAGAAGGAACTTGGAAAAATTTTTGAAACAGAAAACTCCATCTTCAATAGGTAATAAATCAGTTTTAGAGGTTATTTCAACTGATGGAATAAAACTTGTACTTGATAAAAGTCATTGGCTTATGTTCCGCTTCTCTGGAACAGAGCCTCTTTTAAGAATTTATTGTGAAGCTCCATCCAGCGCAGAAGTGACTTCAACTTTGTATTATGCAAAGCAACTCATAGACAATAGTTTTGGATAATCTCCCTTTAGTAATTGCTAGTGGCAATCAAGGTAAAATCGCAGAATTTAAAAAACTTTTGGACGATTTTCCATTTGATTTAATGACTCAACCTGTTGGATTTGAGATTGAGGAAACAGGAAGTACATTTATGGAAAATGCAAGAATCAAGGCAATCGCTGTTAGTCAAGCAACAGGTAATTTGTCTCTTGCTGACGACTCTGGGTTAAGTGTTGAGTCTCTTGGAGGGGCTCCAGGTATTTATTCTTCTAGGTATGCAAATTCAGATGAGGAAAGAATTGAAAAACTATTAGCAGAGCTAAACCCTTTTCCTAATAGAAAAGCTAAATTTGAATGTGCATTATGTATGGCTAGTGGGGGAAAAGTGTTGATAGAAGTTTCAGGCTTTTGCGAAGGTGTGATAACTTTTTCCCCGAAAGGGAAAAATGGGTTTGGTTATGATCCGATTTTTGAAGTTTCTGGATTAGGTGAGACTTATGCGGAAATGGATTACGAAAAGAAGAAGCACATTGGTCACAGGGGGAATGCATTCAAATCGCTCATACCAGAATTGAAAAAACTATTGGTTTCAATAAAAAAGTAGTTTTTGTTATCTTTCTAAACTGTTAGTTTTTTAATTTTCAACCCAGCTTCCGTGTAGTCCATGTGGGATTGAAATTGGAACTTCAAGAATAGCTTTTTCAGTCAGATCTTTCGAATCAAGGATTATTAAATCAGTTCCAGATCTAATACTATTCCAAACCAATGCAACAACCCATCCATTGTCTTCATCTGATTTTGATTCTTGGGATGGAATAAATAGAGGTTCACTTACAAAACCTCTTGGGGCAGCACTCCAACTTATCTCTTTATTATTGGATAAATCGATTTTTTTTATAGCTTGTAGTGGCCCATTCCCTTCTTTCTCTTCTGCAGTTGCCATCCAACTGAATCGGGCCTTTATTCCTTCAAAATGAGGATTGACCATTGCAAATTCACAACATTGGTTGCTTATGGTTGAACAGGTAAATGTATTTTTTATTGGATTGATTTCACTTCTTTTCAAAATTCCTTCCGGTAAAAGATCAAAATTAATTTCTCTAAAATTATCCTCGGGTCCAATACTAGGAAAATCATCATAAAAAATACTTTCAATATTGATTTTTTCATTATCTTCCCATGCATTTAGATGATGAAAAACAAAACCTCTAGGAGCATCAATTAATTTAGGAGTTTGACCGGAAAATTTGCCAGCGTCCCTTGGAATTAATAAAAATTTTGGAGTTCCATAGGGTTTGGAAGCTAAACATTGTGCGGCTCCTTTTTGTCCAAGTAGGAACGGGAGGGGATTAAAACTAATAGCATTTTGCAGAAATATTGCCCAGTTTGGAGTTATGGCAAAATCATGCAAGAACGCAAATCCATTAAAAGTATCTTTTCTATCACTTAAAAGAGAACCAATATTTTCTCCTTCTGTGGAAAATTCCATCAATCTAATTGTGCTTTTAGGACCTGTAGATACCCCAAAAGTGACCATTCTTTGACTTTTATGATGGCCAGGGTCAAATCGTGGATGAGCACTAAATGCCTCACCTTTTTTTAAAACTCCTTTTAAATTGCACAAGCCATTTGTCTCAAGGGTATTTGGATTAAGTGAATATGGACTTGATGCTTCCCATAAAGCTAGTAGATCATCTCCAAGTTTTATTACGTGAGTATTGGCAATATTTTTTAGCCTTACATCAAAAGCATTAGCTAATACCCCGCCTTCTTTTTGAGTTCCAAATACACCTCTATATAGAAATTTCTGGGATTTTTCTTCTTCCGCCCATTCCTTTGTGCGAACAAAACGATTTGTCAGGCTTATTTTCCCATTTTTAAATTTGAAGGCAGCAATCATGCCATCTCCATCAAATGGATGATGGACCCATCTTCCGCCTCTTTCTAATCTGCCTGGCCCATTCCGATAAAAGGTACCAGAAATTTGTCGAGGAATAGATCCTTTTACCAGTTTAAGTTCAGCGTGATCTAATTCTTTTTCAACATTGCAATAAGCACTTGACCAATCTTCTTTATTGAAGATTGTTTGTTCTGGTGATGTTTCTCTTTTTAAATAACTAACTGCCACTATTTTTTTTAGATTGAAACTTGATTTTCGCTTAAACTTCTAACTTTTGCGAGCTCAAGATCAAAATAATTGATTTAAATATGAAGTTTTTATTGACCAGCTTGCTCAAGAACTCCTTTGCTGCTTGGAATTTGACTTGATCTTCTCGGGTCAATTTCAGTAGCCATCCGAAGAGCTCTAGCAAAAGATTTGAAAGTAGCCTCAATTATGTGGTGACTGTTATTTCCCGCCAGTTGCCTGATGTGGAGAGTTAAACCACCATTACTGACAACAGCACCAAAAAATTCTTTAACTAACTCCGTATCATATGTGCCCACTTTTTGAGAAGGAATTTCTAAATTAAAACTCAAATGTGGCCGACCGGAACAATCAACCACAACCTGAATAAGAGCTTCATCAAGCGGAGCTGAAAAATGACCAAAGCGTTTTATTCCAACTCGATCACCCAATGCTTTTGACAAAGCTTGTCCAATAGCAATCCCAACATCTTCATTGCTGTGATGATCGTCTATGTGAGTATCTCCATTAGCTTTTACTTCAATATCAAATAATCCATGACTAGATAATTGTTGGATCATATGGTCTAGAAAACCAATTCCGGTATTTGCATTGCATTTCCCAGAACCATCAAGATCAATTTTCACAAAAACGTCAGTTTCCTTAGTTTTCCGGATAATCTCTACTTCTCTAGTTTTTTTCATATTTGATTGGCAATTTGAGTTGAATTGAAATTACATTCCATTTATGCAATAACCTGCATCAACATAAACAGTTTGTCCTGATATACCACTCGAAAGATCGCTAAGCAAGAAAGCAGCGGTATTACCAACCTCGATTTGAGTAACGGTTCTCCTGAGGGGAGCTTTTTCTTCGACGTTATGAATCATGTCCAGAATTCCTCCAATAGCTGAACTCGCCAGAGTTCTTATTGGTCCAGCACTAATAGCATTCACTCGAATCTGATTTTCAGGACCAAGTTCTTCTGAAAGATATCTAACGGATGCTTCTAAAGCTGCTTTAGCAACTCCCATAACGTTGTAATTGGGAATCGCTCGTTCTGCTCCTAAATAAGTCAAGGTGACTACGCCAGCACCTTTACTGAAAAGAGGTTTTGCATATTTACATAGTGGGGCGAGTGAGTAAGCACTAATTTCTAGCGCTCTTGAGAATCCCTCTGAAGAAGTTGCACTGTAATTACCTACTAATTCATCTTTCCCTGCAAAGGCTAGACAGTGAACTAATCCATCAAGCTGTCCCCATTGATTTTTAATGGCTTCAAAAACTTCTTCAATTTGAGAAGAGTTTTGAACATTCAGTGGTAAGAACAGGCTTGGATTTAAAGGAGAAGTAAGTTCTTTTACTTTTGCTTCAAATCTACCTTTTTCATCGGGCAAATATGTAATTCCTAGTTCAGCTCCAGCTGCTTTTAACTGTTGTGCAATGCCCCAGGCAATTGATCTGTTGTTTGCTATTCCTGTAACAAGGATTTTTTTGCCACTAAGATCGAGAAGCATCTTTAGGAATAATTTAGTTAGTATTACTAATTGTCCCTTATTTAGGGCTAAGACTCATAGTTAAATGAATATATAGTTAAAAGTTCTGTAATCCATTAATCCCAAAAAGTATAAGAACCATGGTTCGAACTGCATCAACAATGCTTCCATTAGGGACTCAATTACCCGATTTTGAGTTAGGTGTGGTTCCAGGCCTGAACCTCGCTCCGGATGATTCTTTAAGGGGGCTTAGCCACATTAATAGTTTTGAATTAACAAAAAGACCATTGTTTTTGATGGTTATATGCGCTCATTGTCCATTTGTTAAACATGTAGAAAGTGGAATCACAAATTTATTCAATTGTTTTGGTGATGAAGTTCAATTTTTGGCTATTTCTAGCAATAGTTTGCAAACACACCCGCAAGACGCACCAGAATTCCTGGCTTCTCAAGCCAATCAACTGGGATGGAAATTTCCATATTTATTTGACTCTGATCAACAATTAGCAAAGGCGCTTAAAGCAGCATGTACGCCCGACTTTTATATTTTCTGGCCTTCTCCAGATGGAGGTTCAACATTGAGATACAGGGGACAATTGGACGGAAGTCGTCCTGGAAATGAGGTACCAGTTTCTGGTGATGATATTCGTCTAGCACTCAGATCATTATTAAAGGGAGAAGATATTTCAGCTAATCAAAAACCTTCTATTGGTTGCAACATCAAATGGCATCCTGGTATGGAGCCTGAGTGGTTTGGTTGAATTAATGAATTTCTTTTTGATTACTTATTGCTGCTACTTTTAAATAGTTATGCAAATACCTCCCTTTAGCCTTGAAGCTCAGATTTCTGAAATTGGAGAAGAGATTGAAGAAGCTTTAATAAAGGTTTTTAGAAGTGGAAAATATATTGGAGGAGAAGAGGTAACTTCCTTCGAAAAAGCTTTTGCCTTGGCTACAGCAACTTCTTACTCAGTTAGTTGTAATAGTGGAACTGATGCATTAATTCTTGCTTTAAGATCACTAAATATTGGACAAGGTGATGAGGTGATCACCTCATCATTTAGTTTTTTTGCTACTGCAGAGGCAATTACAAGTGTTGGAGCTAGGCCGGTTTTTGTAGATATTGATCCTGAAAATTATCTTATGGATCTGGATTTAATAGAAAAATCAATAACTCCTAGAACAAAAGCTATTTTGCCTGTGCATTTGTTTGGTCATCCACTAGATATGGATAAAATAATGGCTATTGCTGAAGAAAATAATCTAAAAGTTATAGAAGATTGTGCGCAAGCAGCTGGGGCGTATTGGCGAGGTAAACCCGTAGGAAGTTATGGGGATGTAGGTTGTTTTAGTTTTTTCCCTACTAAAAACCTAGGTGCAGCAGGAGATGGAGGAGCCATAACCACTAATGATTTTGAGCTGTCTAAAACAATTAGGGAATTAGCTATTCATGGGATGCCAAAGAGATATTTTCATACAAGCATTGGATATAATAGTAGACTTGATTCATTACAAGCTGCAATCTTAAATGTTAAGTTAGCTCGATTAAAAAAATGGATCGAGCAAAGGAAAGCAATTGCAAATAATTATATAAAAAAATTGTCAACGATAGAGTCAATTAAATTACCATCTAATACTTTGATCAATAATTCTGATCATTCTTGGAATCAATTTGCAATAAGAATAATGGACGATTCTTTTGTTGAAAATATAAAATTTCCTTCTGAGGATAATCTTAACTGTTCAAGTAGAGATCTATTTAAAAGTGAACTTCAAGAGCTTGGAGTAAATACAATAATTTATTACCCAATACCGATTCATCTTCAACCTGCTTATAAAGATTTAGGTTATAAAAAAGGTTCTCTTCCTATTACTGAAAAAGTATGTAGTCAAGTTATTAGTTTACCTATTTTCCCCGAGTTGAAATCTATTGAGCAATTATATGTAATAGATAAAATAAAGGAAATTTTTAGAATATAATTTACTTTATACTCGAATATAATTCTTTGAAGATTGATGTTTGATTTTTATGGTTAATTATAGGTTTTGGATAGCTATTTCTCTCCTCAGGAATTATTTCACCTGCAAGTAAATTAGGCGTTGAAATGTGTGATAACTCTGGAATCCATTTTCGGATATAATTTCCATCTTCATCAAATTTGGTAGCTTGTCTAAAAGGATTAAATATTCTCATTGGTTTTGGATCCATTCCACTGCTAGCACTCCATTGCCAGCCTCCATTGTTTGATGCTAAGTCGCCATCGACTAAGTTTTTCATGAAGAAAAGTTCTCCCCATCTCCAATCAATTAAAAGGTCTTTTACTAGAAAAGAAGCAACAATCATTCTGCATCGATTATGCATCCATCCAGAATGTTTAAGTTGTCTCATTGCAGCATCAACTATTGGGATACCGGTCAATCCATTTGCCCATGCCTCAAACCAACTATGCTTATTTTGCCATGGAAAGTTTAACCATTTTTCTCTATATGGACCTTTCTCAAGCTCTGGAAAATTAAAGAGAGCGTTTTGATAAAACTCTCTCCAAGCAAGTTCCTTTATCCATGAGTCAATAGAGTTTATTTGATGTTCATCAGTTGCTATGTTCCTGGCCATTTGAGATCCATTCCACACTGCCCTGCAACTTATTGTGCCTAAATTTAACGCAGCGCTTAGATGGGAAGTTGTTTCTAAAGATGGAATATCTCTTGATTTATTATATGAATTTATAACTTCTGAATGTATAAATAAGTTTAATTGCTTTATTGAACCTGATTCACCTGGCTTGCAAGGACAGAGATTGGTGTTTTTGAATCTATTTGAAAAAAGTAAATTATCAATAGATATACGTTTTTTGGTTATACAATAGTTTAAATTAGAGTTTTTAAGTGATAATAATTCTCGGTCGTTTAGACCTACAAATTTTTCATAGTTTTTTTGAATTTGTATTAAATTATTAGCTGATAAACTTGTTGTATTTATAAGATCAATCCATTTACGATAAAAAGGTCCATAAACTTTATAAGGTTCATGGTTGTTTGTTTTGATATTAATTGGATTGACAATTAATTGATCTAAAAATGTATATACTTTTCTCTTGTCTTTTGAAAGTTGTTCTGTAATTATTTTGTCTCTATTGATTTCGTAAGGCTCAATATTTTCGTTCCAGTAAATACATTCAGCTTTAATTAGGTCCGCTAATTTAGAAATTAATTTAATAGGATCTCCATTCAATATTAATAAGCAACTCCCTCTGCGTTCCCAATTCTTTTGGAGTTCCAAAAGACTTTCGCCCAAAAACCAATTTTTCGCCTCAGATGTAGTTCTGTTGAGATTTAAAAGATTGGGATCTAAAACATATACTCCTATGAGATTCTTCGAATTTTTAGATGCTTCAAATAGACCTATATTGTCTTCAATTCTTAAATCTCTTCTATGCCAAAAAATTGATCGAAACTTTGTCATTTTTTATTCAAGATTTGGCACGCTCTAAACCATGCAGTAATGGTTTTCCCGTCAAGTGATTCTTCTCCACTTGCAATAATTTTATTTAACTTTTCGGGGGTCATTCTTAATACTTCAATATCTTCATCTGCGTCACCCTTAGGCTTCTTCTCAAGTTTAGTTAAATCTCTTGCAAGAAAAAGATGAATTGTTTCGTCTGAATA
>QCFJ01000029.1 GCA_003280265.1 Prochlorococcus sp. AG-363-G03 | reverse complement strand
TCGAGACAACAAACAAGTAAGCAAGATCAATCAAGCATTTTCGGAGAGATAGCTAAAGGGTTTAGAACTGATCATTAAAAAATTGAATTTTTCGATTCATCTAAGGAAGCATTTTTCACTGATTCAAATGAATCAACAAGCTCGGTTAATGAAGATATCCCAAAAGACTTAGACGACGGGTTTTACGTATACGCAAATATGAAAAAACTTAGTGAAACGGAGCTTGAAGAGTTAAAAAGTATGACCTGGAAGGAATACCCAGAAAACTTTAAGATATTTTTATTCGATTTTTGCATCTTAAATGGTGATGCATATTCAAAATACTTCCTCGATTCAAAGTAGTTTTGCAATTTTTCTAATACAATCCCTTAGTAAAGGAACACGACAATTTGCTGTTGTGGCATAAGGAGAATTGATCTATCAGAGAATATTTAAAGACATCCATTAATATATATATTGGTTTTGGGCCACAAATATAATGAGTTGTTGCAAGCAAGAAAGGAGCTTTTAAATTGAAGAAATAACTTTATTTCTCACCTAATACTTGAAACAACTTCATGTACTTACGATGTGAATGTACCTTACGATGAATAGGTCAGAAAGTTTGACAGCGACCAGGCTCAAGCCAGATCAGCCAAAGGAATAAAGGTGATTTTCAGAGGTGTCAACAAAGACAATCCTGAAAAAGCGATCGTTGTAGTTCAAGCTTTAGTGGGTGTGCTAGGGAAACATATAAATTAGAACATAGAAATATTTGAAAAAAATGGTGCAGTTATTAGTACTTCAGAACCTAGTCCCTGGTCTTGAGAATCCACACTGCTTAGGTATAAATAAAGCATCAAATCTAAAGATTAGTCTCAATTAAATCTGAATAATGATTAGAAATCTGTTTTTCTTAATTCTCGGAGCATTTAGCGGTCTTTGGTTTATATGGCCTCAAATCATTACGACCAAAGGTTGGGAATGCACAAAAGATGTTATTGCATCTTCTAATGAAGATTTAACAGATATGGAATCATTAATTGAATCATTGCCAAACAGAATAAAATTAGGCTTGGCTGTTTCCCCTAGAACATTGTTAAAGAGAGAGAACCTTACTCGTATCGAGAAGCTCAGAATTGTTGGAGATGCTTGCTTTAGATAATAGAAAACCTCAAACAAAAATCGTCATCATGGATAGCAACAAAAAGTTGGCGTCTTAACTTATCAAAGCAATTGCTTCTTTTAATTCGTTCGCATGATTAATCTCATCCTGAGCAATTTCACGTATCCTCTGATCGTTTGGATTAACGGTTAGATACTTTGCATAAGTTTCATACGCATGCTCTTCAATTTTTATATTGATATCGTATGCATTTGATGGAGATAGCAAGTAATAAAAAACCATTACCCAGTAATAGAAGAGCACTAAATGCCTAGCAAGAAATCGATCAACCCAATATCTATTGCCGCTTCTTGATTCCATCTCCTCTAAATGCTCCGTCTCATTGATTGCTTGATAAAAATGAGCCTTCATAAGCTTGTTGCTTAAAGGAGTCTTTAGACCAAGCGATTCTTGTAAATGCAAAACTGATAAGAATGCAAAATAAGGTGCTCTAGCAATTACCTCAAGAACCCAAAAACGTTGTATCTGTCTACCTTCGTAGATCCGATCAAGAATACTTACACTAAAATCTAAAACAAACGAATTAAAACCCTTCATAATTCATTAGCTCACTATTTAAGTATAAATACTTGATAAATGAATATGAGTTATAACTTATTTATTTAACTATCGATAGCAACCGGAGCTGAATAAGGAAGTAGAACATTGATTAAACCTATCTTGCTCGGACAGGCTGGTAAGCAGGAATCATCTTTCCTCCACCAAAATCGTCATCATCATCTGGAAGCGCTCTTGAAATTAGTTCTACGAGAACTAGAGCACCCAGAGGATAAAAGCACCATAAAACAGCTTTCCAGATGGGAAATGAGTCTACTAGCTGAAGCTCAGACATGTATCAGAAAATTGTATGCACAAACCTAACTGATCTAAAAATATTTAGTGTTACGGATAGCACGAAGTGAATGTTTATCTAATCGATAGTTGTGTAAAAACACTTCAAGCTCTCTAAGTTTTCCACAGCCTCAGAGGCCTTAAATAACTCCAAGATCTAAATAAAAAGCAATTCCAATAAAAAAGACCCTAGGTATGGTGTCCTACGGGCCTGGGTGATGGGGATCTTATTTTTACCTGTTTTTCATCCAAATTGCAACCCCTACCATATCTGGTGTTGGAAAGATTAAAAAATCAGAAAAAAAGACCCATATCTGGAATTATTAGCTTGCGTAATATATACAAAGCGAGTAGTATTTTTTAAATTACTGGGTGGTGGGGATCTCTCAGTATCTTATCCCTCAAATTTGAGGGTTTTTTTATGCCATAAATTTCTGCACGTAATTTCAATGATGGATTAAGGCAAAATTAGTAAAAAACTATTGTGATGCTTATTTTTTTCTCAAATCAAAAAGATGGAACAATTAACTGATGCAATTGGTAATCCGACCGCACTATTAGTAGAGAGAATATTTTGGTTGGGGTTAGGAGCATTTTTAGGACTGGCAATAATTACTTCTTTACTAAGAGGATTAAAAGAAGGGAAAAACAAAACGACACCAGTTTCACCTGATCAATTAGAGAATCTTGCTAAAAAAGCGATCCAACAAAACAGTAATAGCAATTGATATTGCTTATCAGATATTTTTATAGCCACAAACAAATTTACTTATGGTAGTTGGGGCGAGAACCGTACAATCAATTACCACTGATTAGATGATGGGCAAATATACTTAATACATATTCACAAAAACAATGAAATTAGTTCCTTACATATTCATTGCTGTTGCTGTCTTCTCAGAGGTTTCAACAATCGCTACAACACCTATTATCTAGCTGAATCTCATTAATTGAGTAATCTGACCTAACACGTTCGGAGGAATACCGACGTTAAATTGGATATAACTGTTTTACATTCATGCTCAAAAAGATATTTAGAGCTGCTAGTTTTTTAGCTTTGTCTATTTTTATAGCTTCATCAACTTTTTTATCAGGAATCAATCCTGTAGAGGCGGCCCAAATGGCTTCTGATGTGAATGAAGACAACTCTATGGGTATCGTAATCGAAGAATCAAGTGACTCCTTGAATGGTTCTAAAACTAGTGCTGCACCAGACCTTGGAGATGATCAAGCATTTCCTTTTATTCCAGGTTTTGGTAAAAATTCAGGTAAAGACTGATCATCTGTTTGTTTAAAAGGATTGATTGATAATAAATTACTAATTTTATCGAAGGCCAGAAAAAATCCACAAATATAAGTGCTAATTAGCTAAACCATTTCCATGGAAAAATGGGAATCAAAAATAATTATTTTTGTTATGTTTACAGTGCTTGCGATTGGATCAATCGCGCCTTTTATAAGGATGGTAAGTGATCCTATTTCCTAAGAATGACTTTGCTTGGACAAGCTGAGATCACTGGAGGAATTATTAATAAGATGATTACTTTTTAATATTTTCTAGTAAAATTCTTAAAAAAAAAAGAAAGATTGATTAATTGCTTGGGTGAAACAAAAAAATCTAGAGAAAAATCTCTAGATTTATAAGAAAATTGATTTAATTTAGAGCTATTTAAAATATGCCAGGGATTATTTGACCAGTGGTGATATAAGCGCCAAGTAAAGCAATCATTCCAATCATTGCCCAACGGCCATTGGTCTTTTCTGCTTCTTCAGGATAGTTGGAATAGTTTTCAACTAATTGGGTTTGTACCTGGGTCGCAAACATGTTTTGCTTACCGTATTCAGTAATGATCTGGTTAGAAGCAGAACTGTAAGCTGGGATTCCTGTTGGATCAACTGATTGACCATCTGATTTATTATCAGTTGGATCAATTGATTGATCAGAAACTGGGTTACTAGAAGTCATTTATTAACCTAAAAAATGCCTGGAATGATTTGACCTGTTGTTGCGTAAGCACCGAAAGCAGCAATAAAGCCGATCATTGCCATCCAACCATTAAACTTTTCTGCTTCTGGAGTCACGAGATTAATCTCAAATAATGCGAATGAATGTAAAGGAAAAGTAAAGCAATGTAAAGGGGGCACCCGTACACAGCAAAAATTATCAGGGTTATTAGCTGAAGCAATATTTTTTATCCACAGTCTAAATAACAATTCCACTAACTTTGTTGGACTTAATTCAACTAGATGGATTTAATACCGGGTGTAGTTCTTTTCTTTGGAGCCATTGGAACTGTGGCTTTACTCGGGTGGGACACTTTCCAAAATCTTAAGCCAATTACAAAGGCTGAAATGCAGCAGGCACGTGGAACTAGAGCAGCTAAGCCACAACAAAAGAGAAGAGGGTTATTTAATAGGGGATAATTATGGGTGAAATTCAGACATACGCATCAAGCTCAGGAGATTTTAATCTCCTTTTCGTTCTAATTATTGTTGGGACTTATCTCCTTTATGAGGCTGGGAAAGCAATACTGGACAACAACGATGATGATGACATGGATGGAGGAATGACGATGCGTATAGCAGATGGAGCACAGGCTTGAATTGACTGCCAAAATAATATGTACTCATTAACTACAAAAATTTGTCGTCCCAAAACAGGTTTAAGGGTGAATTGAATATATAATTAATCATCTATTTAATTAAAAATTTTGAGCGAAGAAAATATCAAAAGAAAAATAGATGCTTTATTAAAAGAACTTCAGGAGAAAACAGGCGTTTCAAATGAGGAGATGGACGAATTTAGAAAAATAATGGAACTAGCAGATTTTTCACAAGACCAAGAATAAGTTAGGAATAAGTCGGGACGAATGAAGGTTTAGCGAGATGCGAGTTTTGACCAAATAAGCAGTACCAACACGTTAAACAATGCATATCCAATAGCAATTTGAAGTTGGTAAAAATAACCAACAATCGAAGAGGATCCCAAAATGATCAAACTAGTAATAAAAATATCTTTTGAAAAATTCACCTAATAAAATCAAGCAATATAAATATTCAGATTGAAAATAAAATCATGAAAGTCTTATTTGATTTTCAATCGAGTATGCACTGCTTGTGCAGGATTCATTTCCTGCAACTTGAGAAACAGCAATAACGAGAAGACTTAAAGAACCAACTGCTAAAGAAATTGTTCTAATAGCACTTGCTTTTTTAGAGATTTTCTTGCTCATATCAAAAAATCTTGATGTAATAAGAATATGATAACTATCCAAGCATAAAAGAGTATCCATTGATACCTAGTAGAAATAATTGCCTAAAAATTATTAGAAAAACTATGAAGAGAGCTAAATCAATTGAAAACAAGATTTCAATTGATTGCTTTATTTACAAGCTTGCGATGGTTGTTGCGAGCTTTCTTTTAACAGTTCAATCCAATCTTGCAAAGAATTTAATGAGTCAATATTTAATTGGTAATAAACCCATCTACCCGTTTGCCTATCGGTAATCAAACCTGCGTCTTTTAATACTTTTAAATGAAAAGATATTTTCGATTGCGCCAATCCAATTTCATTAATCAAATCACAAACACATCGCTCTCCCCCTGAAAGAGACTCAATGATTTGCAATCGCAATGGATCAGATAAAGCTTTTAGCAATTTCCTGGCCATTGCATTTTCAAGAACTACTTCGCTCTTTATTGCTGTGGCCATCACAGAAGGAAAAATATAATCACATGATAAAACAAACTTCAGAAAAGGCTTGCATCGACAAACCTCTATACATCAATATAAATTGATATGAGGAATCTTATCCTTTATTGATTCACTCAATTAACTCAATTACAGGTTATGCGAATCGGTATTAATGGTTTCGGTCGAATAGGACGACTTGTTCTAAGAGCGCTCTGGGGTAGAGAAAATATCGAGATTACACATATCAACGATCCATTGGGTGATGCAAAGGGAGCTGCGCATTTACTTGAATTTGATTCAGTGCATGGTCGTTGGAACAAAGCAATAAGCAACGACCAAAACAACCTGAGTATTGAAGATCAACTAATATCTTTTTCAAAGGAAAGCGATTTTATAAAAGTCCCATGGAAGGAAAAAGGTATAGAACTAATTCTCGAATGTTCAGGAAAATTCAAAACCCCTCAAACATTAAATCCATATTTCGATACTCTTGAAATGAAAAGAGTTGTCGTTGCATGTCCTGTTAAAGGTGAAATACAGGGAGAGGATGCCCTAAATATCGTCTACGGTATTAATCATGATTTATATGAGCCCAATAAACATCGCTTAGTAACAGCAGCATCCTGCACAACTAATTGCTTAGCTCCAGTCGTGAAGGTCGTTAATCAAAGCTTTGGCATTAAGCATGGAGGCATCACTACACTCCATGACCTAACAAATACTCAGGTAATCGTTGATTCATTTAAGCCAGATTTAAGAAGAGCCAGAAGCGGATCACAAAGCTTAATTCCAACAACGACAGGATCAGCAAAAGCGATAGGGATGATATTCCCTGAATTACAAGGAAAATTAAATGGTCATGCAGTTCGAGTTCCTCTCCTCAATGGATCTTTAACTGATGCTGTATTTGAATTAGAGAAAGAGGTCACGCAAGAAGAAGTCAATCATGTGTTCAAAGAAGCCTCTGAAGGAGAGCTAAAAGGAATACTTGGTTACGAAGAAAAACCACTTGTATCAATCGATTATGTCAATGACTCAAGGAGTTCAATTATTGATGCTCTCTCAACCATGGTGGTCAACAAAACTCAACTTAAAGTCTATATTTGGTATGACAATGAATGGGGTTATAGCTGTCGAATGGCAGATCTCGTTTGCCATGTCATAAATCTCGAAAAAGGCTAAAAATAAGAACATGCGATTAACGGCATTGCAACAATATGGAATAGTAACGACCAACTATTGGGCATTCACACTGACAGATGGTGCTCTAAGAATGCTAGTGATTTTTCACTTTCATAGCCTTGGATATACAACATTAGAAATTGCATTCTTATTCCTTTTTTATGAGTTCTTTGGCGTCATCACTAATCTCTATGGAGGTTGGATAGGAGCAAGATATGGATTACGTCTAACACTTTGGGTAGGAACTCTTTTACAAATCGGTGCCTTATTGATGTTGATACCAGTTTCGAGTGGTTGGTCGAAACTTTTGAGTGTCATTTATGTCATGGTTGCTCAAGCGATTAGTGGCATCGCAAAAGATCTCAATAAGATGAGTGCTAAAAGTGCCATCAAAACTGTCGTTCCAGACTCCTCAGAAGAAGATGGTGGCAATAATCAATTATTTAAATGGGTAGCCATCTTAACTGGATCAAAAAATGCCCTAAAAGGAGTTGGCTTCTTTCTTGGTGGACTTTTGCTTACCAGTTTTGGTTTTAATAAAGCAGTTGAATTAATGGCTATCGGTTTAGGTCTGTCATTTTTAATGACATTAATTTTGCCTGGAGATATTGGAAAGATGAAAAACAAACCCATCTTTAAAGACTTATTCTCTAAATCTCAAGGGATCAACGTCCTATCTTTTGCACGTTTTTTTCTCTTTGGAGCAAGAGATGTATGGTTTGTCGTAGCACTTCCTGTTTTTCTTGAAACGTATCTAAATTGGAATTTTTCTGAGATTGGAGCGTTCCTAGGCATATGGGTTATTGGTTATGGCTTTATCCAAGCTTTTGTACCGTCTTTAAGAAATTTATGGGGAAATAAAACAAGCCCAGGAGTTTCTTCTGTTCAATTTTGGAGTGCTGTCTTAACTGCGATACCTGCGCTAATTGCAATAGCACTATGGCGACAAAGCAATCCAGAAATAGCAATTACAGCTGGATTGATATTATTTGGGTTCATTTTTGCAATGAACTCATCAATACATTCATATATGGTTCTTGCTTATACGGACAAGGAAAACGTGAGTCTAAATGTAGGTTTCTATTACATGGCAAATGCGGCAGGAAGACTGATTGGTACTCTCCTATCAGGAGTTTTATTCATGATTGGAGCTAATGCCTCTATAGGAATGCAACTATGTTTATGGTGTTCAAGCCTATTTGTATTTATCTCATTGTTGACTAGTTTACGACTACCACCAGTTTCAAGTGCTATAGCTATTGAAAAAGCCTAAGATCCCATATCAATTAAAAATAAATTAAATATCACGCGAAAGAAATACTACTGAACCTCTGATTCTCGGTCATATTCAAGTCCAACTTCATTCATCCAAGCTGCTTTCGTTTTACAGTTTTTACCATGCTCGGCTAGATGTAATCCCTCAATCGAAATAAATAAAACTAGTAGTGAAACTGGAATCCACCAGATGGGTGATCCAACTATTTCCTTCCAATTATTCATTGATTCTTTTTTTTCATATTAAAGAGCTTATTTTTTAGCTTAAGTTAGGAAGTGACTGGCTAGCAAAACAGACATTAAGAAGGAGGCTAATGCCTCCTTTTTAAGAGCATGAGGTTTAATTTATTTACCAATACGCTTTACAGCAGCACGAGACTTGGAAAGAATATCACCTTTTAGAGGAACAAATCCAAGAGAAGGAGCCTTAGCCTGGGCTTTATCACTTAGTAGGTAGTTAAGTGAATCTTTAATGGCATCAGTGTTTTTACCATTACCAGTTTCGTAAGCAAGAATCCATGTAAGGGTTGCGATTGGGTATGCACCCTTGGCCTTAGGGTTGGGATTTTTTCCGGCTAGATTTTTATCTAGTTGTATTCCATTAAGAGCAATCGCACCAGCCTCAGTAGTTGGCTGTAAGAACTCACCTGATAAATTCTGGAGAGCGGCTGCTTTGATTTCACCTCTTATATACGACTGGTTTACATAACCAATTGCACCAGGAGTGTTTCTAATAACGCCAGCGACACCAGCATTACCTTTACCACCAACACCAGCAGGCCAGGCGACAGATTTACCTGTACCTAAAGTCCAGGTCTTTGAGAAAGCTTGCATGGAATTTGTAAAAGCCTTCGTAGTACCCGAGCCATCAGAACGATGCGCCCAAGTTAGTTTTCCTTCAGGGCAACCAACCTCTTTCCAGTTTGTAATTTTACCCATAGCAACACGAACTGCTTGCTCTTGAGTAAGTTTAAGATCGCAATCGTAGTTATAACCAAAGGCAATAGTGCCACCAACCATTGGGATTTGAACTAATCCACGCGTCACTTTTGCAATATCTGTTGCTTTCATCGGATCATCAGACGCACCAAAATTAACGGTTTCATCAATGAAAGCTTTGCGGCCAGAACCTGAACCAACAGCCTGATAGTTAACACGAGGTCCACGCTCTTTAGCTAAGTCAGAAAACCATCGAGTGTAGATTTTAGCGGGAAAAGAGGCTCCAGCTCCGCTGAGTCGAGCACCAGCAAGGGCACTTCCTCCTGAGCCAAGAATAATTAAAGAGGAAAGAATAATACTCTTCTTAGCAAAGCTCATCAAAGGTCTGCGACGTAAAAGCAATGGAAGCATAGAACGCGAAGGTACTGACATTGATCAATATTTATTGATATAATCAATATAGCTTGATATAGAGCTTGCGGCAAAAACTAGTTCAAAATAAAAATATATTTTTATGGAGCACAGCGGTAGATTCACAAGCCATAATAGGATTGATGCTTGGTTGAAAACAACCAATAGAATAATCAAGCATTTAATAAGAAGTTGAAAAACAAAGTAAAATTTCTTCTAATAATCCTAGTCTTAATAATTGGCACATCTATATCTATTAGGCAATACAAAAACACATATCCAGATCCTAGTGAGAGAAAAGATTTATCTGTTAAAGGAATCTTTCTAGATTAAAATGTAATGTTTACAAAAATATAAAACATAAATAAGGTTTAAGGGCATAAATTTAGACTAAAATAGTTAAAAAGTGAAGGCTTGAAGAAAAGAGGAAACTAAATGAGATGGCCACCGAATGCAGCTTGGACCTCAGCCGTAAAAAGAGAAGGTTATCGACATTTTGAAGTTAAAAGCTATGGAGGCAAAAAAGATGATCGGTGGGTAGAACTATTTCCAGTTAATAACAACGAAATTCTTATAAGAGTTCCATGGTCGGAATTAAAAACATACTCAAAATGGACTAGTGGATGGCTTCAGTTGCCAAAAGATGAAG
>QCFJ01000028.1 GCA_003280265.1 Prochlorococcus sp. AG-363-G03 | reverse complement strand
AAGTATCTTGATTAGATCTTTGATATTTTTGCAAGTAATGGGCATGGGCATTGCCTTCCTCATCAGTAACTACAAGTTGATTATGTACAACTATCGCCAGTTCAGGTGATTTCTGTGGCTGCATCGTTAATTCCATTTTTGGAACACGATGATGCTAATAGAGCCTTGATGGGTTCAAATATGCAAAGACAAGCAGTTCCTCTTTTGCGTCCAGAAAGACCTTTGGTTGGGACTGGTTTAGAGACTCAAGTTGCGAGAGACTCTGGCATGGTTCCAATCTCAAAAGTAAATGGAACAGTGACTTATGTAGACGCTAATACAATTGTTGTTACTGATGAGGAAGGCAATGACCATGCCCATTACTTGCAAAAATATCAAAGATCTAATCAAGATACTTGTTTAAACCATAGGCCTATAGTTTTTAATGGTGACCCGGTCATTGTGGGGCAAGTCTTGGCTGATGGTTCGGCGTGTGAGGGAGGGGAAATAGCTCTTGGTCAAAATGTTTTAATTGCGTATATGCCTTGGGAGGGTTACAACTATGAAGATGCAATTCTAGTAAGTGAAAGGCTAGTTAAAGATGATCTATATACTTCTGTCCACATCGAAAAATATGAAATAGAAGCTCGTCAAACAAAACTAGGCCCTGAAGAAATAACAAGAGAAATCCCAAATGTATCAGAGGAAAGTCTTGGTAATTTGGATGAAATGGGGATTATTCGAATTGGAGCTTTCGTTGAGAGTGGAGACATTCTGGTTGGGAAAGTTACCCCCAAAGGAGAATCAGATCAACCCCCTGAAGAAAAACTTTTAAGAGCTATTTTTGGAGAGAAAGCAAGAGATGTAAGAGATAATTCTCTTAGAGTACCTTCAACTGAGAGAGGGCGAGTGGTTGATGTCAGAATTTATACACGAGAACAAGGTGATGAGCTGCCACCTGGAGCGAACATGGTGGTGAGAGTCTATGTTGCGCAGCGTAGAAAGATTCAAGTTGGAGATAAAATGGCTGGTAGGCATGGTAATAAAGGGATTATCAGTAGGATATTGCCAAGAGAGGATATGCCCTACCTTCCTGATGGCACACCTGTAGATATATGTCTTAATCCATTAGGCGTCCCAAGCCGAATGAATGTAGGGCAGGTTTTTGAGCTCCTCATGGGTTGGGCAGCATCTAATTTGGATTGTAGAGTTAAAATTGTACCTTTTGATGAGATGTATGGATCAGAGATGTCTAACCAGACAGTTCAAGCCTACTTGAAAGAGGCGGCAAAGCAGCCAGGCAAATCATGGGTTTACAACCCTGAGGATCCTGGAAAGCTACTTCTTACAGATGGTCGAACTGGTGAACCTTTTGATCAACCCGTTGCTGTTGGCTACGCCCATTTCCTTAAACTTGTACATTTAGTAGACGATAAAATTCATGCTCGATCTACTGGCCCATACTCTTTGGTGACTCAACAACCTCTTGGTGGAAAGGCTCAGCAAGGTGGACAGAGATTAGGTGAAATGGAAGTATGGGCACTGGAGGCATATGGAGCTGCATACACTTTGCAAGAACTGTTAACCGTCAAGTCTGATGACATGCAAGGCCGTAATGAAGCGCTCAATTCCATTGTGAAAGGCAAACCAATACCAAGACCTGGTACTCCAGAATCTTTCAAAGTTTTAATGAGAGAACTTCAGTCATTGGGATTAGATATCGGAGTATATACAGATGATGGTAAAGAGGTTGATCTTATGCAAGATGTAAATCCTCGTAGAAGCACGCCTAGTAGACCCACCTATGAATCATTAGGTAAAGAATACGAAGAGTAATCAACTCAATAGAAACAAATCATCTAAACACCCTGAATTCTCATGACTAATAGCAATCTACGTACTGAAAACCATTTTGATTACGTCAAAATTAAATTAGCCTCTCCTGAAAGAGTAATGGAATGGGGTCAAAGAACTTTGCCCAATGGTCAGGTTGTAGGGGAAGTGACTAAGCCTGAAACAATAAATTATCGAACACTTAAGCCTGAGATGGATGGATTGTTTTGCGAAAAGATATTTGGCCCATCTAAAGATTGGGAATGTCACTGTGGGAAATATAAGAGAGTTAGGCATCGTGGAATTGTTTGCGAAAGATGCGGTGTTGAAGTAACCGAAAGTCGCGTAAGAAGGCATAGAATGGGATTTATTAAATTGGCAGCTCCTGTATCGCATGTTTGGTATCTGAAAGGTATTCCTAGCTATGTCGCTATTTTGTTAGACATGCCTCTTAGAGATGTTGAGCAAATTGTTTATTTTAACTGTTATGTTGTTTTAGATATAGGAGATAGTAAGGATCTTAAGTATAAGCAGCTTTTAACAGAGGATGAATGGCTTGAGATCGAAGATGAAATTTATGCTGAGGATTCGACTATTGAGAATGAACCCATAGTTGGGATAGGTGCAGAGGCCTTAAAGCAATTGCTTGAAGATTTAAATCTTAAAGAAGTTGCAGAGCAATTGAGAGAAGAAATTGCAACAAGCAAAGGTCAGAAAAGGGCTAAACTGATAAAAAGACTAAGAGTTATAGATAATTTTATTGCTACAAGTGCAAGCCCAGAGTGGATGGTTTTAGATGCCATACCTGTTATACCTCCTGATTTGAGACCTATGGTGCAATTGGACGGGGGTAGATTCGCTACTTCAGATTTAAATGACTTATATAGAAGAGTAATAAATAGGAACAATCGACTTGCTCGTCTTCAGGAAATATTAGCCCCAGAGATAATAGTTAGAAATGAAAAAAGGATGTTACAAGAGGCTGTAGATGCACTTATTGATAATGGTAGAAGAGGAAGAACTGTTGTTGGTGCAAATAATCGAGCCTTGAAATCATTAAGTGATATTATTGAGGGTAAGCAAGGTCGATTTAGACAGAATTTACTTGGTAAAAGAGTTGATTATTCAGGTCGTTCAGTAATAGTAGTTGGACCTAAGTTGAAAATGCATCAATGTGGATTGCCAAAGGAAATGGCAATAGAGCTTTTTCAACCTTTTGTAATTCATAGATTGATTCGGCAGAATATTGTAAATAACATCAAAGCTGCAAAGAAACTGATACAGAAAGCTGACGATGAAGTAATGCAGGTATTACAAGAAGTTATAGATGGTCATCCTATACTTCTCAACCGTGCGCCAACTTTACACCGATTAGGTATTCAAGCTTTTGAGCCTAAATTAGTTGCTGGACGAGCCATACAGCTTCATCCATTGGTATGCCCAGCTTTTAACGCTGACTTTGATGGAGACCAAATGGCTGTTCATGTGCCCTTGGCTATTGAGGCGCAAACGGAAGCAAGAATGCTAATGCTTGCAAGTAACAACATCCTTTCACCCGCAACTGGGGATCCAATTGTTACTCCATCTCAAGATATGGTTTTAGGGTCCTATTACCTAACAGCAATTCAGCCGGACGCAAATCAGCCTAAATTCGGGGATCATGCACATACATACGCATCACTTGAAGATGTTTTACAAGCTCTTGAAGATAAAAGAATAGATTTACATGATTGGGTTTGGGTACGATTTTCTGGTGAAATTGAGGATGATGATGAGCTTCAGAAACCGCGTAATTTGGAGACTTTGAAAGATGGTACTCGTATTGAGGAATGGACATATCGACGAGACCGATTAGATGAAGATGGAAGTTTAATTAGCCGTTACATTTTGACTACTGTCGGTCGAGTAGTCATGAATCATACAATTATTGATGCTGTAGCAGCCACCTCATAACTCTTAGAACACATTCCCCTTTTTAAAATAGTTTTTTCATGACTTCCTCTTCTCCTAAAACTCGTAAATCCTCTTCTAAATCAAAAGCAAAAAGAGGTTCTAAAGCAAAAAAAGCAGCAGCGATGAACGCTATACCTAAACTTTCTAAAACTCCTCCACCTTTTAGAAATAAAGTAGTTGACAAAAAAGGTTTGAAAAATTTAGTTGCATGGGCATTTAAACATCATGGAACCGCTGCAACTGCTGCCATGGCAGACAACTTAAAAGATCTAGGTTTCAAATATGCAACCCAGGCAGCAGTATCAATTTCTGTTGACGATTTAAAGGTCCCAGAGGCTAAACAAGATCTTCTTGGCCAGGCCGAAGAACTAATAACTGCTACTGAGGAATGTTATCGATTAGGGGAAATTACTGAAGTCGAGAGGCACACAAAAGTTATCGACACTTGGACTGAAACAAATGAAAGATTAGTGGATGCAGTTAAAAAGAATTTCAATCAAAACGATCCATTGAATTCAGTCTGGATGATGGCTAATTCTGGAGCTCGTGGAAACATGTCTCAGGTTCGTCAACTTGTTGGCATGAGAGGATTAATGGCTAATCCTCAAGGTGAGATTATTGACTTACCAATTCGAACTAATTTTAGAGAAGGTCTGACAGTAACTGAATATGTCATCTCTTCTTATGGAGCTCGTAAGGGTCTTGTTGATACAGCCCTAAGAACTGCTGATTCTGGATATCTAACTAGACGCTTGGTTGATGTCGCTCAAGATGTAATTGTTAGGGAAGAGGATTGTGGTACGACAAGGTCTATTACAATAAGTACAGAGGATGAAAAGTTTGGCAATAGGCTTGTTGGACGCTTGACAGCTGAACAGGTTGTGAACTCAGACCAGGAAATTTTAGCTGAAAGAGATACTCCTATTGACCCTCAGCTATCTAAGAAATTTGAACAATCACATATTCAAGGGGTAAGGGTTCGATCTCCTCTTACATGTGAGGCGACTAGATCAGTTTGTCGTAAATGTTATGGTTGGGCGCTAGCGCATAATCAATTAGTTGACTTAGGCGAAGCAGTAGGTATCGTTGCTGCTCAATCTATTGGAGAGCCAGGCACTCAGTTGACAATGAGAACTTTTCATACTGGCGGGGTCTCAACTGCAGAAACTGGTGTTGTACGTTCAACTATTTCAGGAAAAGTTGAATTTGGTTCAAAGGCGCGAGTGAGAGGCTACAGAACACCACATGGTGTGGAAGCTCAGCAAGCAGAAGTTGATTTTAACCTTAGTATTATTCCGTCTAGTGGTGGTAAGCCTCAAAAAATTGACATACCCATAGGCTCTTTACTTTTTGTAGACAATGCTCAAGAAATTGATGTCGATGTGACTGTTGCTCAGATCGCTAGTGGAACTGTACAAAAAAGTGTTGAAAAGGCTACTAAAGATGTTATTTGTGATTTGGCGGGACAAGTTAGGTATGAATCAATTATTCAACCTAGAGAAGTTACAGATAGACAAGGTAATATTACTCTTAAAGCTCAACGACTTGGTCGGCTTTGGGTGCTAGCAGGAGACGTATATAACTTACCCCCTAATGCAATGCCAGTTGTCTCTGGCAATGTTTCAGTAAATGAGGGGCAAGTTTTAGCCGAAGCGAGCCAGGCTAGTGAGTTTGGAGGTGAAGTAAGACTAAGAGACTCTATTGGTGATTCTAGAGAAGTTCAAATAGTAACAACGTCGATGATATTAAAAGATTTTAAATTAATTGAAGAGGCGACTCATTCAGGGGAAATATGGCATCTTGAAGCAAAAGATGATACTCGTTATAGATTAAATACAATTCCTGGAAGCAAAATAGGAAATAATGAGGTAATAGCTGAGTTAGCAGACGATAGGTTTAAAACCGAAACAGGTGGACTTGTTAAATATGCCCCTGGTTTAACAATTAAGAAAGCTCGCTCAGCAAAGAATGGTTATGAAGTTAGTAAAGGTGGCACCCTTTTGTGGATTCCTCAGGAAACTCATGAAATTAATAAGGATATTTCATTGTTGATGATTAAAGATCGTCAATGGATAGAGGCAGGCACAGAGGTTGTTAAAGATATTTTTAGTCAAACTGCTGGAATAGTTACGGTTACTCAGAAAAATGACATTCTTCGTGAAATTATAGTTAGGAGTGGCACTTTTAAATTATGCAAAGAAAGTAAAGTACTTGATAGGTTTGAAGGTGATGGGCAAATAGTTAATCCTGGAGAAACTATTGCAAAAGGTATTAAGACTGATGAGATGGTAATGGTTCAATCAGTCGAAACCCCAGAAGGTAAAGGTCTTCTTTTAAGACCGGTTGAGGAATTTACTATTCCTGATCAAGCACAGCTACCCGAATTAGAGCATGTTAAACAACCCAAGGGCCCATCACTAGGAATAAAAGCCTCTCAGCGACTTGCTTTTAAGGATGGTGAGCTTATTAAATCTGTAGAGGGTATTGAGTTGCTTAAAACTCAATTGATGCTTGAGACGTTTGATACGACCCCACAGATGACAGTAGACGTAGAAGTCATAAAAGACTTGAATTCAAGCAGTATTGATAGATTGAAGTTAGTTATCCTTGAAAGTATTTTAGTTAGAAGAGATACTACATCTGATTCTAGTCATGGTTCAACACACACTGAATTGCAAATAGAAAATGCTCAAATAGTTTCAGCCGGAGACGTAGTGGCGACAACCCAGATTTTATGTAAGCAAGAAGGAATTGTTCAACTCCCTGATGCTATTGACGGTGACCCGGTTCGCCGACTTATTGTTGAAAGGGATGAAGATACAGTAAGAATTGAATCTAAAGGAACTACTCTTTTGAAAGTTGGACAAAGAGTTGTAGATGGAGACTTTGTTTCGAAAGATCAAACAATAGGTGCTTGTGGGGAAATAGAGGAGATTGATGGAAAGAAAGTTAAATTGCGTCTTGGTAGACCTTATATGGTCTCACCAGATTCAGTCCTTCATGTTCGCGATGGAGATTTGGTGCAAAGAGGCGATTGCTTGGCTTTATTGGTTTTTGAAAGACAAAAAACAGGAGATATTGTTCAAGGTTTACCAAGGATAGAAGAATTGCTTGAAGCTCGTAGACCTAGGGATTCAGCTATTTTGTGTAAAAAGTCTGGAACAGTAGATATCAAGAAAGGAGATGATGATGATTCTATAGTTGTTTCTATTATTGAGGACAATGATGTAATTACTGAATATCCGATTCTTTTAGGCCGTAATGTAATGGTTAGGAATAGTCAACAAGTTGTCGCTGGTGAATTTTTGACTGATGGTCCAGTGAATCCTCATGAGCTTTTAGAGTGTTTCTTTACAGACTTGCGAGACAAAAAGCCTTTAATGGATGCTGCTCAGGAGGCAATAGCTAAGCTTCAGCACAGAATGGTAAGTGAAGTACAGAATGTTTATAAGTCACAGGGAGTAGCCATAGACGATAAACATATTGAGGTAATAGTTCGTCAGATGACTAGTAAGGTAAGAATAGAAGATGCAGGAGATACAACATTCTTACCAGGAGAATTGATCGAACTAAGGCAGGTTGAAGATACTAATCAGGCTATCTCTATTACTGGAGGGGCCCCCTCGGAGTTCACTCCAGTTTTACTTGGAATTACAAAGGCATCATTAAATACTGATAGCTTTATATCAGCTGCTTCATTCCAAGAAACAACTAGAGTCCTTACAGAAGCGGCTATTGAAGGTAAGTCTGACTGGCTTCGCGGACTTAAAGAAAATGTAATTATTGGCCGACTGATACCTGCAGGTACAGGTTTTAGTGGCTTTGTTGAGGAGTTAAATGCTGAAGCAGGTCCTCACCCAGATATTCTTGCAGAAGATTCGGCAGGTTATCGAAGAATACAAAACCTTAGACCTGACTATACTGTTGATATGCCTTCTTCACCAGTAGCAAAGAATACTTCTGTTTTGGACGATCCTAGTGATGAGGACTTAGAGGCAACGAGAAGTAGGCATGGAATTGATCCTACAACTAGTAACTTTGCAGCTTTTGCACGCCCAACAGGTGACGACGATTTACCTGAAGACCAAATGCCAGATCCTGCTGCTTTGGAGGGCTTGCAAGAAGAAGGTTTACTCTCAGATGAATAAATCAATTTTTCTACATAATTCTTTTAAATTTTCTAATATTTAGTTTTCCACTTATAAAGACTATCGATGATTGATCCTCCAGTAGTTCCAAAGCGTAAATTGCCCCGCTATGGTTTTCACACACATACTGAACGTATTAATGGTAGATGGGCAATGATTGGTTTTATTGCTCTAGTGCTTTTGGAATTTAAGTTAGGACATGGACTAATGAATTGGTGACAAAATTTCTTCAACTATCAAGTAATTCATCCTTGCTTGGCTTAAGTTCTGAAGATCTTGAAGAATTTGCGCGTCAGGAAGGTGAGAAAGCTTTTCGTGGGAGGCAAATTCATGAGTGGATTTATCAAAGAGGAGCAAAAAAACTAGATTCAATAACTGTTCTTCCAAAGAAATGGAGAGATTCACTGAAAAATAAAGGAATAAAGGTTGGAAGACTTGATGAAATTGACAGAGTTTTAGCAGAAGATGAGACGTTGAAATTATTAATGGGGACTTATGATGGTGAGATTATAGAAACCGTAGGAATACCAACAGATAAAAGACTTACTGTTTGTGTCTCAAGTCAAATAGGTTGTCCAATGGGATGTAAGTTTTGTGCGACTGGGAAGGGGGGACTTAATAGATCTCTTGATGTAAATGAGATAGTTGATCAGGTAATTAGTATTAGAGAAAAAATGAATAGGAGGCCCACTCATGTCGTCTTTATGGGGATGGGCGAGCCACTTCTTAACATACGCAATGTTTTAGACTCTATTGAATGTCTTACGAATGATATTGGAATTGGTCAAAGGAAAATAACTGTTAGTACTGTTGGTATACCGGACACACTCCCATATCTAGCAAAAACAGCTCAAGAGCGTTTGGGAAGAGTTAAATTTACCCTCGCAGTTAGTCTTCATGCTCCTAATCAGATGTTGCGTGAATTAATAATTCCTTCGGCGAAGTCCTATCCAATCAAGTCATTACTCAAAGACTGTAAAACATATTTAGAACTTACTGGAAGACGGGTAAGCTTTGAGTATATTCTTCTTGGGGGATTGAATGACAAAGATATTCATGCAGAGCAGTTAGCTAATCTGATGAGAGGTTTTCAGAGTCATGTTAATTTGATAGCTTATAATCCCATCGCTGAAGAGAACTTTAAACGTCCAAGTCAAACCAGAGTGAATAGGTTTAGAGAACTATTAGAAAATAAGGGAATTGCTGTAAGTGTTCGTGCAAGTCGAGGTAGGGATAAAGATGCGGCATGTGGACAATTAAGACGGCAATCAATCAATCAAATAAAAATCAATTAAGTAAATAAAAATAGATTAGTTCTAAGTTCTTATGACATTTATTGATTGGTTTATTTTATTTTTATATTTAATTTTTTCCTTGATATTAGGAATTTATATTTCATTAAAAAATCGTAACGAAGCAGATTACTTTGTTGCTGGTCGTCGCCTAAGTGGCTTGCTTGCAGGTATGTCTATGGCTGCTACAACATTCTCAATTGATACACCTCTCTATGTTGCTGGACTGGTTGGGACGAGAGGCTTGGCAGGAAATTGGGAATGGTGGAGCTTCGGGCTGGCACATGTTGCTATGACAGTGATATTCGCTCCTCTTTGGAGGCGTAGCGGGGTGTTGACTGATGCAGCCTTCACTGAACTACGTTATGGGGGGAAGGCAGCAGCTTGCTTAAGAGGGATAAAAGCTTTTTTACTATCTGTTCCAATCAATTGTATTGGAATTGGTTATGCTTTCTTGGCAATGCGCAAAGTTGCTGAAGCATTAGGAGTAGTAGATGGACATATTGTATTTGGGGGATTTACTGACACGATGATTTTAATGAGTTGTGTTGCTTTATTTTTACTTGTTTATACAGTTTTAGGTGGACTTTTGGCAGTAGTAGTTAATGATTTTGTGCAACTAGTATTAGCTCTTCTTGGCGCTTTTGCTGTTTGCTATGTAGCACTTGATGCTTCAGGTGGCATGACGGATTTGTTGATAAAGTTAAAAGCATTAAATCGACCTGAGCTGCTTTCTGTATTCCCGTGGACATTTAATAAAGATGGTTTCAATTGGCTAGATAGCTCAGGAATAAGTGTTGCTACTTTTTTCGCTTTTATTTCTTTGCAGTGGTGGAGTTTTAGACGTAGTGATGGTGGTGGCGAGTTTATTCAACGTCTATTGGCTACCAAAGATGAAAAGCAAGCAACTTTGGCTGGAGTAGTATTTTTAATTATTAATTATCTTATTCGTAGTTGGCTTTGGATCTTAGTAGGATTGGCTGGTTTGGTTCTCTTGCCTT
>QCFJ01000027.1 GCA_003280265.1 Prochlorococcus sp. AG-363-G03 | reverse complement strand
AGCACCTGTTCCTGTATAATAATTGTAATGCTTTTCAGTCATACTCTGTATTATAGCTGAGTTAGTCTTGACTTGTCCAGACCAATACGGCACGATTTGCCCACAGTTTGCCCACAAATGCCAAAAGTAACCAATTCAGCCATATGGGCCGTAAGCCTTAGAAAAAGCGTTGGTAAATTGTCTAAAGGTTGGACTGTTGAAGACGCTCGTGGGAATGTTCGCTTAGTAATAAGAATTCCAGAACAGCCAAAGCAATCTGTTGTTCTCCCTTTCAGTTGGAATGAGCTACAAGCAGATGATGCTTATATCCGAATTAGAAATATATATTCCCTAGTTGCAAAGGATGGATATTCCCTTAAGCAGGCGGCTCAAATTGCATCTGGTGCAGCTCCAAAAACGATTGGTCAACTTGATTGGGCTGGGGCAATAAATGACTTTAAAATTTTCAAGACAACAACTGGAAGATCAATTGCAGAGACAACTTGGAATAAAGAATATTTTTTGAGTAAAGAGGAGATTGAAAAAAGAGCGGCAAATATAAAAGGGAACATGAGAACAAGAACTGTTTTTCCAGTTTTAAACAATGCACTCCAACTATTAGAAAAAGGCTATGTAACCACTCCAGAAGATTTAATTGACGAATCTGTTAGAGGTTGGACTGCTGGCAGTAGATCACGACAACAAGCAGTTAGAAACCTTGCAGCCTTTTTAAGTTATTGCGTTAAAAGAAAAAAATTTCCTGTTCAGTGGGATACAACTTTTTTAACTTTGAAAGATCACATAGGAGTAATTCCAAAATCTCAGAAAAAGAAAAGTCAAAAAGCTGATGCAGTTGAAGATTATATTTTGCTTGAACTTATTGATCACGTTGAAAGTATTGATAAAAGATGGGCTTTTGCTTTGAAATTGATGAGTGTTTTAGGTTTGAGGCCCGTTGAACTTTTGCACCTAGAAGTTCGAAAGCATGAAGGCGAAAAAGAGTGGTTTTGTACTTATGAGAAAAAAGCTGGCAACGGCAGCACCAGAGCTGGTGAGTTATTCCCAATCAAACTAAAAAACAAAAAAGGCATTTCACAAGAATGGAATCTGATGGAAACTTTTGAAAAAGGGGAAATACTTCCAGACCTTTCGACTTATAAATATGGCGTAGCTGATGGACTAAAAAACTTTTTAGAAAGAAGAGGTGCAACAAAAAAAGATGGAACTAAAGGTGCACTTTCTAAACAAGCTAAAAAATGGTTTGAACTAAAAGAGCGAGTCTTTAAAGAAGAAAAAAAGAATCTGACTTTATACTCCTTTCGACATTCCTACAGCTTGCGATGCCATCAAAGAGGCATTGATCCAGCATCCGTTGCATTAGCTATGCGACATGACTTAAAGACCCATTGCAGTTTCTATCCGTGGGCTGAAAAGAAGGCAGTTAAAGATATTTTTAGGGAGAAAGCTGCGTAAATAAAATCCTAGACTTTTCCTAGGAATGTTAAGCCCTAGCATTTTGCTAGCTTTTGCTATCACTACGATATTAAATCAATATTGATTAGTACCAAATCGGTACTATGTAATATTTATTATTCGGTTTTTAGGGTAGACAGTGCATGTAATGTGTGCAAGTATGTATTCCATCGATGTCATGCGATCCAACTTAATGACACCTAGTTGGAACTAACGTCTTGATTTTGTGTTTGGTGTCTTTTGTTAACCCCTTAAATAGCTATGGCTAACAAAAGAAGAACTCCACCTCCTTTTTTAAAAGGTCGCAAAATCTTTGACGACAAAAACAACAGGCATGACTCTCTCCAAATAGGTAGAGATATAAATGCTTTTAATTTTGATCTAGTCAATGAAGAAGATGACTTAAAAAACATCTTTGGTGAAGGTGCTTTTAATGCAGCCAAAGCGATTAAGGGATAAATAATTTTTACCAATGTCAACTGAATCAAACTGGAAGGTTTCCAGAGATGCAGCGTTTTATCTAAACGTATCTGAACGCCAACTTTTTCGCTTGCGTAAAGCAGGGATTCTTGTTGCTGGGACTCACTTTATTAGAAAGTTTCCTACTGCAAATTCATCACTTTTATATCAAGTCGATCTTTGCCAAAAAGCAATACAAGAAGCATCTAGTCGCAATGTGCAAACCCTAGAAACTGCGGAGGCTTAAGCGATGAATGAATCTGAACAAAGGGCTTTCGACACTAAGCAACAGCACGAAGCTTTTATGAAATCTAGTGGTTACATAAAACATCCAAGTGGTAAGTGGGTTCCAAAAAACTTAAATATTCAAGTTGACCTAAGTCGCATTTTTGAGGATCTATGGAATGGAAAATAAAAAAGATTTTGCAGAGTACCAAGTAGCTGCACATATACTTCTTGATCTTATTTTTCAATACATGCCAGACAACCCAGAACTGTTATCAGGAGAAGTTCAACAAGCATTAATGACGACATCTATTGATAAAGCGATTTTTGCCATGCAAATAATCACTGGTTTAAACCAGCTTTCATGCAGCGAAATAGTTCATACCACTTACGAATCATTTAACCCAAATATCAAACAAAACAATGACTGATAAAAAAAATGGCCCTACCCCTCCTGACAGGAAAGGGGAAGGAACCGCATCACCACAACCAATTGTAGTTGATCTACAGATCGATGATGTTAAAAATGCTTTATGGGATTTATGGTCACCTCAACTGGTTGATAAAGATGCACGTTTACTAGGCGAGGGGCTTTAAGCAATGGCCCCGACAACTTGGCGAAATGAAGCCTATCGGCTATCGATTTTTAATGGGAAACTATTACCAGCAAAAATTATTGGTAAAAAGAAAGTACTTTTAATTGAGAAATTCAGCAAAATAAAAGACCAAAATTTTACTGTTGATGATTGCTTAAAAAATCCTCAACTTAATATGATTGGCCTAAGAACAGATCTGGATTTTATTTGTATAGATATTGATGGACAGAAAGGTAGTGAATTAGCTCTTAAAAAAGGATTTGATTGGACTAAACATAGAAGCTGGTATGTAGGTAGAAGGGACAATACTGAACGCTTTGCAATCATTTATAGGCGTACACCTAAACAACAAAAGTTCGGGCAAATTCATATAAATGACAATGAAAATGAAATCGATCTTCTTGCAAGTCCTACGGCTTGGAAGGTAGTAATGGGAGATCATCCAAGCGGTGATTTATATCGCTGGTTTGGTCAAGGGCCAGAGGATTTAAGTTTTTGCCCAGACCATGCTTGGTCGTTTGTTGTTAATCATGTTGCTGACTTTAAAGACAGGGAAGAACAAAAGGCATTTGGTAGAACTCCTACTCCTAGAGGTACATGGCGACCAGCGAGGCCTTGCATAATTTGCGGGCGTGACCGTGACAACGATTGCAGCATCAACAGGGACAACAATTTTGTTTTATGCCATCACGGAAAAAACAATCATCCGCCCACATTAAGAGTTGGTGAAACTATCGAAAGAGAAGGACAGAGTTGGGCCTTTTGTGGCTTTGGCCGAAACCATCACGGCTTGGGCAAATGCTCCAAATTCAAACTTGAAATAAAAACGCCTCTTCCTTGGGACATTATTTATGGAGGTAGAAATGATTGATATTTATTCAGCATTAGATAAATCAAAACTTGAACATGGTTGGCTACCCGCTGCAAATTCAGTTGTTGATAAAAAGCCCTCTGAATTATCTATTGGTAATTGGAGTGTCAAATGTCGGGAATGGTTTCCAAAACTTTGCTACAACGAACTTACAAAAAAAATTGAGAGCGACCGTAAAGAAATTCAACCCTCTTCAGCACAAGACCTTTATATTGTTCTTGGTGAAATGGGTTGGAAAATTAGTCAAGATAATGCTTTAAATGTTTTTAGAAAAGTTGCACGAGAAAACAGCTACAACCCAATTAAGGAATATCTGGAATTTTTAGAAAATGATCAAACTATTATTCCCGCTGATACTTCAAAGCTTTCTACAACTTATTTAAAAACAAATGATTCTCTTTCAGATGAAATGTTGTTTAAATGGCTAGTCGGAGCGGCTCAAAGAATATTTGAAAATGGCTGTCAGATGGATTATTGCGTTGTTTTTAATGGCGGCCAAGGAAAACTAAAAAGTTCTTGTTTAAGAACGCTTTGTAAGGGTCACTACACCGATTCATATGCAGAGAGCAAGGATGAAAAGATGTTAATTGGAACATGTTGGTTTAAAGCCTTTGAAGAGCTGGAGGCAATTACAGGAAAAAAAGCAGTTGGCGAATTAAAAAATCTAATTACTATTCGAGAGGATATTTTTCGCGCGCCTTTTGATAGAAGTGTAGATTTTTACCCTAGAAGTTCTGTCTTTTGTGCAACTGTAAATGATGATAAATTTTTAAGAGATCACACTGGTAACAGGCGTTTTTGGGTAATTGAGATTAAAGAAAAGATTGATGTAAATAAAGTAGAAAAAGATCTTGATTCAATTTGGAAAGGGATCATGCTTGCCTATCGAAAGGGTGTTTTGCCCATGCTTAGTGAGTCTGCTGAAGAGCTTTCAAACCTTAGGAACAGTCAATATGAGCAGGAGGATCCCTTCGAGCATTACGCTCTTAAATTCCTTGAAAGTACAACCAAAATCAAGTTCACAGCTAGAGAAGTTCTTGTAAGTGACAAGTTTAATAAAGAACCAGAAAAGATAAGTCAAAGAGATATGACCGCCATGGGTAAAGCTCTTAAAAGGGTTGGATGTCAATCTGCTGGACAGTCAAACAAGAAAGGTGATCGCTCTAGATTATGGACTAAACCAGAAAACAACTCAGACCAACTCAGCAAACCAAATCCAGTGAGTTCCCCTAAAAGCCAGTCAGTGCAGTCTCTTATGAATTTTTAACTCACTAACTCACTAATAATTTATAAAAGGTTAATTAATATAATATTGACTACATAAGTAAGTTATAGGAATTTACTGAGTTGCTGAGTTGCTGAGTTACTGAGTTGCTGAGTTTCATTGGGTCCTTCTTGGGTTGAGATTCATGGGTAATTTCGGATCGCAAAATTCTCCTAGGCTTATCAAATAAAAAGTATGGACAGTTAATGGTTTTAAACAGCTTTTTTAAGTTATAAGAGTAGTTAGCACAAGCTTTTGAAGAAGTTGTAACAACTTCTCTCTATTTGTCTACAAGTTACAAACCATGCCGTATTGCACCTATAGCGAAACCGCACGAATCCTTGGTTATTCTTCTAGGTCAACCCTCTATAAAGTGCGCAAAGATGGTTGGTTAAAGCCTTATGAAGTCAGTATTGAAGGGAGAAAATATCTTGATTTGCACCCAAGAAATCACAAACCATTAGATCAATATCTCAAAGGAATCTTGCAATGGAGGCCAAGTAACCCAATTAGAAAGATGAACTATATGGACGTGTAAGTCAATTGTCTACAAGTTTGAGAGGTTGACGCTAAACAACAAGTGCCGCTAAAAATGGGAATACAGCTTTTACTTGATTCATGAGCTTTTTCTAGTCATTTTATTTTAATTAAAAAATATTAATTATATCAATTCACACTCTGGTGAAAACAAGCCACACTAGCAGCAATTTCTATCATTTTCTTTGGGACTTTTAATGGCAGTTCTTCCATTGAAATTGAATGCCAATCAAGACACAATTCTCTTGCTAATTTTTCAGCATATACGGTCTTTGATTTAGATTCTATTACTTCTATCGAACTCTTACTTACGCCACTAATCAAAACTAAAAGAGGTATAGTAACAAATAGAATTTTCATATATTATTCGTAAATTAATAAAATTTTCAATCCAGAAACATATGATCTGTAGTGTTACTTTCTTTCATGTCAGAGGTAGCATTAATGAGACTTAAAGAAATATTTAATAAAAGTAAAAGTGCTAAGCCTAAGCTGATTAAATATATTGACTTTATTGATAATTCTTCAGTAATTAACATAACAAAAATTAATCACATAAAAATATTAGCCGATCTCATCTGTTGTATGTTTATGAAGAGTTTAAGAAACGGTTATTATCTTTTATTAATTCATGTGAATACTTATTATTCACATTATTGATTCTTCTTAAACTATTCTTAAATAAAATTTAAAGTAAATTAAATAAATCCTTTAATTGTCACATTCAAACGGATGCTAGGTTTGGAAAAATTTTTATAAGTTGATGACTTCATCTTATCAGGAATCCTTATCCAAAGAAAGTCAATTATTTATAAAAGTTTTAGAAAATATGTATCATGCGAGTCATATAGTTAATATTCCTTCAGGAGAAAAAGTATCATTAAGCAAAAGTTATATTTGGTTAGTTGTAAGAGGTGTCATAAAAATACAAACTTTAACTCTAGATGGAGAAATATCAATACTAGGTTTAGTAAGTAGTGATAATGTTTTTGGCGAAACATTATCCACATCCAATCCATACGAAGCTTATGCAATGGGCAACTGTGATCTTTTACCAATTTCTTTGATTGAAATTGAACAAAACCCAACATTATCTATATCCATCTTTAATGCACTCAGGAAAACTTATCAGCAAACAGAAATGCTTTTATCCATCAAGTCAATCAGACGAATGGAAGACCGAATTAAGTCCTTGTTTATATTTTTAGCTGAGAGATATGGACGAGAATGTAAAGATGGAATTGTCATAGATATTCGCCTTACACATCAAGAAATAGCTAATTTATTATCAACAACTAGAGTTACAGTTACAAGAATAATGAGTGATTTGAAAGAATCAAAATGGTTAATACTTGAAAGAAGCAAATACGTACTAACACAGCGATCAACTATATAAGTATTTTTTTCAAGATCAGCTCGCTTCATTCAATTTCCTTATAAATCAACTATACTTGATATAATCAAGGATATTAGTTTGATACCTGTGATCAGTCCTGTCTCTGACAAGCTATCCAAGGCTAAAAAAAGGCTTCTTATTGTTGAAGACGATAAAAGTATTCGTGAAACAGTCCGTGAAGCCCTTGTTGCAGAGGGCTATGAAGTCGAAGTGTCTAAGACTGGTGATGAAGCTCAGACAAGAATTTTTTCTCAGTTCGACACATGTAAAAAGATTGATTTAATTGTTTTAGACTTGATGTTACCCAACCTAAATGGGATAGAGCTTTGTAGAAGAGTCCGAAAAAACAATATAAAAACACCTATTCTTGTTGTCAGTGCAAAAGACAGTGAATCTGACCGTGTATTGGGATTAGAAGTTGGAGCCGACGATTATTTGATAAAGCCATTTGGCTTAAATGAATTAATAGCAAGGTGTCGAGCAATTTTAAGGAGGTCTGAAACTAATCATCAGCAACCTGAAGATTCTTCACAAGTCCTTAGCTACAAAAATATATCCTTATATAGACAGGAATACAGGGTCACTAAAAACAATAAGGAAATAAATCTTGCCCCTAAGGAATACAAAATCATGGAATTATTCCTGCAGAATCCTAAGCGGGTATGGAGTCGTGATCAACTTTTAGAACAAATTTGGGGGATTGATTATGTGGGTGATTCTAAAACTGTAGATGTACATATTAGATGGATTAGAGAAAAGATAGAAGAAGATGCATCAGCTCCAGATTATATAAAAACCGTTAGAGGTTTTGGCTACAAATTTGGTTAAAAGCGAATTATGCTAAAAAAATCAATTAAAAAGCTATTTAGATCCATAAAAAAGATTCTAAGTATTAGAAGAGTTAGAACAACTACTAAGAATGTTACAAAATGGCATAATCGTCAACTAGAGGTTGATATATCTCAAATCTTATATTGGGTAGATGATATTAATCAGGGTTGGATAATTATTACGTCTAAGAATAAAATTATGTATATCAATAAGCAGGCAAAGAAATTATTGACTATCAAAAAGGATTCAAAAATATTAGGGAAATCCCTCTTTAAACTTGAAATCCCAGATGAGATAAAGAGAGAAATTCAAAAGCTTAATAGGGCAAAGACATTTAAAAGTATTCCTTATTTCTTCAATGAAAAAGAGCTTGAGATTTCTTTAATGCCTGGCTCGAAATCCTCTACGCTAATACTTTTAACTAACAAAAGATCTTTAGAATATCAGCGTCAATTACAAGAGAGGATGTTAGGTGACGCTGCTCACGAATTAAAAACTCCATTAACTGCACTCATGTTGCTTGGAGATAGATTGGAGGATTTGGTCAAGAAAAAAGATAGACCATTAATAAAGAGATTAAGAAAAGAAATTTTAAGACTAAAGTTGATGGTGAATGATTTACTGGAGTTGTCCAGATTGGTCAATTCATCCTCAGTTCAGGATGAATTGACAAAAACAATTAATATGGAAGAAATTATACTCAGTTCATGGAATACCCTTAAGCCGCTGGCAGATAAGAAAAAATTAAATTTAGTTAATACATCGAAAACTAATTCTTTAATAGAGGGTAATTCTGAGAAATTATATAGGGTTGTTTTTAATTTGCTTGATAATGCAATTAGATATTCCCCTGATTCAGCTAACATCAATACTCAAATTTATGAAGATGATAAACATCTAATTTTAAGTATCAAAGATGAAGGGCCAGGGTTAAGTAAAGATGATCTGAAAAATATGTTTCAACGTTTTTATAGAGGTGATCCATCTAGGTATAAAAACAAACGTATAGGTAGTGGTTTAGGTCTCTCAATAGCTCAACAAATAGTTGTTAATCACAAAGGGGCTATTGAAGCTTCTAATGATACTAATGGTGGTACTTTGATGAAAATCAAATTACCTCTACAAAAACAGATTGTTTAGTAAATATCTGGACAGTTTTTTCTTGCTATAAGTCTTTTCAAGTCTCGAACAGCATCACCAGTTAATAGATAACTACCATCATTTTCTTCGTACCAATAAGTTTGTCTTTTACCAATTGCAGACCAGAATCTATCTGGGAGTGATGGCATATAAAAATCAACAAAGGCTGAAACACCGTATTCATTTTCAGACCTCATATCATCACATGCCTTATTCATTTCTTCTACATTATGTATGTAGTATCTTGCTGCTTGCCAAAAGTATTTATCCTCTGCTTTTGATGTTTCTAGCAAGCAAAAAAATAGATAACTAAAAATAGCTAAAAGATATTTTCTCTTCATGAATTTAAATACATCAAATTTAATGGATAAAAAAAAAGGGTACAACATCTATATGCTGTACCCTAAATGTTAGTAGTTTGATTTAAAGCTTTCCTATATTTAGGAATAAGGTTTCTCCAGTTGATTTTTTTGAAGTTCCATCATTGTCAGTTGATATGTAAGCGGTACCATCTTTTTTGATAGCTAAGCCTTCAACTTTTTCAAGAATAAATCCACCTGTTGAAGTTAGATCTGATCTCAAATCCTTAACGAACTCCTTCTTAACCAATGGATATAGAATTGGTGTAGAAGTATCATTCGAAATTGGATCAGGATTGATATCAGAAACTTTGATACGGAAAATAGACTTTAATTTAGCCTTTGCTCCGTAATTGCTATCTCTTTCAATTGCATAAAGATATCCGTCATGATGAGTCAATTCGGAAATTCCTACGCCACCTTTTCTACCTTGCTTTTCGAATACATAGTTAACGGCCCCCCATTCTTTGTTTTCTAAGTTGTAAGTAACAATTTTTGTTGTATTAAATGGATCATCTGCCCATGGCTTTTGTTGAGCCATGTAAAGAGTATCTCCAACTTTTGCTATCCCTTCAAAGCCAGCTTTCGTTTGATATTGAATAAGGGAATAGGGTACATCTATTTTTTCAAGAATTTCACCATCTGAGCTGATGTGATAAACAGCAGCTGGAGCTTGTTCTATCCCTGGACCACCTTTCTCTTTGAATCCTTCTGTGGAAACATAAAAACCACCTTTACCATCAAGTGTAATTCCCTCCATATCCATAAATGGAGCAGACTTTCCTTTTAACTTGATGTCTATTGCAGTATCAAGTATGGCAGGGCTGTAATTCGTATCGATCACATAGATTCTTGGCTGTGACGAAAATGTGCTGTCGTTAACGGCATAAATCTTTCCATCGCCTCCATCAACCATTCCACTAATCGATCCCCAACTAACAAAGTCATATCCACCTTCATTAGTGATGTGTGGATAAATTGCATCAGCCTTTTGGAGCTCGTAAGTCATTACATGTGAAGCCAAGCCAGGTTCTTTCTTGTTGTAATCTTTTTCGTTAGAAGATGCGATTAAACCACGTTTAGGAATTGCGACAAATCCTTCTGGTGCAATACCAGATGGTAATAGTTGAAGGAGTGTTGGCTGACTTAAATCTGATACATCATATACAGCTACAACTCCAGCTCTTTCAGCTCCTACAAACATATAAGGAGTACCTTTGATTTTCGCATAAGTCACTGATTCAGGTTCTACTCCTTTCTTTCCAGCACGATCGTCTTGGAAGTGACCAATTTGTGCAATAGCTCTTTCTAGTCTGTTTCCATCTTCGTAAACAACAGAACCATCTTTATTCCAAATCGTCCAAGATCTAGAACCTCCTCTTTTTGCCTGACCTTCTTTCTTTAACTTGTAATCTCCCTCGTTAGCTGTCGCGAAATGATCGTTATCAATCCAAGTTAGTCCGTCTGGTTCACGTCTAACGTTTTTTAGCTTTTTCTTGAATGTATGTGCGCCGTCTTTTTTAGTATCCATTCCTGCCATTTGACTTACTAGACCTGCTGAAAAATGCGAGATAACTTCACCATTTTTATTTAGTACCACCAAGTGATTATTTTCTTGCAGTGAAACAACTGTTTCATCTTTTTTATTAATCGTTAGAAATTCTGGTTCAGGATCACTTGGTGCTATTTCAGAAAGACCAGAGACATCTGCGAAGAACATTGAATCACAATCAAGATCTCCACCTTTTAGCTTTAGAAAAGCTACATTACCAGCGGGCATTTGTGGAATTACACCATCATTAAATTCTTCATCTCTTTCATTCTCAATCGCAACTGCGATAAATTTTCCGCTTGGGGCAATTGCGACACTATCAGGTTGACCACCAACGTTGCATTCTTTTGACTTAATACCTGTTTTTAGATCGTATGAAGTTATTGATCCTGATGGATTTGTATAGCTTTCAGATGTATTAATACCTACAAAGATTTTACCTTTACGCTCCATAACTGATGTTGGTTCTGCGTCTAACTCGATAATCCCTTCAGGTTTAGGATCTGATGGATCGGTAATATCTATTATTCCTACAACACCAAGGTCACTATCAGTGTAGATAAGTGTGTTTCCATCTTTAGTTGCTGTGATCGTTTCTGCAGATGTTTTAGTTGTGGACTTTACACCAGATGGAAGATTCCTATTGATAGCGAAAGAAGAAACTCTATTGAAATTTTTATTTGAACTATAAAACCATCCTGCAAGACTTGCTGTGCTAGAGGAGGCTAAGAGAGCTAGCACTGCTGAGCCACATGCTAGTACAACCCTTTTTTTCATTGAGTAAAAATCAGACATCTAATTATTAGCTGACTGAAGTTAAGAGAAAAACTTTTTCAATTAAAAATTTGATTAGCAACAAGTTAAGAGGCGTTTAACAACTATGTATAAAAAAAAAGGCCCCTAATGTAGGGGCCTTTTTGAAAAGTTTAAGTAAGAAGTTTAGAACTTGTACTTAACGTTAACAGCTGCGCCAGATAGATCTTCTCCACCGACACCAGCATCTTCTGAAGTCCAGATCATTGGTGTGATCTTGACGCCATCAGCAAGCTTGTATTCGTACCAAGCTTCATATGTAAGTTTCTCGCCATCACCTTTTTGAGTTCCTACGCCTACACCAAGTGTTCCTGGACCAGCATCACCTTCTACACCAACAACCCAGTTCTCATCATCTTTCCCTGTCTCAGGATCGTATGAATCAAAATAAGCACTAACAGTGAAAGGCATTGTCTCTGGCTGGAAATAACCACCTATACCGTATGCAGTGTATGTATCACTGCTATCACTATATGTAAATGTTCCACCAAAGCCATCACCATCATAACCAACTTGAGCAGTTACGTAGTCTTCAGTATCGTCGCCGAAGATTCCCTTAGTTGGATCATCACCATCAGCTGCAGTTAAGTTAAGAGAAGCGTTCCAACCATTTTCACCTTCATAACCGAAAGTTACGCCTGTTCCGCCTTCTCCGGCAAGAGCGTAGTAACTATCAACTGCTAATAGAACTGGCTCGCCGTAAATAGATGTAGTACCAGCAAGACCTTGATCTCCATCCATCTTTGGTCCGAAGCTTACTGTTAAGCCATCAGATAGTGGGAATTGATAATACAGATCAGTGAGTGTTGGTGTTGTACCGCCGCCCTTACTACTTTGAGGATCGATTCCACCACCCAATGTTTTACCATTACCAATTTCAAACTTTCCAACAAGTTTGTCTTCACCAGTAAAGCTAGAAGTTGATTTAAACTTCATCTCATATGTTGAGTGAAGCTCGTCTCCATCTGCTGAGTCTGTATTAGAACCAATAGTGAAGTTAACGCTGCTTGATAATTTCGATGTTGGACTGAAAGCTGTGTCAGCATTAACAGCAACTGGAGCCATAAGGCCTAATGCAGCAGGAGCTACTAATAAGCTCTTGAAAAATTTCATCGTGTCCTCACACAAGATAAAAAAGTAGTGGATATAACATCCAAATGAAAGGTATAGGATGTAGTTTTAGAAGTGACTAAAGTTACGTAAACGTTTGGTTAAGGTTCAACGAAGTAAACATTAATTTTTTTAGAGTAAAAATCGTCATTTTGAAATTTCTTGAGCTTAAAAAAAATAAAAATTAAACTTGGATAATCAAAAGGTTAAGAACAGATCAAGGAAAATTGATGAATTGCTAATTTGAATTTTAAAGATAAATATTTAGATCAATTAAATGCTATGAAATAAGAGCCAGTTTTTTTATTAGGCCTCATGACCTTCGCCAAGAAGGCCCTCATCTATACTTCTTTGCTTGCAGTGGGCGCAGGCATGTCCGCAAATGCAGCTAGTCGTCTTAGTGGAGCAGGTGCATCCTTTCCCGCTAAAATCTACACACGTTGGTTTTCTGATTTAGCCAAAGAAGGTGGACCTCGAGTCAACTATCAAGCTGTTGGTTCAGGTTCTGGCCGTAAAGCTTTCATTGACCAAACCGTTAACTTCGGTGCTTCTGATGATCCAATGAAAGCAAAGGATATTGCAAAAGTTACTCGTGGATTAGTTCAAATCCCAATGGTTGGAGGCACAATTGCCTTTGGTTATAACTACGATTGCGACCTTAAGCTGACTCAAGAGCAAGCTGTTCGCGTTGCTATGGGTAAAATCTCAAATTGGAAAGAAGTTGGTTGTCCTGCAGGAAAAATGACATGGGCACATCGCTCTGATGGCTCCGGTACAACCAAGGCTTTCTCAAACTCCATGCAAGCTTTCTCTAAGACATGGAATTTAGGAACAGGTAAATCTATTGCTTGGCCTGCTGGTGTTGGTGGAAAAGGTAACGCAGGTGTTGCAGGCGTAATTCGTAATACTCCTGGTGCAATTGGTTATGTAAACCAGTCATACATTAAAGGAGAAATCAAGGCTGCCGCTCTACAAAACTTATCTGGAGAGTATTTAAAGCCATCTACTGAGTCAGGAGCTAAAGCTCTTAATGGAATAACTTTAGATGAAAACTTAGCAGGTAAAAACCCTAACCCAACAGCTAAGGGTGCATACCCAATCGCTACGTTGACATGGATTCTTGCTTATGAAGAAGGCAATGGTAGAAATACTAAAGCTATTCAAAAATCACTTAACTACTTGCTAAGTGATAAAGCCCAGGCTAAGGCACCTTCTCTTGGATTCGTACCTCTTAAAGGTGAAATTCTTAAAAAATCACGCGCTGCAGTAAAGCGTATTGGTAAGTAAAACTTAGCTTTTAATACAATCAGAAAAGGAGACTTTAAGTCTCCTTTTTTTATTTCCTGTTCACTCTTAACCACTACTTAAAAAAAGTAGGTTAAGTTTTTATTAACATAAGTTATTAACATGCAACTAAATAATTGGAAGGAAACTGTTAGTTCACCAATATGGTGGCTACCTGTAACTCTTCTATTACTCTTTAGCTTAATCGAAGGATTGCATTTAACTGAACATAGTAAAAACTGCAAAACAAAAGCAGCTTGGATGAATGAAGCTGGTCTTGAATATGATCGAGAGTCAGAGGTGAGATGATTATTTTATTTAGCAGTTGTTTGAACGAATTTTTAAAATCTTTTTCTTAAATTAAACTTAAAAACAATTTGATAATCTTACTTTAGATACAAGAGAAAAAATGAAACGATTGCTTCTACTTTCTCCGTTATTTCTTTTCTTATTAACGGGTTGTCCAGAAAAAGATCAACTTAAAAATATGAATCAAACAGAGTTAGAGAAATTGGATCAATGTATTAATGATCAAAAAGCTAAAGGTTTGCCTATTTTAGAATGTGGAAAAGATTTAAAAAAATCCACTGATTCCAAATCAACTCCATCAACTACAACTGCAGTTAAAGAGAAGGAAGGGAGTTTTACTAAGTCAAACACAAAACTCAAATCAAACGAGCCCAATCAATCAAAGACAGAATTAGATAAAATTGATGAATGTATAAATAGGATGAAAGCGAAAAAATTACCCTATTTTAAATGCCTACAAAAATAAAATTTGGATTGCCATCCCTAGAACAATAGATATGGCAACTAATTTATAAGGCTTTATGGATTGTTTAAAACTAAGGATTAAACTTATAAAAAAGATTAGACTATAAATACAAGTTTGAAAGATATCTTTGCCAACGATAACCTTACCCGTCATAGGTATGACTACAGCAAGAATTGCACCCGGTATGCCTGATAACACTCCATTAATATAGTTATCTATCATCACTTTATTTTTGATTCTTTTTATTAAAGGTTCCCCTAAAAGAATAAATATAAAACTTGGTAAAAATATCGCGAATGTTGAGATGAGGGAGAAAAATGTTCCTAAAAGAATAGTTCCTTCTTTTGCTCCAACTTGAAAGCCTATAAATGCACTTGAAAGAACTACTGGCCCTGGAGAGAGTTGACCGATGGCTATAGCATCAATAAAACTACGACTATCTAACCAACCCATCTCAATTACTTGGGTTTGTAGGAGTGGAACAATTACTAACCCTCCACCAAAAACCAGTAAACCTGCTTTAAAGAATACATAAAATAACTTCAAAGAGTTCGATAATAAATTGCCTATATCCTCTCGAAATATTGGAGCTGTTAAAAAACTTGGAAAACCAAATAATTTTAGATCGAAATAAGAATGCTCAAAGCCATAAGGAATAAAGAAAAAGCTCAGGAATCTCTTAGAATTACTTTGATAGATTCCGAAAATTCCAGCCAACAATAAAAGCAATGTGATAGGTAGATGAAGTGAAGTTGATCGATCAATAATTGACCCAATAAATACAAAACTAGCCGTTGTCCATTGCCATACTTGACTACGATTTTTTAATAGGTTTAAAGCAAACCCCCAAATTATTGAAATTACAATTATTTGAGGAATAGACAAAAAATCTGAAAAATTATCAATTGATTGTCCTTGTCTCCAAAGTTGACTCATAAGTAAAATGATGAAAAATCCAGGCAATAAAAAACATATCCCACTTATTAATCCTCCATAAAAACCCTTTATCTTTGTCCCTAAAAAGATTGCTAATTGACTTGATGTCGGCCCAGGTAGTATTTCGCAAATACCCAATCCTTCGTCAAACTCTTGCTCGGAAACCCAATTCCTTTGAATGATGATCTCGTCTTTAAACATTGCAATATGCGCATATGGGCCGCCAAAACTAAAGACTCCTATTTTCAGAAAAGTTGAACTCAGTTCAGAAAATGTTGGGCTCACTATCACTAAACAAATATCCTATAGAAAAAGATAAGGTAATCTTTTGGTATAAGAATATTAGGCTTTTTCAATAGCTATA
>QCFJ01000026.1 GCA_003280265.1 Prochlorococcus sp. AG-363-G03 | reverse complement strand
TTAATGCAATAAGGGCAACATCGTCGGCCGTTGAGGAAGACAGGACTTCTTCTTTTAAAGAGTCATCATTCTGCATTTCTTTCAAGAATTTTCTTATTTGATCTAATGACATTTAAGAAAATGGAATGCACTTATTTTTATTATATTAACATAGAAGTTTTGCACTGAATAAAAATAATAACTACAAAAAATAAATATTTAATACCAAGTCGATAAATAATGAAGGCAAGATGTATAGTTGAAAAAATAATATAAAAATATGAAAGCTTTCATAGTATTATCAATTATAGTTTTTTCTTACGTTAATTCAGCATACTCATATCCAGATAGTCAAATGGATGATTGTATTTCAAGCGCTTTAAGTAATCCAGCAACTAAGAATATATCAAAAATCGCTATAACAAATTATTGCGATTGTGCACTCAAAGCAATTATTGATGAAAATAAAGACATTAGAGAATCAGGTTATACTTGTGCCCAAATAAACTTTAATGAAACCAGAAAAAAATAAAAAAATAGAAATCCTACTATTCACTATGAAAACTAATAAAAATACTTGTCAAAGTGACCCCCATCCATAAAGCAAAGCCAAAACCCAATCATCAATAGAAGTTCCTTGCCATTCTCTGTATTCTTAAAATATACATATTCTGATATGTGTATCAGATTCAGTCTCCATTCGCCGCACAGCTTATGAAACAATATCATTGGGGTTTGACTTCAAATCCTTATAATCATTCATTTAATCAATTACAAATCTAATGCCCTTAGACATAGCAATAAAAACTCTAAATAAAAACATTAATCGTTATAGGATCATAAAAACGTAAATTTTAAAGTGGCTAAGTTGAGAGTAAAGGAACTCGCAGAGGCACTAAACATTGATTCCTCTGTGATAATTGCATCATGCGCTCTTCTAGAAATTCCAGCATCATCACCCCTATCATCACTTTCAATAGAAGAATGCAAAAAATTAATTGATCATATTCAAAAATACAAGGAGTGAATTATTGATAAGTGATTATTAACTATGAATATATCTAAGATATAAAAATTAACTTCAAATAGTCAAAAATGAAGAAGAATGAATAAATTGCATATAGGAAATTTATTCATAATGAATAGTTTAGTAGCATTCTATAAATCATTAGCTTCTCTGAACAATGCGTCTTGATAATCCGAATCTTTCTTTAAATTTTCCATCTTAATCGGATCAAAATGATCTATTAATGACTTACCAAATTCAAAAATTTCCATATCTGAAAAACCTTGATCTCGCAAATTGGCTAAAATTGCTGATATATCCTGGAAAGCCTCCTTACATAATTCCTTTTTGTCTTCCGATGTAAGATCGTCCATATTTGATAATTACAAGCTACTCTAATATAATCATACTATAAATAAATATAGGAACAGATGATTATAAGTAAGCCAGACTTATACGTATAGAAATAAAAACGATTAAATATTTTATTCGCTCATCACTATAGAATTAAAAAAAAGACAAATGAATTAGTTTGAATCTTATTAAATCAAATAAATTTAAAAACTATTTAAAGTTATGGGCTGGCCCAATATTATTACTCACTTTCTTATTTTTATTTGGGGCATTGGGTTATCGAATTACAGAAGGATGGGATTGGGGAGATTGTTTATGGATGGTACTAATAACAGTTACAACAATAGGTTTTGGTGAAGTAGAAGTTTTAAGTTCTGCTGGCCGGATAATAACTTTTTTAATCATCGGAGGAGGACTATTTGTAATTCAATTAACACTTCAAAGGTTTATACAATTGTCTGAACTAGGCTATTTTATAAAATTAAAGGAGCTTAGACTAAAGAGGTTTATTAGAAGGATGAAGAATCATGTAATCATTTGCGGGTATGGTCGTACAGGAAAAGAAATCGCTGATCAATTAGAGTCTGAAAAAATATCTACTTTAATATTAGAAGTTGACCCAACAAGAAAGAGCGAAGCGGAAGATAAAGGTTTCAACGTCTTATTAGCAGATGCCACAATGGACGAATCACTTTTACTTGCTGGAATAAAAAATTGTCGAAGTTTAGTTGTTACTCTTCCAAGTGATGCAGCTAATTTATATGTTGTACTAAGTGCAAAAGCACTTAATGATAATTGCAGATTAATCGCCAGAGCTGCCAACGAAGAAGCAGCAAATAAATTAAAACTAGCAGGCGCTAATGCAGTAGTTAGTCCATATGTAGCGGCAGGTCGGACTATGGCTGCCTCTGCATTAAGACCTATAGCTGTTGATTTTATAGATTTACTAGCAGGATCAAATTGCGAAATAGAAGAATTCAAAGTAACAGAAAATATAGATATAATTAACAATTTTACAAGCAATAAAAATATAGTTAATAATTTCTCAAAACAAGGTGAAGCATTACTTCTGGCAACTAAAGTCTCTGGAAAATTAATTGGTAATCCGATAGACAAGTTTTCAATCTCAGCAGGTATGATTATGATATTTCTTGGAAGTAAGGAGCAACTAGACAGAGTTAGAGTTCGCTTTAAGGAAGTTTTAGTAAAAACAGCTTAATTGCCAGCAATTTTTTTTCAGAGGTGAGGGTTACCACTACAAGGGGTTTTTGTCAGCTTCTAAATTTTTACATTAGAACATCTCTAATCGATTCTAATTGATGACATTACAAACAAATGAAGGCAATGTTTACGATAGAAGACAGAGTAGAGTTCCATCAAAAATTAATAGGAGCATATTCACCAAAGATTACGTAGATTTCTTAAATGAAGCTGGTTGGAGATTAGAAAAAAAATTTCCTTCAAACAATAATAATTATTCAGATCTGTTAGAAGACACAGACTGGAAATCAAATAGAATAGAATCTAGTTGCTCAAAACACTACAGGAGAGATCTTGACGCATTGAGTTGAAACAAGCTTTTTTCATCAAAAGATAAAATTTATGAATAGATCTCAAAAGCCGTTATACATAAATATAAATTAAAAATCATGGATACTCAACAGCAACCATGGAAGGTTTGGATCTTTGTTTTGTGTCTCAATATCGTCGCCATCGGGGGGGCTATTTTCCTTAAGTCAAATGGTATTGATTTATACTCCTTCAGAGGATCCTCTTGATTTTTTAAGAAGAAATCTGACTTTACACATAATAAAGAGTTACAACAATAATATGGAAAAAAAACATCAAAGTAAATGGAAAAAAGCTTTAGATAACATATTGATCTACAACCTTTATATATTAATAATAGGCTCAATGTTCCTAGCTGTTAGTTTTTTTGTAAGTGTTAATGGTAACTCATATTTATATAGTATATTTCAAAAATTATGGTATCCAGTATTTATACCATCTTTAAGTCTTTTCTTTACAGCAATATTGATTGAAGCGATTTTCAATAATCTAATAGATAGAGATAATAATTAATAATTATCAAAGTTAAGCTTTCAAGACTTTAGAATAATAAATTGTTTTTAAAATAAATTAGAATAAGATAGATTAGTATTTATATAAGTACGATGAGATTCAAAGTTTACATGATTAATGATCTAGGCAATTCCCACAAAGAGACAGTTATTGCTAATAATGAATGTAAAGCAAAAAGGAATGTTCAGTTATTTAATCCTAGTTCTAAGGTTTTAGAAGCTAAATGGGTATATAAATAATTTCTACTAATAACAACAAAAAATGGAAGAATTAACGTATAAGGATCTAACCAAAACGGAATTAGACAATCTTAAGGATATTTATATATCAAGTAAGGTTGACTCAATGACTGAAAGCGATTTAAGGAAATTTGTTAAGGAATTAATCATCGATCAAGTAAAAGGAACTGTAGGTAATGCAGAAGAAAAAGAAGTTTGGGAGGAAATTAAAGATCATTTTTCAGAGGATTTAGGTAGAAAGATTCTGGAAGTAAAACAAAAAACCAGAAAAAATCGTAAGGTAGATTTAAAAAGTCAAGAAGAGATAGAATTTGATAGAAGACTAGGTTTGTTAAAACAACAGCAAGAGCAGAAACCGATTAATGACATGTGGGAAGATTAAATATCCATATTTATTTTATTAAATATATTATTAACATTAGAATAGAGTATTATTTCTATTTAAATATTTATAATAATTCGGAAAAAGATTGCAAATATTAAATATATAAAAGATCTTACAGATCTGTATTTTAATTCATTCAAAAAAATAAAATTTTTACCTGAAGCAACTAATAAAGAAAGAAATGAAAAGTAAAATGAAAATCTCTCACACAATAAAAATGAGTTAATGATTATTATTTTTGGATCATTAATATTTAAAGATAGAAAAAAGAAACTAAGAAAAAAAATTATTAATAATATTAACAATGATTTTATTAAAATCTTAAAATTAACAATCATACTGTAATCCAATTTAGTAATTCTTTTTTTTATTTCCCTAATATGAGAATTATCCAAACGAAAATATTCCGTTTGGGGAATCCGGTACTCTTTATAGCGATAGTGTAACTCTCTCTCTAATTTTATATAATCACTTGTGTACAATTTAGCAACTACATTATCTGGTTTGAGTTGCCGCATCCTATTGTTAAAATTTTTAGTTATTCCAATCTTGTAGATATCTCTATTTCTAATTAAATATAGCCATCCACTCATCAACTTTTAATATTATTATTTTTCATGTATTTAATCAATTTATGCTGCCTCAGACTTTCTTATTGATTTAAATTTTTCTCGCATCGTAGGATTATTTCTAGTCAATCTTTTAACAGAAACTTCTTGTGCTTTATCGTTAGCCAATCTCAGATTTCTATCAGCACCAAGCAAGGCATCTTTAGTTTTTTGCAAATGATTAATAGATTTATCTATCTCCATGATTGCCGATTCAAAACGTTTTGAAGCTAGTGCATAGTTTTTACCAAAGGCATCCTTGAATAGCTCAAGGCTATTTTCAAAATTGGTAATATCAATATTTTGTTCTTTAATAGCTGCTAATTCGGATTTATACTCAAGTACCTTGAGGGAAGCATTTCTTAATAACGAAATAATAGATAAAAAGCATTGAGGTCTGACAACATACATCTTGGGATATCGATATGAAAAATCAACAATTCCTGAATTAAACAAGTCATTGTCAGCCTCTAATAAAGAAACTAATACAGCATATTCACAATTTTTTTCAATGCGATCTTTATTTAGCTCCTTAAGGAAGTCGTCATTTTTCTTTTTGTATGTGGTGTTATCAGATTCATTTTTCATTTCAAACATGATAGAGACAATTTCGTTTCCTTCATTATCAAAATCGCGAAAAATATAATCACCTTTACTACCAAAACTAGTATCATTATCTTTTTCAAAATAAGCATTAGGGAAGGCTGTTGACCGTAATCGATTAAACTCATTCTCGCAATGTTGTTCCAATGACTCACCGACCATTTTCGTAGACAATTTAATTTTCAAATCTCGAAGTCTCTGAATTACATCATCACGTTCTTTTAGCTGCATCTCATATTTCATTTTTATAGACTTTTCTGATAATTCCTTCTGTAGTTCAACTTTGTCTAAATTATTTTTTATTTGCTCATAACCTTCTTTTAATTTTGTAATTGCATTAGAAACTGCAAGTTTTTTATCATATTCATTCTTTTCTTTCGTTTTTTCCAATAAATAAGAAAGTGAGTCTCTCTCTTTTTCGAAAGAATGCTTAAGCTTGTTGACAGCTAAATGCTTTTCAGTCTCTGCAGCAGTCAATTGAGCCTCAAGAGCTTGCATTTTTTTTTCATTTACAAATGCTGCTTCTTGCATTTTGAATCGGATATTTTGAATTGCTAGCTCAACTGAATTCTCTTTATCCTTTTCAAGTAGTTCAATTCTTTTGCTCAGTTCTTCTTCAAACTGCTGATCTCTTACCTGCTTAGTGATATTTGAGTAATTATCTTCATCGATGCTAATCTTGCTACCACATTCAGGGCATTTGATTTCATTCATATCTGAATAAAAGAGAAAAAGAATCTATTTCCCCTTTTTATCTGTTTTAACGTCGACAAGCAATAATTATGTCAATGCCAAAAGGGACCTGCAAATAAATTTTCAAGTGTATAGAGGGCACTAAGATAACAAAAGAAATCTTTAATTTTTATTTATTTGAAGTTGGGTAAATTCTAGATAAATCACCTTTATTTGACTTAATAGCAGAAGTCTTCCATTTGTACCATTTTTTGTTTCTAGAATAGTCTTCCTCCTCCCAAATCTGATTTTGAAATATCAAGATCCCACAAAGTATAAAAAATATAAGCGCACCTACGAAGATATTCCAATCAAGCATCATAGAAGCATTGGAATAACGCACATAGGCAACTATTTTCAACATATTCTCCTTATGACAAATGAGTTCCTATAAAATATATTGAGATACTAATGAATTTTTTATGCAATTGAGGTTTTTAGGAAAGCTTATTAAATAATTTAAATTACGCATGACTGAATATATACTTAAAGATTATATGAAATAAATAATTCTGTTTGAGCAATAATTTTTACTACATAATAATTATACATACACAAACTAAAATAAAATTAAAAAGTATTTTATTAAAAAAATGTCATTACTAAACTTTGGTCTTGCCCACTCTGAGCTAGGTATAAGCCACTTTACAACAGATTTGATTCTTGTTCTATCTTTTGCAATAGTAACAGCTCTTCCCATGTCTTTATTAAGACCTCAGATCCAAGAAAAGAATGTAAAAAGCAGTGTTTTCAAAAACTGATACAATAAAATCATACCAATAATAAACTAGACAATTTATTATTTAAAAATATATCTTAGTACATTTAAATATTTTCAGATTGATTTTTAATTCAATCTCAATATCTATTGACATACTATAATTATTTTGATCTCTTTAAAGTCTAATAACTATATAAATAATAATGTTATTAGTAACAAAAAATCGTTGAACAAGATCAGATTTCTGTTAATTTTTAAATTTTTCGTCCTTTTTTTTTAAATTTGACACGTTTCCAAACAAACTGTATGTACAATACACATAATAATTGATAGTTATGTCAGAAAAAACTTTATTTATATATGATGGTGAATGTCCTTTTTGCAATCACTTTGCAAAATTACTTGAATTAAAAAGTAATCTTCATGATGTCGAAATATTAGATGGAAGAAAAAATCTCCCTCTCCTATCTCAACTCTATAGTCAAGGCTACGATTTAAATAAAGGAGCAATTCTTATAAATAATGAAAATATCATGCATGGTGCTGATGCGATAAATTGGATTTGCTCTCAAATTAAAGAACCAAGCGATTCTCTTCTAGAAATACTTCGGATTATTTTCAAATCAAACAAGAGGACAAATTTATTATTCCCATTTCTTTTATGGGGTAGAAGATTATCACTGACAGTAAAAGGGAAGATTTGGAAGCCAGTAAACACAAATGTCCAATTTTTTTAATATTTTCATACGAACAGGCTAAACATTTTATTTTATATAAAAGATTTAATTTTTATATTTACACAAAAACAAAGAAGCTTTTAATTCCTGTGAAATAAATTCAAGACCTAGATTAGTTAATATGGGGTTAATAAGTCGAAAATATTCATCACCTGGATTAATTAAATGTAATTCACTAATAAAATTACCATGACATTTTGTTAAAGGCTGAGAATATTTTTTATAAGAATATAATCTTGATATTCAGTTTGTAACATCATTTTATGAGAGTATATACCCTACACCTACGATGAGTTTAAATATGTAAAAATAAGTATTTATAGATCAAAGGTTAATATGCTTATAGAAATCCTTGGGAATAGCAATTCATTCCTAGTTATTCTTTTAATTGGTTTGACAATATATCTCGGAATTCAAGCAAAAGCTAAAAATATAAAATGATTGTTAGTTATTTACATAATTACCCTTATAACTAATGAACAAGTAAGGTTACAAAAAAAATAACAAAAAGAGATCTTAATCAAGGAGATCTTTTTTTACTTTCTCAAGACTAGGACGCCTTTCACAATCAATACTTGAAATAGGTATCCAACTCCAATCCACAAACATAATAAGCATTACACCAACTAAAATAGACAAAAGTAGAACAAGCTCAAAAAAAAACGTGGTTAACCATATAAAATGTTAATTCTACTGTATTAGTAACAATTTCTTCATAGAGCGGATAAAACAAGAATCTACAATCGGTACAAGGTATTAAGGATAGCGAACTAAGATATCAATATGTGAATAAATTTAATTACAGACAAGAGATAAAAAGAGTATATACCTTATCAAATAAAAGCAGAATGACTATAAAAAAGAACGCTAGACAAGCATCTATCTCAAATACAAAGGGTGGTCAAGAATTAAAAACGTAGATTTTCACAAGATGAAAATCGACAAAAGGCAAATCGATTATACATAAAACAAGAATGAGGGAAAAACATGAAAAACATAAAATTCAAAAAATAAAAAAGGTATATGAAATAGTTTTTTTAGGAACATTAGAAAAGCTTTCCAAATACCCAGCCTATAATAGGTTTTTTAACAAAAATAAAAAAGGTAAATTAAATTGTTTTTTTAGGTAAAAATACTAAAAAAAAAAAAAAAAAAAAACGGTCTAGAAAAAAACGAAGAATCAGGTTGAGGAAAAACAGAAAACGGTATGAATAAGAGACTAAAGATCTTAGTAGGTAAATAAAAGATAGATTAATAATCAGACAAACTTATCAAGGATAATTTGGCAATTAAAAAAGCCGAGTTGCAGATATGCATCTCGGCTAAAACTAAATGAATTAATTCAGTTTTTCAGGAATTAACCTTCTCCTTCTGGAACCAAACGGAAACCTTTTCGTCCCATCTTAATCTCAAAATTGTCACCTGGTTTGAGATCTAAAAGAGCTGTATAGGCCTTTCCTATCAATAGGTTTCCATTTCCTTGGACAGTAGCCACATAACTAAGCTTTCTTCCACCTTTACCAATACCACCAGCACTTTCAGCTGCTAGGTTTACACCTTTAGCTTCTAGAAGTGCTTCATAAAAGGCAGTGTAGTTAAGACGCTCTCCGCCTCCTTTCTTGGTGGAAACATATCCACAAGCTTTAACAAGATCAGATTTTGAGACATCTCCCAAGTCTTTGACCTTGGCTAATAAATCCTTACCAGTGAGCATGATAAATAAATGGTTGTACTTATAATACTAACTTACAATTAACAAACTTACAATATTTACATTAGTCCTAGACATTAAAGCTAAAAGTTATGGGAAGAGAAGTATCTAGATTAAACTCAGGAATCCAAGGTTATATGGAAAATTGTTCATGGTTAATGGGATTGATTTATAGGAAATGACCAGTTTGCAAAGCTGAAAAATAAATGATTCGTAGGATCATTTATCTATTAGAAAAGGCTCAATCACCAGCAATAGCAAGATTATTTTATAAATAACGAAAAATCTAAAAATTCATAAAGAAAGGTGCGAGCAAATAAAAATTTCACAAAAAATAGTTCGTTCGGTATATAAAGCTTTATATTTGAATATTAGCTAAGAGATGAATCAGAATATATTTACTTATTACAACAAAAAATGAATCTCTCTAAAATCCTGGCGATTTGTATCGTATCAGTATTCATCCTTTCAGCATTTGCGGGATTAATTGGAACTCTATTAAATTCCTAGTATGACAAGAAAATATTACATCTAGCTTTCCATGAGAACAATTATCCTTTTCGTTTAATCAAAATAAGACATTTAGAAGCTGATATTTTAAAGTTCTCTGAAAATTATATGTATTAGGAATAATTCCAACGCTTTATTTGATTATCGTCTTAATCTTTGGTACAAAAACAATACCATTACATATCATCACTGATAAACTTCCTTGTTTTCATCATTCATCTTCTGTACAGCATTTATCTGACTCAATGTTGCAGATGTATTCTTGATGCACCTATTCCAGCTAGAAGCTTGCCTGGAAAGAGGAATTAACTTAATAGCAATTGTAGTAAAACAAAAAGGTAAAAGTCCTAGATATCTTATCTGGATAAAATCATTACTTAGAAAATTCAAGAGAAGTAATCAATAGGATCTATTCAAGCAGTTAAAGGTAAAAAGACATCAAGTCGTATTTACAAAGCCAAAACATGAATCATCTTATGCTGGAATGAATAATAGGTGAACATTAAAAATATAGAACATGTCATATAATGCCAAAACATATAAATTTAGAAGTTTCAATCTGAATTGTCCCACTTACCAATTGCAAACTCAAGAAAACGATCAATATCATCATCTGGGCAGCCAGTCTTCATTTGTAATTCCTTACATGCGTCAGAAATTTTATTAAAACAATTTTTCACATCGATATTTCCCTTTATTGCATCAAGCAGTTGCTTGTCGGTAAAGGTCATAATTGGTATTGCAGGGTGTTAGAAAGAAGGATATTTTCATTCAGCTTATCTAGCAATATTGATAAGAACAAATGAATATAAGCTATAAATCAAAATCAATGAATCCTCATTTAGATTCTCAGATAAAACAATCAAAGAATTATCGTGTTAAGGCCAAAGCCCAATTAGGCGAGTATTGGCTAACACCTAATATATTTTTGGTTAAAGAAGAATTGCATTTGGCAACTATTCCATTAGTAGGAAAATTAGAAAACAATTCATTTCTTAACCATTGAGAATGCCATATTTTGACTTGCATTGGATCATGTGTTCTTAAGGTTATGGGTACTTCAAAACCCCAATTTTGAAGTTGTGTCAAATCTGACAATTCATCCCTGTTAGATCTAAATATTTGAAATGCCAAAAAAGACAATGAGGAATTACAAGCATTATCTTGAGTTGAGGTCGATAACAGTTTCTCAAATGAAAATTTAGAATTACAAAAATGAGAGTATAAAACTCCCTCCAGCTCAACTTCAACCTTTAAAGAGTCATCAATATTCAATGGAATAGCATTGATAGTTCTGATATTCTCAATAATTTCACTGTCCTCTCGAGAATAAGCATCTACTAATTGACCGTATTTGTATCTAAGACCTATTGCGAAACCATCAATTTTAGGTTGGACCACCATAGTTGACCCTTCTGGTAATTTTAGCCACCAGCTTGAGAAACAATTTTTATCCAGTCCAAGTAACCTCATACCCATATAAATAGGAGAATGTCATGTCAAGTCGCTTCTTTAACCTCTTTTCTTAAGGAATCAAGAATGTAAATAGTTTTACAATATTTAAATATGGAGAAAAAATAATTAAAAATATAAGAGAAGGATATTTGAAGCAAAGTCAGTATTTGTTCTCATGTTGCCATAGCTTTTTCACATATTTTTATAGAGAATATTCTTTGGATATGAGAATATTGAAAAATACCCTGAAAATGTCTCTTGGAATTTAAATATCGACCATAGCAACTTCAGTTCAATCGAATGGATAATATCTAAAGACGACATCGTTAATACGTTTACGAGGAGTCGTATAAACGAAAAATTTATGTAAATCCAGAAAAATGATGGTATCAGAAAGGCTGTCAATAAATATGAAGCCAGGTTTAGATACCAAAGGTTATTTGACGAGGGATATTCATTGACTGCCTTTTCCTGATTAATAAATAATTCTTGACGTTGAAGATCATAAGTGTAGGCTTAAAGAAATAGAACTTTTAGTAAATGCCAAGGGTAAAAAGAGAGAAGTATCCAGAAAAGGCTCCTTGGGATTTAGGACCATTATCTGAACATAAAGCTCTAGAAAATTGGAGATTAGTAAGAGGATCTGAAATAGTAATTTTTGCAAGAAAAGGTGATGACAATCACTATTTCATTATGCAAAGAGACGATAAGGAACCTATTGAAATTCTTGCATTCCAAGCGAGGCTCACATATCAACAACTTTTAGATAAAGGTTTCAAACTTGAAGTCTCATGAATATATTGAAAAACCACTGATTATTTAGAAAATTATTATGACTGAATTAGAAGAACTTGAAGAAATTGTTGGAAGCTTAGAAAATATAGAACCTTTCGGAATTGAACCGGATTTTAGCTCGCTTGGACTCGAACCAGCAGAAGTGCTAGGTTTCCAGACAGAAGAAGAATTAGAAAAGGCAATAAACCTTCTAACAATAGAAGTTGAACAGAAACAAATCTTTTTTATTGATGTTTGATTAATAAATTAGATTCATATTAACAGTGAAGTAATCGTTATCCTTATTGTTAAGTATTTGCTTAATGAATACTATCTTCATATTCTATGTTTTAATTAATAAAAGGTTTGATTTCTAAAGATGAGGAGTTCAAAAATAATCAAGTTTAATTTATTCTTTTAGTTTTTTAAAAATTGCTTACAAGGGATTAAACCTTTTGTTCTATAGACAGAGTTGGACAAAAAACCTAGCAAAGTTGAAAATGAACAAATGTACTTTGTATTGTCAAAACAAGCTGTTATCTAAGCCCAATCTGTATCTTCCAAAAGGCTGGAATAATCTGAGCTATCGAAGAAAGTATCTTCGTTTAAGAGATCGTCAACTTCAGCGCGAAGCCAATAACTTAGAGACATTGTAATAAGATGTGGAACTAAATAAAACCTGGAACTATCCAGCCAGTGAAACCGTAATTAATAACAGCCGCAAGAAGACCCATCATTGCTAGACGGCCATTCATTTGTTCTGCTGTTTTCCAGTAGTTAGTTGTTTTATCCATTACACAAAACCTGGAATGATTTGACCAGTTGTTGCATAGGCACCCACAAGAGCAATGCATCCGAATAATGCTGCATAGCCGTTCAGTCTTTCAGCAGTTTCCTTTTCAGGATCAATTTTCCTACTTTTGTTGTAGTCGTTTTGAGTAGTCATTACACAACACCTGGGATGATTTGACCAGTTGTAAGATATGCACCGATGAGTGCCCAGCATCCAACAAATGCTGCGTAGCCGTTGAGTCTTTCAGCAATGACTTTGCCTTCTTCGACTCTTGGAGTTTCAACTGTTGAATTTTTCATTAAACGACGCCTGGGATAAGTTGACCTGTTGTTAGGTAGATACCTGTTAATAGAACGAATGCCATCATGGCTGGTCTGCCGATGCTTCTTTCTAGAATTGTTTTGTTAGATGGTTGCATTGTTATGAGTAGTTATTGGCTTAAAAAATACCAGGAATGATTTGACCTGTTGTTGCATAGGCACCGAAGGCTGCAACGAAGCCAAGCATTGCTGCCCAACCATTGAATTTTTCTGCTTCTGGAGTCATGAGAATTAAGATTTACTATGTAAACAAATGTAAACCAATTGTTAATCTATGTAAAGTCAGAGATGTACGGCTTGCCGCCTCAATACTGTATTTAGTTGCAACAGATACAAGATTGGTTGTAGAAAAGGCAGTTTGGTCGCATTTGAGAAAAAAAATATAAAAAACTTTCTTCAATAATCAGATAAAGAGCTAAAAAATGTATGTATTATCTATATATTTTAGAACTTGTAAAATAGTCAATTGAGTTCAACTATAAAAAAATTCAATTTCTTTTGTTTTTAATCCTTCCCAACCAGCTTTAATTAAACGAGCATTAAGGGTCTCTTGGTCAAAATGTTTGGCTCCAGTTTTTACAATACGATTTCTCATTGATTTTTTAACCCCACTTCTCTTACGTGAATTTTCTTTATCCATAACCTCTGTGTAGAGGTTTAGCATTTCTGAAGGAATAGGAGTTCCATCAAGATCTAATCCAGCTTGAATAGCCTTATCAATAGCATCTGGGCCTGAAAAATCCACTTCAAAACAGCAATTACATCTATTTTGCTCTCGCAACAACCAAAAGTTGGCATAAATATACTAAAAGAATAAAAATTTTAATTTAAGCGATAAATAACTGAGAGATTATTAGCTGGCATCTCAATAACCTTTTCTTTAACAAATCCATTCATAAAGGCAAGTTTATTAACTTCCTCTAAATGGCGAATGCCCCAGAGTGGATTCTGAAATTTTAAGGATTGATCAAAATTTAAATTACTATCTGAAGTTTGTACATCTTTTCTTATAAAGGGTCCATAGATCATCAAAAAATGATTTTGATTTAGGTTATTTTTTGATTCTTTAAACAATGCTTTTGTACAACTCCATGGAGAAATATGAATCATATTTATACAGACAATTCCTTTAATTAAAGATCTTATCTGTTTGGTTATTGGCCATGGTCTTTTTTCTACATTTATATCTAGCGGTTCGGGCATTTTATAAAAAAGGCCTTCATGCTTGATCCATGAATTAATACTTTTCCTATGCACTAATTCAGGATCGCTAGTTTGCCAGATAATTGAAGGGAATGTTTTTTGGAAGAACACTCCATGTTCTCCACTTCCACTAGCAATCTCTAAAAACAAGCTGTTAGGAGAAATATAGTCTCTCAAAACTCTAGCAATAGAATAACGATTCCTTTTCGTCGCAGGAAAATTAAGTCGATTGTCTAGATTTATATTTCCCATGATTTATCAATAGTTGATAGGACTAATGATTCAGAAGTCCTTGGTTGTATTTCCTTAGTAGAATTTTTAAGTACAAAAATAATACTTATTAGTAAGGGAGTTAAAAATGCGGATGCAGCAACTACTCCAAAAATTCGTCTTGAAATTAGCAAAGGTTTTTTCACTAATGGATCTCCGCAAAGACCACAAATCAAAACACCATCACTCCTGGTTTTCTGAAATTGATAACGAGAAGAGCAGAAAGGGCAATAATATCGACTCATTTCTGAACTTAATATCACATATTTAACTACATTAAATATGCCTAGGTCGCAGTATGAAAAGCAAACTAAACTGATTAAATGTAAGACTGAAGGATGAGAGAGGTGACTAAACGATCAGATCATCTTATAAAGAATCTTGAGAGAATATCTCTGAAAAATTCTATCATAAATTACAAATCTGGAAAAAAAGCCCTCTTATCATTAGGGCAAGGCAATGTTTATGAATGGTTAGAGTCACTTCTTCCAAATACAAGAATAATCTTAGAACCAAAAATTATTGGAACAGATATTGGCATTCAATATTTAAATGGAAAAGTAAACAAAGCAATAAATGAAAATAATCAAGAAATAACTGAAAGTGTAAGATCTATAAAAAATATTCCTAGCAGCATCGCGATTAAAAATAGAATAGAAATTCGAGGAGTCATATTCGACGAAGAAAAAACATCAAACAAATATAAAAAAAGTGAATTTTTAGGAACTCATAAAATCGAATCACAGTTAAAAAGACATAGATTCTGTGCTTTTCAAATTTTCCATTGCAATATTAATCATTTTCAGTCACTTCAAGAACTAAAAAAACTAAATTTTGAAATACCTCAAACTCATTTTACAAACTTTACTTCAGATATAGAAATCTATCTTCAATGTTGGAAAGAGGGTAAATTATTTAAAAGCTATCCAACAAACGGGATAGTATTGAAAATCAATTCAAGAAGATTACAAAAGTATCTTGGAGAAAATAATATATCAACACATTGGGCATACGCCATAAATTAATGATTTTTTTTTCAACCCAAAGCTCATCACAAGTCATTGGAGGAGTAGAGATCCTTTCACCAACTGGATTGGCGATACTAACCATTGGAATATTTTTTACAGTAGGTGTACCGTTAACAATGATTTTAAAAGGAAAGAAAGATTAAGTTATTTTTATTTTCCTGACTATTTATCGTAAATAAAATGTGAGTGATTAAATAAATAAACAACAACATAGGAATTTAGATTATAATCGTTAAAGATCAAAACAAATACAAGAAATATGAATAAGAATATTGCTATGTTATACAAAAATCTAAATAATATAATTAACTCTTACCACATTAATAAATTTCGGTTAATTTTAATTTTGCTAACGGGAGTACTTTTATCACCTTTTCAACAAGCTAGATCAGAACAACTTTTTCTTAAATGTATAGGTAAATATGAAATAAATAGAGGTTCTCTAATTAAACCAGATTGGGAAACGAGCTATCTAAAAATTAATCTTGATGGATTAATATCTATTATTTACAATAAAGGAAAAGAAAAAGAAGGAAGAACTTTAATTAGACGTAATTCATATACTATTACGCAAAGAGATAATAGAAACATCGTTAAAAATATCTACAAAATAAATCGAAGACACCGTACATACATTGTCGAATCACCTCAAAGAAATAGAACTCTAATAGGTACTTGTCAGAAAGGAAGAGGTTAAAAAGATTGCATGTAGAATAAAAAAATAAACTTCAAGGGTTTTCTAAATTGGTTATTCATCTCTTTTTTTATTTTGATCAAGGCCTTGAGCGGCTCGATTATTAGCTATACCTCCTACCCCAAGAACTAAAAAAATCAGGTATAGAGATAGAGTAGTAACTACAGTAATAACTGCAATCGAGGCGGTATTCATAGAAAAGGAATATTGTTTTAATAAGAACTCTTAATCTAACAGAAGTGTTAAAACATCCAATCACGTAAAGATGACTGTGAAACCGCTAATCAGAATTGAAAAAGATATTATAAAAAATGGAAGAACTTGGATCTGATTTTTTTCCATGAGAAAATTTTTTACATTTAAGTTAAAAAAAAGAGAGGCAAGCGGAGATGGATAACAGTAAAAATACATTAGTAATAACCGACCAAGCCTGAATTTAGCGATCAAAGGCTATTGGTTAAGAAGAAATAAAGCAAAAATATTTGAAGCTAGAATTACATAAAATCCATTATTAGTAATTTCATATGTGGGTAAGCATAGATCTTTGCTTGGTACCAATAGGAGTAGGAGTCTCATTGTCTCCTTACATAAAGGCATGTTTATTGATTATTGAAGAACATAAGCTCGAGTATGAACTTGGTCCAAATGGAACTGCAATTGAAGGGGAGTGGGATGAGGTATTTGAATGCGTAAAGAATTGCCATGAGGTGGTTCATAGTAAAGGTGCTCCACGTGTTTACACAACATTAAAAGTAAATACACGAACAGATAAGAAGCAATTATTTAAAGAAAAAGTTCAAAGTGTAAGAGGCTGAGAGCAAAAGAAATTAAAAGCATTTAGCAAAAGTTCAAAAACAGTAAACAAAAGAAAGATCCCAACAATTACCCATGCTTATTAAGCAAAGTACTGATATAAAAAAGATATCAGCACGATAATTAATGACTATCTTTGCTCGTCTATGCAGATCAGAAGTTATTCACGGAAGAGCCGCTATGTTTATCGTTGCTATCTGGTTATTCACAAACTATCTATTTCGCTAAGAATGTCTAACCCTATTAAAACATGGTTTTTTGAATTAATCGAAGATGCAATAGGCAGTAAAGCTATGAAGCAATTCAAGAAAGAAGAAGAAGACAAAAAGAATCTAGAATCAAATAACAAGCCAAAAGGAGATTAAAAGTAAAAACGCTAGATTTATAGTTGGCTACATAATCAATCCCATTCAGCCGCGACGGCTCTTAACCCACTAGCAATGATCTCGTTCGGACAATCAGTATCTTCCTTTAAGGCCTTAGCTGCAAGATGAACGTTCTCCCAAAATACTGACACTGCTCCTTTTTTTTGATCATCAGAGAATTTAAACTCCTCAAAAGCTTTTGGCATTTTTCTATTTTTTTATGTTCTAGCAAAGATTTTAGTCATCAACTTTAATTTTCACAGCCTCTATGTAATTATCTTTTTTGTTGTCTAAAAATAGCTTTCTGGAGACAAAACAAACAATGCTCAAAAGAAATATAAATCCAATACTTTGAATAAAATCTATATAGGTTGCTAAAAAATGATTCATTAGAAACGTGATTTTTTAAATTTAGAGAAAATAAATTAAATGAAAAATTCAACAAATATAGTAAAACCTAATAATCAGGGGAGGTCAAATAACCTTCACCCATTAAAGTATCTCTATATAAGTCAAGAAGATTATCCAAGTCTGATAGGAGTTCTTTTAATTCTTCTCCACTGATTCTTTTGATTTCTTGGTAAAAATCTTTAGACATAGACAAATAAAATCAGCTTACATTTTAACTACTCCTAAATAGGCTCTAAGACCGTGAATACCGATAGGGATAATTGCTTTTGGAATGATGAGTAAACATTTTTACAAATAAAAATTTCTA
>QCFJ01000025.1 GCA_003280265.1 Prochlorococcus sp. AG-363-G03 | reverse complement strand
GGGGTTGACTTGATATGGCACAACAACAAATGCTACTTGGTGGAGGTAAACCACCTACCAAGTACTACATCGATGATGTATTCAGCATGGACCCTTATCTAGGAAAAACAGCTTATCCATATAATGTCCTTGGTAATGTAATAACTACGGGATTAAAAATAAAGGATGAAGGTGGTTTTGTATGGATTAAAAATAGAGAGGGAACTCAAGAAAACCTTTGGTTTAGCCCTGCTATGGGGGTTGGTAAAAATATAACTCCTGCGTCTGCTGCAGCAATGGTTACTCAAGGGGGAAGAATAACGCAGTACAAGGATGATGGTTTTAAACTTGCAACCGACACTTCTGTTAATGAAAACGGTAAAGACCTAATGTCATGGTCCTTTAAGAATAACAAAGGTTTTTTTCAGCTTATTGAGTGGACGGGAAGTGGTAGTGCTCGTACGATTAGCCATGACCTAGGTTGCAAACCGGGATTTATCGCCGTGAAGTCTATGAGTCAAGGTGGTAACTGGACTGTATGGCACAGAGGAATGAATAAAGGCGTTAATCCACACAACTATTATCAAAGGCTAAACGTAGGTGGTGGTCTACAGAGTGATTACCAGCCGTTTACTGCTGAACCTACTTCTACTGGATTTGCAATAATAGCTGACAATAGCAATGACTACGAAGCATATATGAATAAGTCTGGTGAAACCTATAAAGCGTGGGTATGGGCTGGTGGAGAATCTGATGCGGCGACAGCCAGATCAGTTCATTTCACAGGACACCAATCAACTCGTTTAACTATTCCTGATAGTGACGACTTCGACTTAGGTTCAACTTTTACTATAGAAACTTGGGTAAAACCAGATTATAGTCAAAACAGTGGTTACTATGAATTTTTCAATCACGGCAACTTACGTCTCTATGTAAGAGATTACAATGATGGTGTTTTTGATGTTGCAGGTTATGGAGGAGGAGATTTACGTTCAGGTCAGGGAAGTGTGCCAGAAGGTCAATGGACGCATCTGGCTTTCGTTGTAAATAGTGGAGTAGGTAAGCTATATGTCAATGGAGTTAATGATCAAAATGCAAACAGAAGTGGTATTAATATCTCAGGCACTGGACAAGCTTCTATAGGAGCCGCGATGAATGCTTACGCTTTAAAAGGAAGTCTTTCTAATTTCAGGATAGTAAAAGGAACAGCAGTTTATACGTCATCATTTAGACCACCAACTGAGCCATTAACGAACATAACGAATACTGTACTTCTTTGCTGCAACGATAGTTCTGTCACTGGTTCGACAGTCACTCCAAATACAATCACAAAAAATGATTCTACCACTGCTGGTAATGCACAAGGAACAATAACAGCTAGTAGTGATTCTCCATTCGATGACCCTGGTAACTTCATATTCGGAGATAGTGGTGACCAAAATATAATTAAAACGGGCTACTACATCGGCAATGGTGATAGCACTAATGGATTAGAAGTAGAATTAGGATTTGAACCTCAGTTCCTATGGATAAAAGCAGATGGTACAACCAGTGATGCTAATTACAACTGGTTAGTATTTGACACTATGCGTACGATGGATAATAGGAAACACGACAATACCCATGACAGCGGTAGATTATATTCAAGTAATAATGGCGCAGAAGTTACTACTGATGATGGTATAAACGTTTTACCTACAGGGTTTAAAATTCAAGGAAATAATGATGATCGAAATGGTGATGGTCATCAATATATCTACATCGCGATAAGAGCAAGCGAAGGTTACGTCTCCAAGGTTCCTGAAGCAGGTTCAGACGTGTTCGCCATGGATACTGGAAATAGTAGTACTGATGAGGCTACCTTTGACAGTGGATTCCCTGTTGATTTTGGTTTGAAGAGAAGTTTAGGAGCTGACAACTGGGCTGTTCATTCACGATTGATGGGTAAATATTGGTTGACAGCAGATTCATCTGGTAGTCAATACAGTGAGAACGGTTCAAAGTTTGATAGTGCCGTTGGTATGTTGAAAACTGGAAACCCTTCTAGCGTTTATGGATGGATGTGGAAACGTCACGCAGGTTTTGACTGTGTAGCTGTAAAACCCAATTCTGCTGGTGATCATATACCGCACAATTTGAACGCTGTCCCAGAAATGATATGGGCGAAGGATAGAGGACAGAGTGCTCAATGGAGTGTTTATCATAAGGGCTTAAATGGAGGTACAAACCCCGAACAGTACCGATTAAAATTAAACGCTAATGATGAAGAGCAAGATACTGCTAACGCTTGGAATGATGAAGCTCCCACCTCTACTCACTTCACGGTGGGTAGTTGGACAGGAGGGGGTGGTAACGAAATGATGTTTATGCTCTTCGCCAGCGTTGACGGCATAAGCAAGCTTGGTTACTACACAGGAAATGGAACAAGTGATTCTTCTACACAAACCATAACTACTGGCTTTCAACCTAGATTTGTCATTATAAAATCAACAAGTAATGATGAACACTGGGTAGTATTTGATACTTTCAGAGGATGGTCTTCTGGATCTAATGATCAAGTACTTGAATTAAATGACGCTGGTGCTGAACAAACTCTAGGTGATATGGGACATCCTATTTCAACAGGTTTTGTTATAAAAGAAGACGCATCAGTAATGAATTTAAATAATCACAAATACCTCTACTACGCCCACGCCTAAATGGAAATACCATCCATAAACTTAGGACGCGGTAAACTTCCAGATGCTTTAGATATGCCTAGCATCCCTCTAAAGCAACCAACAGCAGAGATGCCAATATTCCCACCCATTGTCATCCCTCCTCAAAACTTGGAAGCACCAGCTGGAGTTGAGTTAGAAGAAGCACCATCAGAAGAAGAAGAATCAGATACAACAACACAAACTGTACAGCCTACACTTCGTGTACCAGTTGTAAAAATAGATCTACCCTTACCTTCAGCTGAAGTAGTCGCAACGGCTACTTATGCAGCTGTAGCAGCTGTAGCCACTACCACCTTAGCTACTCCTTTGTTTAACAAGATAAAAAAACAAATACAGAAATTCCTACAGAAAAAAGTAGATAAATGGAAGCAACAGAGACAGCAAAACCTAAAGGACTCTTTGAAAAATTAAAAGAGAATGTAGACGATCATGAAGAACAGATGGTGATCTTAGGCGCAATGGTGCGTCTGGGAGTTGTCATTTGGAGTGGATTTATCATCACATTAAATTACGTTGAATTACCAATGTTTAAGAAGAGTCCAGGTGGTGATATCACGTTCCCTGCCAGTATTTTCACTGGAGCACTTGCAACATTTGGCTTGTCTACTGGAAACGGTAATGGCAAGAAAAACGGTAAACCTGATCAAAATCCAAAACAATGAAGAAATGGCTTTTACTTATCCTACTGGCATCACCCACGGTAGTAAGAGCTGAATTAGTACAACCCAACTTCACCCAAGGGTCTATGAATAGTACTACAACTACAACTCAAGAAATAACTGAAGAAATAACCACCACCACCTATGGAGCAGCGTTAAACAAATGGTCTGGGGACAATATAACTCATACCTCAGCAAGCTCAGGAGGCTTGGTAGACGAAGATTCAATCTTTACGATTCATACAGCTGGAAGCGACTTTTCACTCGAAGTAGTGTCAAGAGCAGCAAGTCAAGTAATCGAACTAACAGAAATAGATCGAACTATCGAAACGGAATCTACTACTGTCTCCTTGTCAGTCTTCTCTCAATAGCACCAGCAAAAGCATCAGATCCAGAGACTACAAATGTGTCTAATCCAGTAGCTGCAGCGACAGGAAATGTAACTAACCAAGCTGTCCAGTTTCAGAATAATGGAGCACCAAGTAGACAACATTATGGATCGGGTGTCTCTTGCAATGGCTCAACTATGACGTTCAGCCCTTTCTACATGGGGAATCATACGGTTCCCTTTGATGAAAATATGAACCAGAGAACCTATACAATAGCTGAAAACTGGGGAGGTCAAATTAACTTCATGTTTCCTTTGGATCGTAGAGGTTTAGCACAATGTAGACGTATAGCCGCACGGCAAGAAGAGAAGATGAGGCTTGATTATGAGCTTGTACGTGTACTGAAATGTGCTGAACTTCAACGTAAAGGTTTCATGTTAGCTGAAGGTACACGTGTATTCGATATGTGTAATGACGTAGTACCAATAGTTCAATACGAAAAGAATAAAAAGGCTGCTGTTAAACAGTATCTAAAAAAAGAATGTACTCCTAAAAAAAAGAAATTCCTTTGGAGTGAACAGGAGTATGAATGTCCAACTAAACCCACTGATAAAACATGAGTACACTAAGTGATTCCATCGCCAAGATGGAAGCTGAACAGGCTAAAGCAAAGAAGAAAAAGTCATCTAAGAAAAGAGACGAAAACGGTAAGTTCGTAAAGACAGATGAAGGATAAAGATATGTTGATTATTAAACCAATCCTAATGACATTTCTTTCCACATCTGCTGTTAAGAATTTGATCATCCAGCTTCTTGAAGCTTATGCAAAATCAACTGATAACACCATCGACGATAAAGCAGTAGAGATTGTCAGACGAAACCTATTCCCTGGAATTAAAGACGAATGAAGAAACGAGCCACTGAAGACCAATTTAACGAACTACATAACCTTGTTACAACTGAGTTTCTAAAGCGAGTCAAAAGTGGCGAAGCTTCTACTCAAGATCTCAAGGCAGCCTGTGAATGGCTTAAAACAAACGATATTAGCGGTATTGCACTTGATGGTAATCCACTCTCCAAGCTTGCAGCTGTAATGCCAAAAGTAGACCCCGAACTCGTACAACAAAGACTATATGGCAAGCGGAGCGAAGTACGCTAACGGCAATTATAAGTCGCAACAGAAAGCGTATAACAAAACAAAGAAAGGTCTGAAATTAAGAGTCAACGCTAACAAGCTTAATAGAAAACTTGGTACTTACGGTAATGGTGATGGCAAAGATGCAGCTCACTATAAAGGGAGTACTACCAAAGGGAGAACACAGTCTCCATCTATTAACCGTAAAAGCAGACTAAAAATTCGTAAATGACCCCACTACTACCTAGCCCACAACACTATTTATACAACCTAATAACCATGACAAGTCCTGATGCTAAACGGCTATGGAGAAGAGCTATTAAAGAGCACTTTAATTGTACATGTGTTTATTGCGGAAACAACTATGAAATTCATGAACTTACACTCGATCACGTCAAACCTAAAACTAATGGTGGAGAGGATCTTACAAGCAATTTGGTCCCCGCCTGTCGAGCGTGTAATCAAGGCAAAGGTAGCAGTCATTGGCTCGGATGGATGCGTCAGACATATGGACGTAACCCTAGACGAGAACAGCTCATATTGAACCACATCAATTAATGGCAAAAGAATTTACAGGCACAGCAACCTATGAGTCTCCGAAAGATAAAGCTGATGCCAAAGAATACAAAGAAATGACGGAGGCAAAAACAGCGTACTTCGAAGAACGAGCTAAACGAATAGCCAATAAGAAGAAGTACTAACCAAAAAGTAAATACCTCGTAGCCGTCCGAAAGGGCGGCTTTTTTTATGTCTAAAAAAGGTTGGGAGGAAAGGCAATGGGAAAAAGTAGCTGAACAAGAATACAGTGAAAACCTAAAAGATCCCTCAAGAATTACTGGAGTAAAGAAAGGTGCTAAAAGATTTGTCCATGAAGCAATACCTTCCAATGCTATTCAATGGATAAAAAAGAATCATTCAGCTTTAGAAGGTGCATATATAGATTATGTAGGAAAGCAAGCTAACTTTTTAAATAATGCAGCATCATTCTTATCTGAAGAGTTTGGTATTGATTTGCATAAAGAACACCCTATTTCTGTTTCAGGTGCAGGTGATGTAGAGCTTAGTCCAACTACAGCTATGTCTGATAGAGGTCCAAATGATCAAGGCTTCTCTGGTAACGCTCGTTTTAATAGAAGACTTAATAGTAAAAATGCTTTTCTTAGAGGCGACTTAGATGAATTAGGTGTTGCTAGTAACTGGCAATATTCAGCTGCTAACTTTGTAGCTGATAGACCTGATATTAAAGATGCAGCATTACGAGCACAGATGGGTCTACAACCTTTAGGACCAAAGGTAAGTAACTTAGGAATGCTAAAGCTTCAGCAGGGAGATCTGAATATAGATACCTTGCAGATGAAGATGTTTATCGAACAAGATTTAAAGAATTCAGGATTTGAATTAGACGTAGATCAAAAAGCAAGATTAGGAGCTTATTTAAAAGATCTTGAAAGTAAAGAAATAGCAATCAACGCTACTAAGCATGGTGATAATTTTAATCTTAAAACGAAATTTAAGTATGACAACCCAACAGGAAGTGAGCACCTAGCTAAAAGAACTGCAGACTCTCAAAATGCTGTCATACGTCATGGCAAGTCCAACCGTAAAACTCACTTAATACCTAACGGAGAAAACGGTACTAACGGTACTAACGGTACTAATGGTACTAACGGTAGCAAGCTGAACGGCAAGGTAAAAAACGGCAACGGTAAGAAGCTATTAGGTCTTGGTGTTGTTGGTGGTGCTCTTACAAACTTTATGCCTACAAAGGCAGCTGCTGAAGAGATATATCAAGAGATTCAAGATGGTAACTTTGGTGAAGCAACTAAAACATACGGTAAAGACTTAGTTGTTGGTCAAAGTACGTCTAGAGCGATGGGATCAGCAGTCAAGATGCTGCAGTCTCAATTTGGTAAAAAATTAAGTAAACAACTAGCTAGACAAGCTTTAAAAATAGCTGGTAGACAATTAGTTAAGAAAGGCGCAGCCCTAGCTACAGGACCAGCTGCACCAATAGTAATGACAAGCCTACTAATTAAAGACGCATACGACGTAGCTAATGCGTTATCTGGTGGAGGTCTCGAATCTCAAAAGGTAGATACATCCAACAGAAAACGCCTCAGACACGGACGAAAATAACAATCTATCCAATCATACATGGAGAACCCTTTAGAGGCTCTACAGGGTGATTTCAAGCTGTTTCTGACCGCTTTATGGGAACAGCTTGAACTACCACCACCAACAAGAGCACAATTCGCAATAGCTGACTATCTACAACACGGTCCTAAACGTCTACAGATCCAAGCCTTCCGAGGAGTCGGAAAGAGCTGGATTACAGGTGCGTTCGTGTTGTGGACGTTATTCAAAGACCCAGAAAGAAAGATCATGATCATCTCTGCCTCTAAAGAGAGAGCAGACAACATGTCTATCTTCCTACAAAAACTAATAATCGAAACACCATGGTTATCTCACCTAAGACCAAAAAGCGACGAGGCAAGGTGGAGTCGTATCTCCTTCGACGTACTTTGCTCGCCTCATCAGGCTCCCAGCGTAAAAAGCGTTGGTATTACTGGACAACTTACTGGTTCTCGTGCAGACCTCATGGTCCTCGACGACATAGAAGTCCCCGGAAACAGTATGACGGAGTTGATGCGTGAAAAACTTCTTCAACTCTGTACGGAAGCCGAAAGTATCCTTACCCCCAAAAGCGATAGCCGTATTTGCTATCTCGGGACTCCTCAGACTGTTTTTACTGTTTATCGTAAGCTGGCAGAGCGCAACTACCGTCCGTTCGTTTGGCCAAGTAGATACCCAAGAAAAGACAAACTTAGTCAATACGAAGGACTACTAGCACCCCAAGTACAAGAAGACTTAGAAGCTGGTGCTGAAGAGTGGGAAGTAACAGATCCTGACAGATTCGCTCACGACGATCTACTCGAAAGAGAAGCAGCTATGGGTCGTAGCAACTTCATGTTGCAGTTCCAATTAGATACAAGTTTAAGTGATGCAGAGAAGTTTCCTCTTAAGATGGCTGATCTCATTGTCACCAGTGTTAATCCTAAGTCTGGTCCCGATCAAATTATTTGGTGCTCAGACCCAAAAAATGTCATCAAAGAACTACCCACAGTCGGTCTACCAGGAGATTATTTTTACTCTCCAATGCAGCTCCAAGGAGAATGGACACCATATTCCGAAACCATATGTTCGGTTGATCCGTCGGGTAGAGGAACGGATGAAACAGCCGCATCCTTCATATCTCAAAAGAACGGCTACCTATTCTTGCATGAGATGCGTGCGTACAGAGACGGGTACTCTGATACTACCTTGCTCAATATACTCAGAGGATGTCGAAAGTATAACGTTACCAAACTTGTAATTGAAACTAACTTTGGTGATGGAATAGTAGGTGAACTCTTTAAGAAACACCTACAGATGACAGGTCAACACATAGACATAGAAGAAGTTAGAGCCAACGTTAGAAAGGAAGACAGAATAATAGACTCCTTAGAGCCTGTCATGAACCAACACAGGCTCATAGTAGACAAAAAAGTAATAGAGTGGGATTACGCCTCTAACAAAGATGAAGCTCCTGAAAAGAGACTCATGTACATGCTCTTCTATCAGATGGGGAGGATGTGTAGAGAGAAAGGTGCAATCAAACATGACGATAGACTTGATTGTCTCGCTCAAGGCGTTAAGTACTTTACAGATGCTCTTTCTATCTCTGCTCATGAAGCTGTTAAGTCTAGAAAAGCAGAAGAATGGCAGTCTATGCTTCAAGACTTCCTAGACAATCCTCAAGCTTCAGCTGATCATTTGGTCTTAGGTATGAATAAAGAACAACGAGACCAAGCTAACAGATTAGACAACAATAAAACATCAGTCCCTACCTGGGTTTAGGCTGAGGTGTCCCGTATACAGGGGAGAGAAGGGTGGACTCGCCCCTCAAAGGGGAAGACATTGCCTACTTCGTAGACAACTCTTCCCCTTATACATATCTCGACAGAGGTTTCGAGATTCTTATAACACCTACACCCAACACCCAAACGAACGTAATGAAGTTATTCCTTGATACAGCTATTGTATCTGATATAGAAGAGAGAGTAAGTACTGGTCTTATAGATGGTATTACTACTAACCCTACACTGATTAGAAAGAGTGGTAGAGATCCTTGGAAGGTTTATACCGATATAATTGAATTAGGAGTAGAAGATCTTAGTATTGAAGTTAATGGTGAGTCTTCTAAAGAGTTAATAGAGAATGCAGTGTGTGTTAATAAGAACTACGGTAACGTAGCTACAATTAAACTCCCTTGTACGATAGAAGGCTTAAAAGCTTGCAAATATCTATCTAATATTGGTCTTAGAGTTAATATGACTCTCGTATTTACAGTATCTCAATCAATATTGTGTAGTTTGGCAGGTGCAACCTATGTTTCACCCTTTATTGGACGTATGGATGATAATAGTCTTGATGGTATTAAGTTAATCAATGATATATCTAATATATATGCCTCTAATGGGGTAAAGACTAAGGTATTAGCTGCATCCGTTAGAGATGTTCAGTCAGTTGGAGTAGCATTTGGAGTTGGTGCTGATATATGTACTATTCCTCCTAAAGTCTTTGATGATATGGCTTCTCACGTCCTAACAGATAAGGGATTAGAGCAGTTTAACCGTGACTTTTTGGCATAAATTTCTGAAGTCGAATAAGCGGTGTGGAAAGGACGCATTACCCCCTTGGGGGTGTCCGCGGGCGCGGGTTTTGCCGTCACCAGATGATTAATCTGGTGGTTTTTACTGGCGTGTATCGATATAATCGCCTGCGGGCGGGTGCGCGGTAGTTGGATTCGCGCGTGGCGTGTGTGTCGTGCGATCTGTCTGGTCAGCAAATCAACACAAACACTAGACAGACTGCTATCACTGTGATAATCGATCGAATTGATTTATATAAGAGATACTTATCACTACTGCTATCACTAGCTTCTGTCCACTTTTGTACAGATGAGCTGGTTGATCGTGTTGTCCACCATGGTACAATGAATTCATATTGATTCTTTGAAGATTGAGATCTTTCGAACTCTCGTTAGAGGGTGAGAGAGTTCTCAAGATTCAATCAGAATCAAATGAGCACTCCGCCGGTGGTGTCCCTTCAGCCGGTGAAAAGATTTCAACGCAACTCGAAAACTAAATAAACCACACAGTCCATCAAAAGGTTCCTCGGAACTGGGGTGATGCAGTCGAAGTGAGCTGGTGTCCCTTCAAGCTCAAGCTAGTAGACCATCGGAGATGCACAGTCAGGACTAGGTAAATGTTGACATGAACAAGCAACACCGTTTGGGTCATTAGCACTCGCTAATCCCTGTTCGATTCAGGGTTGTTGCTGTTTGTTTATTTATATTTTCTCATGAAAAAAGATTTAATTCCATTCACACCTCAAGGACTTGAGCGTCCTGTTGCATTGGTATCACCTAATGCAAGTCAATTGGTGCTTGATGTATTAAACAATAGCTGGGATAAATCCAGCAGTGGACTTGGGTCTCACATCTACATGGACTCCGAGTCTATCACTGATCCTGATGAGCTTCAGGAATACTGGGAAGAATACAGCGTGTAGCTGAGGATCAAATCCTCTTCTTCTTATTGCTACTCAATGAGAGTAGCTTCTTATTAAACATGTCACGTTTATTTGATGCTCTCGAAGAAAGATTTGATGAACTCGATGAGATAAAGGACGTTGCTAATCACGGCTGTAGTGCTGGAGTTAGTGGGTTTATTTATTACTACGAGACTCGTAAGTTTTTCTTTGAGTATGAAGATGAGATCGAGGATTACATCGATGAGATCTATGGAGTATCTGACTTCATTAGTGAAACTAAACCATCAAGTGTTAATCAAATGATTAATGATTTGGTTTGGTTTGCTGTTGAAGCATGGTGCTCATATAAAGCATCCGAGGCTGAGGAATTAGCCACTGTCTGATGGTGTAGGTGAGGTTCGATTCCTCACCCAGACATCAGGGATTTAACCCTGAATTGTTCACTTTATTTATTATGTTCAACATGTTTATTACAGTACCTACTCGTACATCTGCTGCTATTGATTCACTTGAAGTAGATCTATTAGCACGTAAAGCCAAGGTCACTTTCGTGAATGGTTATGAGTATGAGTACAACAATGTAAGTGCACGTGCTATCGCTAATGTATTATTTAACCCTGACATTTCATTAGGTTTCTGGGTTAATAATAACTGCATCAATGCAGAGCGTAGCGAGTTAGTTGGATATGGTTCACAGCCTTATGACTTTGGTCCACAACTACCTGCATTTGTATAATGAATACTACAATTACATTATCAACCAAGGACGCTGAATATCTATCAGCTTGGTTAGATAGTGAAGATAATCATAGCTCTTCATTCAGTGAACATCCTAAACAATTCACTGCAATTAGAGACAGTATCTATGAACAAGTTTATCAAGTAAAGATAAACAAATAACAAGGACTTAATAGTCCTGATGTGGCATTCGAATGGAGATCTTATCACCTTGTGTAGATGTAAGTCCACTCTTTCTTGGTCCATTCGTCTAATGGTTAGGACGATAGCTTGTCACGCTATTAATGCGAGTTCGATCCTCGCATGGACCGTTGCCTCTCAATGAGAGAGGTTAATCATGTCATGCTTGCATTACCTATTGCATTGATGCCAATTGTATTAACTTATGTTGTTGTCTTTCATTTCGACTCATGAACTACAAGGACGCACTCAATGTAACTATCAACGACAAACTTACTAAGGCTAAGTTGATAGATATCGCGCACGCGCTACAAGATAGATGTTTACTTAATGAGTTAGATCCTTCTTCTTTTGAAGATAGACTTATCCCACTTAATAGTTACATCAAGGACGTGCAATCTCGTATGGATATACACCATCATGAGATGCGCGAACTTAACAAGGACGTACGTTATGTCATTAACTATGTCAAGGATAAGTATAACTTAGTAAGCACACTCATCGCTGCTAAGTAATACTTAGACTCTTTCCTCTTGCATATGCTGTACACTTTGGTACAGTATGTGCAGGATGAAGGACTCATAATCCTTCGTTGTTTATTACATTTAAGTATGGCTCTTACATTCGAATCAACACACGAGTACTACCTCAAGGACGCACAGATCTGGTACTGCGAGGAGCACAGTGGTTTGGTTATCAGTAGAGACTATGAGGATCGTGTAGTTATTGATGGTGTCAAGCCTGAGACAATGCTCAAGTTTGCTCAAGAGTTAGTAAAGAAAAACCTTGAGAAGCAAGTAACACCAAAGAAGAAGACTACATCTACTAAATAGATTCTCTCCTCCAGCCCATGCGTGGGTTGGATGAGGGATTCAATCCCACTAATCTAGATCCAAATGCTTCACTAACAATGAAACTATCAGGTTGCCAATCATTCAATATTAATTGGCTAAAAGGTCAGCTTGTTACCAATGAAAACGGTGGAGAGTTCTACATCAAGGACATCCGTGTTGATGTTGCTAACCATGAGATCTTAATTCAATTCGATGATGAATCCTCTGTCCCGTGGGATTCAATTAAAAACTGGTCAATCCAATTTCAATCTTAATTTTCTCCTGTTGCCTTTCCCGAAAGGGTAGGCAGCATGAGGGATTTATCCCTTACCTTTCTTTATCTACGAGGTGAACATCTAAAGGTTAAATGTATATCAAGTTCAAGGACGCTGATAAGAAGCGAGCAAACAAAAGTAGGAGAAATCCTCAAAAGATAAGGCAAGCTAAGGCCAAAACGAAACAGCTAGTACGAAAACTTTCACGCACTAAATAACATTTATGCAACACACTCATCAGGGGCTTGTTAACTACAAGCTCTTAAGATATGTCGTGCTAACTAATAAGAATGAGTACATCATTCACGCTTCTGACAACGTAGAGGCAGGTTACAGGGCTATCAACTTATCAGGGTTATTGGATGAAGAACTCAAGGACGTAACACCCTGTGAGGACGATGACACACGCGATCAATGGATACCCGGCTATGGATAAAAACAAAACTAAAGACACTGAAGACAAACGACCTGTACGAGGAGAGTACAAGGCTTGTCTAGCTGATATGAGATTAGACAAATTTTATGCAAAGTTGGAGAACCTTAATGACTAAAGAACAACCTAATAATTGGCTGGCTGTATATGAAACACCTTCTGAATATTTTCCGGCTATTGGATATGACGATTTCTATGAATTCCATATAGCGAATTGGATGCTACCTAGTTCACACGAATGTGTAATCAGAGCAACTGATTTAAAGACAGGGAAAGTTTCAGAGCATAGCTACAGATACAGACGCGCAGCTGAAAACAAGATCAAGAAACTACTCGGCACACATGAGTTTGTTGTGTGCGATCACGAGGCAATCCACAAACTTTCACCAAATCCACAAAGGTACAACAACAATGAGGAAACGCACACAGGAAATTAGATTAGCAGAACTAATCAGAGACATAAGTAATCATCCATATAAGGAAGAATTAATAAAACTTATGGACGAACAGGTAAAGGAAGATACAATTATTGTTAACTGAGTATTAACATCATCAAGCGCATCACTGTTACTATGGAAGATTACTTACATCGTAAGTTAAAGATCCAAGCAGCTACTGATAGCAATACGATTAACGAGGTAGTTAATGAGGCTATTAAGCTGTATTTACAGAATAAATGTAAAAACATTTGAGCTGGTAATAATACTCAATGTACATAGACAATCTATAAGAACTAGTTAACTATTAACGCAACAAATATCATTTCAATTGATGCAACTTATAAGCTTTGGTAATTTCTACATCGGACTAGATGATGATAATTACTGTGATGTTGATATCCATCTTGGGAGATTAACGATACAATATAGTTGTCCTAATCAACCTAACCATGGAAACGAAAACGGACGAGAAGATGGCGAGACTCCTCGCAGTATTCCAAAGCCTCCGTAGTAGAAATGATGAAGAGCTACCAGCTCAAGTTATTTACTGCTTGCTATACATAGCTGCACATAATCCATGTTATAAAAGTGACATGGAGAGAGCGTTAAAGTTCTCAACAGCTAGTGGTAGTAGGAATACAGATTGGTTAGCAGAGAAACATAGACTTGGTACCCCTGGATTAGGACTCGTCTCCAAGTCGCAATGCACAATTAATAAGAAAAGGAGGTTAGTACTTAGGCTTACAAAAAAAGGTGAGCTATTTGTTGACTCTATTAAACACACCCTATGGCAACAGAAAAGCTAAGGACTATAGGTGCTGTATTTGATTACAACTTTAAATACAGACGCACATGGCAACCAAGCCATAAACAACGAGTGACTAATCTCAAACATGCTGAACGCTTTATGGTTGATATCCATAGCAAAAGCATGAAGATCAAGGACATCAATCAGGAAACGATGGACATCGTTAAGAACTGGATGTATGAAAACCTTGATTCCTCAAATCGTACAGTTAACTACACAGTTAACACCGTAGCTAACGCACTTAACTATTGTTTAGAGCGTGGACGCATAGCAAAGCCTCCAGAAGACTACCCTTCTTTTAATAAGAAGACTCAGAAGTACGTGTTTGAGCAGTTACCTGTAAAAAAAGTAACTAAACCCATCTTCACTAGGGATCAAGTGATCCACATGTACGAATGGGGTAAACGATTAGCTCAATCGTCAGGTAGTAGGTATCTAAATTGTGCTGAGACTATTCTTCTCACTGCAACCACAGGTGTACCATGGCATGAATTTGTACAAATCAAATCATCCGACGTACATTTAGATAATCCCGATGGTCCGATCCTATGGATAGGTAATCGTCATGACTTCAATCTAAAGAGAGATGTCAGGGAAAGAAAGATACCTTTAGAAGGTAACGCAGCTCTTATGGTTCCCATCCTTCAACGTCGTATCAACGATACAGAAGGTGATCCACGTTGTTTCCTATTTGGTGATGATTGGACGGATCATGAGAAGCGAGGACGTGACCAACATGGACGTATCTTTGAATCTATTCGTAATGACTTAGGTTACGAATTTGATGATCGAGGACTCAGACGAACACCTTATTGCTTAAGGCATTCATTCTGTACTTGGTCATTACAAATGGGTAATTGTATAGAAAGGACTCGTTATCTAATGGGTCATGCTTCTATAGAAACTACCAGAGGTTATTTACATTTAGTGACCTCGGATTATGTGAAGGCTATGCCAGCTTCACCTGAATTCCAACAACTGGCAAACGCAATCTAGTGAGTCTGAAAGTGCCAATCCTAGTACAATTTGTTTACATCGACGTGTACTTGTATTAGGATTGGTACTGTTGGCATCGCTCAGATCGCTTGCTATGACTGGGAGTGTGGCGGAATTGGTAGACGCACCAGACTTAAAATCTGTTGGCCGCTTTTTGGCCGTGGGGGTTCAAGTCCCCCCACTCCCATGACGTTTTCTCTTTTGATTCTGTGTTTAAGCCCTTTTGGATTGGAAGGAACTATTAGTCCGATGATTACATTATCTGCTTATGCGGTATTGGGCGGGATGTATTTGTTGATAGTTCCTTTATTCCTTTTTTATTGGATGAATAATCGTTGGAATGTTATGGGAAAGTTTGAACGCCTTTTTATATATGGTCTTGTGTTTCTTTTCTTTCCTGGTATGGTTTTATTTGCACCGTTTCTTAATTTAAGAATGAATGGAAAAGAGGAGTCTTGAACTTTGACAAGAGCACAGGTTTTTCAAATAGGATTGGTTGTTTTTTTGTTTGGAGGATTGGGATATGAAGTATTTCAACTATTTGGATTTGAATCAATATCAGCTGGTATTGCGACACAGTCAATATTAATTTTAATTATTTTTGCATGGACAGTTTCTTATCTCTTCAGGGTTTTCTCTGGGAATATGACTTTTATGGAACAACGTAAACGATATAGAGAAGCTTATGAAAAATTGACTGATGAAAGAATTACAGAAAAATTTGAGGCTATGACAGATGAAGAAAAAATTGAATTATTAAAAACCGTTGAAGAAGAAAGTTTTGAACAAACTTAAGTTTTAATTACGAAGTCTCAATAATTTTTTACTCTTAGGGAGACAAAAATGATAAAAAGATATATACCCAAGGTTTAGAACATTGAAAAGTACAAATATTAGTAGGTCTTTTTCCAAAATAAAAATGGAGAAAAGAATTGCACTAATGCCTTTCCTTATGGCAGGAGATCCTGATTTGGAAACAACAGCAAAGATTTTGTTAAAACTTCAAGAAAATGGCGCTGACATGATTGAGCTAGGAATCCCATACAGTGATCCTTTGGCAGATGGACCGATTATTCAATTAGCAGCTTCACGAGCTCTCTCTGCAGGAACCTCTCCTGACAGAGTTTTCAAAATGTTATCTGAATTGAGAGATCAATTGACAATACCAACAATTTTATTTACTTACTCCAATCCGCTTATTAATAAAGGATTGGAAGAATTTTGCTTACAAGCTTCGAAAGTAGGTGTTTCAGGACTAGTCGTACCTGATCTTCCTTTAGAGGAGGCAGAAAAACTCTCAAAGATAGCTGAATCTAAAGAAATTGATTTGGTGTTACTTGTTGCGCCTACAACACCCCAGGATCGTATGAAAAAAATTGCTGCGACTTCTAATGGATTTACTTATCTTGTTAGTGTTACAGGAGTAACCGGAGAAAGGTCGTCACTAGAGGATAATGTTGAGACTCTTGTTAAACAATTAAAACACTCTTCACATAGTCCAATTGCTGTGGGTTTTGGAATCTCGGAGGTCAAACATATTCAACAAGTTAGAGAATGGGGTGCTGATGGCGCAATTGTTGGCAGTGCTTTAGTTAAAAGAATTGCTAATGCCCCTATCGGAATGAAAGTCGAAGAGGCTGGGTCTTTTTGTAAAGAACTTAGAGCCGCAACCAACTAATATCTTTTTAAATATCAACAGATCAAGCGGAATAAAGAATTCTTTTCTATGTTTTATCTTGAGAAATGTTTTTTTATTTTACTTAAAAATTATGGATCAATTTGTCCTTTGGGGATCTTACTGTGAAGATGCTTTGATAAAGAGAACACCTTTTAGGCAAGAGCATCTTCATAGACTTTCATCTCTTAAGGAAGAAGGTACCTTGATTACATTAGGACCGACAAAATGTAATAGATATGTTTTTGGGATATTTAAATCTGAGAACATTGATCATATAAGAACTCTTATTAAAGATGACGTTTACTGGAGAGAGGGAATATGGACTGATTTTGAAATTTATTCATGGACCCAAGCTTTTTGAGCTTGTTCCCAGACCCAATTAGCTACTATTTGATCGCCATCTATTCCTAGATTGTCTTCATACCCACTCATTATACCGATTCCTTGTCTTGCTATCTTCGCTATTGCTTCTGGATTGTCAATTCCATTACGCTTTAATGATGAAATCCTCAAATTCTTTGATCTTCTGATTATGTTCCCGCCATTGATGTGACATCCAGCACAGTTTTGCTTGAAAAGATTCTCCCCTAAACTTGCCTCAAAAGCATTTAGCTCTTTCGGTGAACTTAAATAAAAAAATGTACAACATATACTGATGAAAAAAACCCCTCTTAATTTTTTTTTCATGGTCTTATAAACCTTATTTATCGAAATTAATTTTAGAAAGGTCCTCACAAATTTCGTCAAGAAGATCAAGTTGTTCAGTAGAAGTTGATTCAAGGCTCATCTTTGTGTGCCCTCCTTCATTGTTTCTCCATAACTCTTCAACCTCACATAGTCTAGTTGCGATTTTTGGAATACCACCAGAGCTAAAATCTTTTTTCAAAGATTCAATTAAAGTAGGCATTCTCGCTGAAGGTAGATTAAGACTTTGGCAAAGTTCTGATTGTGTTCTTCCTGTTTGCCTCAACCAATCTTTTATGAGAAGTACTAGATCTTCCTCAATATCTTTTGACCAGCGCGCTTTGCTCATAGGGGAAACCATTTATCCAGCTTAGATTTTGCTCTGTATTTTATTTCTGGAGTAATGTGATGTTGCCAAAGACTAATTACAGCTGTAAGGGCCACCAGATCATCGCTAAAACCTGAGGCAGGAATAAAGTCGGGAATTAAATCAACAGGAACAATTAAATAAGTAAGTGCTCCCATAATGGATATCCTCACCTGGGGAGGAGTTGAATTATCCATGAGGAGTTCAAATCCCTCTAAAGCAGGCTGGGCAATTACTCTGCCTGCTCTTAATAAGATTTTTTTGAGTATCCCTTCGTTGATAACAGAACTTTCAAGTACTTCTGCTTCGAAAACTTCTTTACTTGAGTTCCTTGAACTAACCACAATTAAACACTTGTCTCTAAAAGTCCACTTTGAATACCTGTCTTTCTCAATTTTCTTAATGCGCGTTGAACTACTTGTCTGCAATATTCCCTGCTGCAATTCATTTGTCTAGCTACCTCCGCTAGTGTCCTCCATTCATTTGATCCATCTAGACCAAATCTAAGACTTAGGATAGTTCGTTCTTTTGGTGTGAGATTTGATTTATCCAATAAGGACCAAGCTGATGCACTTCTTTCAGCTAATTCAGCTAGTTCCATTGGAGGTACTTCCTCACTTGGGAGAATATCGACAAGCTCTGAAGGATCTGCTTTTGATTTGACTGCACCTTGCAAACTTACAGTGATACTTCTCAACTCGCATTCAAGTAATTCTTCTACCTCCTCTAAAGGGAGTTTCATTTGTATTGCTATTTGATTTGTTGATGGATGAACCCCAAGTTCTTGCATAAGTCGGGACTTGGCAGCACGAAGTTTAGTTAGTTTTTCATTGATGTTTACGGGGATTCTTATCGTTCTACTTTGTGTTGAAAGAGCTCTATTTAATCCTTGTCTAATCCACCAGTAAGCGTAAGTTGAAAATCGATGCCCTCTTTTGGGATCATATTTCTCAACAGCTCTTGTTAAACCTAAAGTACCTTCTTGAATTAAATCAAGAAGGTCAAGACCTTTCCCTTGGTAGCGCTTGGCTAAATTTACAACAAGCCTCAAATTTGCTGTGATCATTTGATTCTTGGCCCGCTCACCTGCTTTAAGTGTTTTCTTCTCTGCACTTGAATATTCGCACTCTGGCCCATTACCTCCAGATTGTTGGCAGCGTTCATTTAGTGCAACCATGGCTTGCACTTCTCTTCCCATTGTGAGTTCTTGCTCGGGTGTGAGCAATTCGTGTCTTCCTATTTCTCCAAGAAAGTCGCTTAAAGAACTCACGATTTATTCCTCCTTGTATTATTAACCTAGAGACAAATTGTTTACTTTCAATAGGCGTAATAAAGTGTTCGGAATTT
>QCFJ01000024.1 GCA_003280265.1 Prochlorococcus sp. AG-363-G03 | reverse complement strand
TAAATAGATGTAATTTGGGTATTAATCTGTAAGAATATTTTCTACCACTTAATATTCCTGTGAGAGAAATTTTAATTAGTTTTTCTGTTTGCCTTAGCTGCTTGATGATTGCAGTGATCAGCCAAATCATCTCACCAACTCCAACGAATGCCTCACAAATTGACCAACCAATCCAAGCAGACGTGAGGCAATCCGCAACTACAAGCGAGTCTGTAACTAATCCATTTGAATTAGACCCAGAAGACTCAAATCCATCACTTTTTACTATGGCTTCAGACAACACCAGTTCAAGCAAAACCCCTCTAGGAGGAGCTGAAATAGGATCATCTCAAGTAACTTCAAGTGGGCTTGAAATTACAGAATTAGTTTTAGGTGATGGCCAAGAAGCTACCCCAGGAGAAAGTGTCTCTGTAAATTACAAGGGTACTCTTGTTGATGGGAAAGAATTTGACAGCAGTTATGGGAGAGGTCCTTTTGAATTTTCTCTAGGTGCCGGGATGGTGATAAAAGGTTGGGATGAGGGAGTCGCAGGAATGAAAGTTGGAGGTAAAAGAAAATTAGTCATTCCACCAGAATTGGGCTATGGCAGCAAAGGAATAGGTCCAATCCCCCCTAATTCAGTTTTAACTTTTGAAGTGGAATTATTGGGTGTAAAATAAATTTCTTAAATTATTCAGAAATATTCAGAAAGCCCATAAAAAATTATGGCGTTTGTTGACAAACGCCATTAATGTAAAAAAAAATGTTCACAAATCATTTCTCAGATGTTGAGCGAAACACTTAAATCAATCTTTAACAAGCTTCCAGCAAAATCTGTTCACGCTCACTGTGACGGACCTTGCGGTGTATACGACCCTGCTTCTGCAAGAGTTGCCGCAGAGGCAGTTTTGTCTATGACAAAAAAACTTATTGCTCTAGCTCCAGCTGGCAACGATCAAGCTTCCATTTCAGCTTATAACAACACTTTTTCTCGCTTCGTTGCTATTAAAGAGGAAGAATCACAAAAAGCCAAAAAAGAACTTCTAATTCTCTGGACTGATTACTTCAAGCCTGAACACTTAGCCACATATCCAGATCTTCATGACACTTTTTGGAAAGCAGCAAAGCTTTGTAGTGCATGCAAGGTAAATATCGATCAAGCCAAGGCAGAAGAATTATTAGCAGCTGTGCAAAAAATCCATTCTATGTTTTGGTCTTCAAAAGGTAGAAGTGATAGCTGGGTTACCGCAAGCTGATAAAAGTCTTTTCCACAAGCCGGACCTATTTACTTTATTTACTGTAATAATCGGTTACCGACAACACTTACGTGTTGTCGGTAACTCTATGGAAAGAACTCTTAAAGAGGGAGATTTAGTAATATATAAAAAGTTAAACAAAAAAAATATTGACTTAAAAATTGGCGATATCGTTGTTGCCTCTCATCCAATAACAAAAAATAAGTTAATAATTAAAAGAATTCATAGGATTTATCAAAACAAATTTGATTTAAGGGGAGACAACTCCTTAGCAAGCACTGACAGTAGAGAATTAGGTTTAATTGAATTAGATTTAATCATTGGAAAAGTAGACAAAATCTTCCCTAAATAGATTTAAGTTCTTGGTACATATCTTTTTCTTAATTTATAATTTACCAATCAACTTTTTAACTCCACCTAATATGTCCTCCTGTGACATAAGAGATTCACCAACCAAAACAGCATCAGCCCCATAACTCTTTACCAAAGCCAAATCCTCGCGAGTAAATAAACCTGACTCGCTTACCAAAGTAATAGAATTTGCCTTTAATTGGTTAGCATAATTCTTAGCCAATTCCTTCGTAACTTCAAGATTAGTTTTAAAACTCTTTAAATTTCTATTATTGATACCTATTAAATTAAATGAATTGATGCTTAGTACTCGTTCAAGTTCTTCTGAGTCATGAACCTCTACTAATATTGTCAGTCCCAAATTTTCAGCGACCTTAGATAAGTACTTTAAATCTGAATCAGTAAGGATTGCGGCTATCAAAAGTGCAGCATCAGCACCTGCAGCTCTTGCTTGGTAAAGCTGATATGGGTAAAGGATAAAATCCTTACATAGTATTGGGATTGTAATTTCTTTTCTAACTTCAACTAAGACATCAAAACCACCTTGAAAGAATTTTTTATCTGTTAATACTGATATGCAGTTAGCACCTCCCTCTTGATACATTTTACCTATCATTCTCGCATCAAAATCCTGTCTAATTATCCCTCTACTTGGACTAGCTTTTTTTATTTCTGAGATTAGTGCTGGTTTAGATTCACTATTTTTTAATGCTTCTATAAAATTTTTTGTTTTTGGTAAATCCTTGATCTTTTTTTTTAAATCTTCAAGTGAAACTTTTTTTCTTGCAATCTCAACTTCTAGATGTTTTTCCCAAACAATTTCCTCCAAAATATTTTTAGGTTTTGAATCTGGATGAGGGATTGCATATTCTAAATTGGCTACTTTTACACTTGGATTAGGAGGTCTTCTTCTGATTTCCATAATTTAAATAATTGATGATCTATAAAAATAAAATTTGATTTTAACTAATTCTTTATTTGTAAAGATGCTTGTTTATAAGCAACCTCCACAACTTCGCTTAAGGTTGGATGTGTATGAACTTCTTTTGCTAAGTCATTTACACGCTGTCTTCTAGCAATTGCATTAGAAACTTCTTGTATAAGATCAGCCGCATGTAATCCATAAATATGCGCACCAAGGACCTCCCCCGTCTCTTTATTAAAAATCAACTTCATAATTCCATCACTTTCTAATTCAGCCAAAGCCTTAGAGTTCGCTTTAAAATAACTTCTAACAATTCCAAGTTCAAAGCCTTCATTTTTTGAAAGATCTTTTGCTTCTTCTTCCGAAAGTCCAACAGAACTTATTTCAGGGTGAGTAAAAGTCGCTGCAGGAATACTTCTATAATCAATTTCTGTCGCTTTTCCTAAAATATTTTCTACGGCAATACTCCCTTGAGCTGCAGCAGTATGGGCCAACATCAACTTACCGGTAACATCTCCCACTGCCCACAGATTAGAAATTGGTTTTTCATTTACCAATACTCTCATCTGATCATCAATCGGAATAAAACCTCTAGTTGTTTCGACTCCTACGGATTGTAGATTAAGATTTTTAGTCGACGGCACTCGTCCTGTTGCAACCAGAACAGCGTCAACTTGTAATTCCTCAATCACTTCTCGACTCTTTGCATCTGTAAGCTCGACCTCTACGGGACACCCTGGCTTAACTTTAGTAGCAAATACTCCAGCTCGAGTTTCAATATCTCTTTTATCAATAAGATTTCTTGAAGCAATTTTCGTAATGTCAGGGTCAAAAGTAGGCATTACTTTCTCAAGAGCTTCAATTATGGTTACCTCACAACCTAAAGCTGTATAAATATCGGCGAACTCCAAGCCAATGTAGCCACTACCAATAATTGCGATCCATCGTGGCAGCCATTCTAGATTAATAGCTTCATCACTTGTAAAAACTGTTCGGCCATCAATTTCGATCCCAGGAGGAACAAAAGGATCCGAACCTGTAGCCAAGATAATATCTCTAGCGGACAAAATTCTATCAACTCCATTTGTTTCTCTTAAACCGACCTTTTGATTACCTTCTAGACGTCCTTCTCCTCTAAGTATCTCAACTCCTGTTCTTTCAAGCGTTTTAGTTAGATTTTTTCGAATTGTCTCAACTAAGGATTTTGCATGTTCAGCAATTTTTTTACGTTCAAATCTAACCGGAGCAGAATGTATTCCAAATTCAGCAAGATGAGGAACATTAGCAAGCTCACGAACCTTCCCACTAGCTGCTAGCAATGCTTTAGAGGGAACACAGCCTCTGTTGACACAGGTTCCTCCCATATCTCTTGATTCAACAATAGCGACTTTCAATCCAGCCTCTGCTGCATGTTTTGCAGCGTCAAAGCCTCCATATCCAGCTCCGACAACAATTAAATCGAAGTCAAAAGAAATTTCACTCACGGTTTTCATTGGATACCCTTAACCATTTTTACCCTTTGTCGCTCCAACAAGAGAGGAACTGCAGCAGATGCCACATTTAATGAATCAACTAATGGGCTATGAGGCAACGTAACAAAGTCTGTGCAGCAGGCTTCAATTGAAGAATGAACTCCTGAGCCTTCATTACCAAGAAGCAATACAGTAGGGACATTCCAGTCTAAATCCCAATAGGGTTTAACTTCTTTATCAGTGACTTTATTAGGTGAAATTGTTCCAACTACTTGGTAATTATTATCAATTGCAATATTTAGTTTTGAAACAAGCATTTCAATACTTGAAGAAAATGAATCCCCTATCCGTTCAAAGGGCAAGTGAAGAACTGAGCCAGCAGAGGATCTTAAAACCTTTTGATTTAGGGGATCTGCTCCTGAAGCCAACCAAATAACATCATATTCACCAGCAAGAGCTGATCGGAATAAATTCCCTAAATTTCCAGGATCTTGGATTCTATCTAAAGCCAAAATGTGTTTCGGGGCTTTTTCCAATTTTGGCAATCCTGGCATTGGAAATATCGCTGCAACGCCATCTGGTGTCACTGTTGACAAAGATGCTTCTAAAACATTTTGAGTTACTAGGGTTAACAAAGATCTGGAAGATATTTTTTTTAAGAGCTCCATATTCTCATCACACCAATCTGGAGTTGCAATAACTTCTAATGGCAAAAAATTTGTTTTCAAAGCCTCTTCAAGCAAATTAGACCCCTCAAGCAACAGAGAAGAATGCTCTTCACGTCCGGTTCTTTTCAAAAGAGACCTTAATTTTTTAACCAAGGGGTTTCTTTTACTTGTAATCAATGGGGAATATGAATTATTAATTTTTCAACCTCAAATTATTAAATTTCTAAAAGTCAGAATAATTTTCAGCTTTGGAATAAGCACTAATATACTTATTAAAATTAATAGAAACTTTCTTGAAATTTTATTCAAACTTTCAACATTATCAATATATAATTTGAACCCATCAATTTTCAATAAGGTTGACTGGACTATTTTAATTCCACTTGGCATTATGGCGAGGTAAGCAGTTCGCTCCAATATGAGTAGTGTGGCGACAATTAAAAGGAATGTTATTCCGCCACATCTGGAGGTAAAAGGAGGGTGTCCGCTTAGTGGGATTTTAAAAGTTAGTGGAGCAAAAAATTCTTCACTAGTCTTAATGGCTGCTGCTCTTCTTACCAAAGAAAAGCTCCTTCTTGAGAATGTCCCACAACTTACGGACATTGAAGTAATGTCAGAGATTCTTAGTAATTTGGGAGCAAAGTTAACTAAAACGAATAATTCTATAGAAATTCATTCAGAGTTCATTCATAACGCAGAATTACCTTATCAACTGGTTCATAGCTTGAGAGCAAGTTTTTTCTGTGTTGGGCCCTTACTGACAAGACTTGGAAAAGCAAAAATTCCTTTACCAGGTGGTTGCAATATTGGAGCAAGACCTGTTGATGAACACATTAATGGTCTTAAAGCTTTAGGAGCGGAAGTTGAAGTTAAGGATGATGTTGTAAAAGCTCAAGTTTCATCCAAAAACAAAAGATTACATGGTGCAAATATTACTCTTAAATATCCAAGCGTTGGGGCGACGGAAACCATTGTAATGGCTTCTTGCTTAGCTTTAGGCAAAACAACAATATCGAACGCCGCTAGAGAACCAGAGATACAGGATCTAGCAAAAATGCTTAATTCAATGGGAGCAAAGGTTTTTGGAGCCGGAACGAAAAAAATTACCATCATCGGAGTGGAATCTCTAAGAGGAACTTCTCATTGTGTTATCCCCGACAGGATAGAAGCAGGAACTTTTCTTATTGCGGCAGCAATAACACGATCACCACTCACAATTGGTCCGGTAATCCCAAATCATTTGGGTGCTGTTATTTCAAAACTTCAAGAATGTGGCTGTTCAATATCTCATCATGGGAATCATCATTTGAAAATCATTCCAAGAGACATTTCAGGAGTTGAAATAACCACAAGTCCATTCCCTGGTTTCCCAACTGATCTTCAGGCTCCATTTATGTCATTGATGGCCACAGCTAAAGGTTCAAGCAAAATCAAAGAAAGCGTTTTCGAGAAGAGAATGCAACATGTTTTGGAGCTCAATAAAATGGGCGCGTGTATTTATCTTGAAAACAATACTGCTCATATAAAAGGAGTAAAAGAACTTTTAGGTTCAAATGTTAAGGGAGGAGATTTACGGTCTTCTGCTGCCATTATCCTTGCATGTCTCTCTGCTAAAGGAACTAGTATTTTCACGGGCCTCGAGCACTTAGATAGAGGTTATGAAAAATTTGAAGAAAAATTAACTAATGCAGGTTCTATTATTTCTAGAAAGTTTGAAAAAATAACACCTCAAAATTCCTTCACCAGCAACACAATTAGTGAAGACAATATTAATACTCAAAAAAATGCGGCTTAGTTTCATATTTCTGCTAGTTTTGACATAAAATATATTTATGGGAGCGTGGTGGAATTGGTAGACGCACCGCACTCAAAATGCGGCACCTTCGGGTTTGTCGGTTCAAGTCCGACCGCTCCCACCTCAATGATGAGCACTTACAATCGTTTTCCTTTAGACCTCGTTAAGGGTAAAGGCTCGTGGGTATGGGACAAAGAAGGTGGAAAATATCTTGATGCGGTAGCTGGCATTGCCACTTGTTCGTTAGGCCACAGTGATAAAGCACTAAATAAATCCTTATCAAAGCAATTAAGAAAACTTCAACATGTATCTAATCTTTACGGTATCCCAGAGCAAGAAGAATTAGCTCAGTGGTTGACTTCTAATAGTTTTGCTAAGAGTGTATTTTTCTGTAATAGCGGTGCAGAAGCAAACGAAGCTGCAATTAAATTGGCAAGAAAATATGGGCATATTAAACGCAACATCGACAATCCAGTTATTCTTTGCTCAAAGGAAAGCTTTCACGGAAGAACTCTCGCAGCAGTAAGTGCGACTGGGCAACCGAAATATCACAAAGGCTTCGAGCCAATTGTTCAGGGATTCAAGTTCTTTTTTTATAACGATAGTGAGTCTTTTGAAAATCTATTTGATGATTTAGAAAAAACAGGTCCAACAATTGCAGCTGTTTTAATTGAACCCATACAAGGTGAGGGAGGAATAAATATTGGAAAAAAATCATTTTTTGAGCTTTTAAGGAAAAAATGTACGAGCAACAATGTTTTATTGATATTTGATGAAGTCCAAACCGGAATGGGAAGGACAGGTACTCTTTGGGGATATGAACAACTAGGAATTGAACCTGATGTTTTCACATTAGCCAAAGGCCTTGGAGGTGGGCATGCAATAGGAGCCCTATTAGCCAATAAGCTGGCTGATGTCTTTCAGCCCGGTGATCATGCCAGCACTTTTGGAGGTAATCCTTTCGCTTGTAGAGCAGCTCTAACCGTTGGAAAAGAAATTCAAAAAAGAGACCTCCTAAATAAAGTCAACGACAGAGGTGATCAGTTAAAAGAAGGATTAATTAAACTATCAGAAAAATATTCAGATATATTTATCTCCACAAGAGGCGTTGGTCTTATTCAAGGTCTCGTCATAAAAGACGATATCAAAATAACATCTCTTGATATTGTCAAATCCGCCTTAGAAGAAAAACTTCTTCTAGTATCAGCAGGTACAAAGGTAGTAAGGGTAGTCCCACCTTTAACTATTACAAAAAAAGAAGTCAAAGAGCTTATAGTGAGACTTGACAAATGTCTGATGAAACTTTCATAACAAAATCGAACTTCGTTTTTGAAACCAAGAGCACAGAATATAAAGATATGAATCTTGGAATAGATCGTATGTTATCGGCTATTAATGCCATGGGAGAGCCCTGCAAAAAAACACCCGCCATTCATATTGCCGGAACAAATGGGAAAGGCTCTATTGCAGCTTTTATTAATAGTGTTCTTAGCCTAGTCAATATCAAAACTGGAGTTACAACTTCGCCACATTTAGTTGATTGGGTGGAGAGAATATGTATCAACAAAACTCATATACCTAAAGAAGAATTTCAATCATTAAGTCTCGCTCTTTCTCCAATTGCAGAAAAATATAGGTTAACTCCTTTTGAATTTGTTATTGCAATAGCACTTAAATATTTTACTTTAAAAGAAGTTGAACTTCTTATCCTTGAAGTAGGACTCGGAGGTAGACTTGATGCAACAACCGCACATAAATATAGACCTATTATTGCATTTGGAGCTATTGGTCTTGATCATTGTGAATACCTGGGTGATAATCTAGAAAAAATAGCTACTGAAAAAGCAGCTGTAATAACTTCAAAGAGTGTTGTCATTACAGCTGCTCAACACAATATTGTAAAAAGAGTTTTCGAAGAAACTGCCCTAAAGCAACAAGCAGTCATTCATTGGGTAGATCCACTTCCATCAGACTGGGAACTCGGTCTATCAGGAGCGATACAAAAAGAAAATGCAGCTGTAGCTAAAGGAGTTATTGAATCCTTAAAAAATATTGGATGGTTTATTTCTAAAGAACAAATTCGAGAGGGTTTCTCTATTGCCAAATGGCCTGGAAGACTTCAAGCAACAAAATGGAAAGGATTGCCAATAGTTGTTGATGGTGCACATAATCCTCATGCGGCAAACCAATTATCCATTGAACGAGACGCATGGACTGATCAAGAAAATGGAATTATTTGGATACTAGGAATTCAAAAAAGAAAAGACATGATAGGCATTTTACAGAAGCTAATCAGAGAAAAAGATTTAGCATGGCTAGTTCCTGTTCCTGACCAAAAAAGCTGGTCTAAAGATCAAATTTTAAGTTTTTGCCCTGAATTTAAAGACAAAATCAAAGAAGCGCTTAGCGTGGAAGATGTTTTATCAGCACTTAAGAAGCAACATAGATGGCCATCGCCACCACCTGTAATTACAGGATCACTCTATTTAATAGGTGATCTTTTTCGAAGGAAAATATTGACAATTTAAATTATTTTATAGATTAATAAATCAATTGCCTTTTAGATTCCACCCTTTGAGTTTACCTGGATTGAGAATCCCTTTTGGATCAAAGTTACTCTTAGCTTGCACTTGATCAGAATCAATTACACCTAGACCTCCATCTTCAACAGTGATTGTATGCGGATTAAAAATCACTGCGCCAAGGTCTCTGCATTGACTTATTAATAGATTCATAGCTTCTTCACCTTGCCATTTAACAAGTGGGAGTGAAGCTATTCTTTGAACTCCATTTTGACGAACACATTCCAAATGCCATAAAAGATTGGATCCCCACTCAGATTTCAATTTTCTCATCATTTCAGATTCAGGCTGAGGAAGAAGCATTTGCAAGTAAGTCCAACCAGGATCAATGCCACGCATATGTAAAGTTGTATGGTTCCAAGAAAGTTCGCGAAGGCCTGTCCCAGCCTTCAGGTTCTCCGGGCCCAAGTCATCAAAGTCTGCGCCAGCCGACTTTGCAAGTCGCTCAACTGTACTAACACCATCAGGCGCGACCAACAATAATATCCTATGCTTACTTGAAGGCTTACCAGACCAATGCGGAATACAGTTAAGAATTTCTTTCTCTAACAAGGTTCCCAAATAAAGCTCTAGTGCAGCGCAATTAAATTTGCTTAACAAGTCAACAGCCTGATTCCAATCAAAACAATCGACAACTATTTGTTGCCATTCAACAGATGGAGCAGTCGTTAATGTCAACGCAGTAATAATTCCGTTGGTTCCATAAGCATGGTTCAATGCCTCAGACTCGTTTGCGTTCAATTCTAGTTTTCTTGGAGAATCCTCAGTCGTTATTATTTCTAAGGATTGCAAATGCCCAGGATCTCGCAGGAAGCCCCAACGAACGGATCCTATTCCACCTGAACCACCAGCGATGAAGCCGCCAATAGAGGCACTTCTCCATGTACTTGGAAGCAACCGTAATTGTCGACCATGTTTAATCAACTCATCATTGATATCCCTAAGCAAACAACCAGATTCAACTGTAATTTCACCTGATTTTGAATCGAAATTTCTAATTTTCTTAAGACCAGACATAACCATAACTACTCCACCATCAAGGGGAACACTTTGCCCGTAGTTCCCTGTTCCTGAACCTCTAAGTGTCAACGGAGTTGAGTACTTATTACAAATTCGAGCAACATCAATAATGGCATCTACCGAAAGTGGTCGAACAACTATGTCAGCCAAGCAATCTTTCAATTCATTAATCAATATTGGTGAATAATCAAAGAAATCTTTAGAGAACCTTTTTAAATCACTAGTTTTTTGATAGATCTCTAGATGAGATACTTGCTTTAGTTCACTTAATAGCAACTCTATTTTCTCTTTACTAGTCATGACTCATGATTTGTGAATGTTGTTTTTTGTTTTTAGGCAATTCATTCAAGAATTCACCATTAACTACTACTCTTCTTTTAGGTCTTTCAGACAAAGCTTTCACCCAACTAGTTGAATCTAACAAAATAAAATCCGCAGGACTTCCCTTTTGAAAAATGCCATCCCATTTAAGGTTAAGTAAATCTGCTGGAGACCAAGTAAATGGAGAAAGGCCCAATCTGTCCCAGGGAGATAAATGAGCAATTGTCATGGAGAATGACATTAAATTTATAGGATCAAAATTAGATAAAGGGAACCATGAATCATTTATATTGTCTCCTCCTACAGATACATCGACTCCCGCTTTTTGAAGTTGAAAAATAGGTGCTAGTGGTCTTTTCGTTAAGGTGGATCGATCTTTTCTTCCTAAAAGCCAAGAATTAGTTAATGGTAAAGAAACTACTTTTAATCTGTTCTTAGCCATTTTGGTCGCTAAAAATGAAATCTCCTTTTCTCTTAACAATCCCATACTGCTTAGATGACTACAAGTTATTGATATCTCATTTTTAACTTGGCCTAATACTTCTAGAAGTAATTTCAATCCCCCAGCCGGGCAAGATTGCGACTCATCAATATGAAGATCAATATCACACTTAAGTCTATTTGCTAGTTGCACTAGGTGAAGTAAGGACTTAAAAGTTTTCCTTTTATTGAAAGGTGGCGCTATCACCCCACCTAAGAGATCTCCATTTAGAGCAACTCTTTGAGCTAAAAGCTCGCCTTCATCACTTTGCCAAAAATCTAATGGAACCAAAGCCACAAACTGTAAAAAAATTTTCTCTTGCCATTTTGTTCTAATACTTTCTATCAGATCCCAATCTCTGATCGCTTTTTCTCCAAAACTATCTATATGAGATCTAATGGCCCTAATCCCATTAACAAGAGCTAGGTTGAGACACTTTTCAACTCTGAAAATCAATTCTTCTTCGGACCTCAATTCATATTCACGGAGGTTTGCTGCTAAAGCTTCTTGATAACTACCCCTCAAGTTAGGTGAACGTGACCAAGAAAATGATTTATCTAAATGTGCATGCGGCTCTGCAAATCTTGGCAAAAGGATTTTCTCAGAGACTTTTGAAGTTTCTTCTAAGCCCCTAATTGATGTAATTGTTCCATCTCGCCACTCAAGCCGAACAGACAACAATCCTTCTTTGTCAATTGAAGTTCCCAACACATCATGTCCATTACCAATTAAACATCTTGGAACAAGAACATCCACTCGCCCAGACTTTGGAGGACTTGCAATAAATTCAACATCTTTTGCGAAATTCACTTGTGAATAGATTTCAATCCCGGGCTTTATTATTATGTGTTCTGCCTACACAGTAACTTCTATATCTGTCAATTGCGTTTTGATCAAGATATAAAAAGTGATATTTTTAATACGTACTATCTACAATACTCTAAGGCTAAATTTTTTTACCAAAATCATTTTGGAATTTCAAAATGACAAATCATTGGTAGATTAAAAGCACAAGGCGGGCGTCGCCAAGTGGTTAAGGCAGCGGCTTGTGGCGCCGCTATTCGGGGGTTCGAATCCCCTCGCTCGCCCTTGAAAATTTTTTAGGACAATCTTAAAAATCTTTTTCCCCAAGGAAAAAAATTAATCTGCGATGACAACATCCATAGCTCCTACTAAACAAAGCAAGTCTTTTAGAAGCCATAGAGGAAGCTACTGGATTACCACTTTCGGTTGTCAAATGAATAAAGCTGATTCAGAGAGAATGTCAGGCATTTTGCAAACAATGGGATATGAGCTTGCAGAGGAGGAACTTAAGGCAGATTTAGTTCTCTACAACACATGTACTATTCGTGATAATGCTGAGCAAAAAGTTTACAGCTATTTAGGTAGGCAAGCTAGAAGGAAAAAGTCAGATCCTAATTTAAAAATTATTATTGCAGGATGCTTAGCTCAACAAGAAGGGGAAACACTTTTAAGAAGAGTTCCTGAAGTAGATCTTGTTATGGGACCTCAGCATGCAAATCGACTGGAGACTCTTCTTAATCAAGTTGATAACGGACATCAGGTATTAGCGACTGATGAACAGCACATTTACGAAGACATTACGACAGCAAGAAGAGAGAGCGCTATATGTGGCTGGGTTAATATTATTTATGGATGCAATGAGAGGTGCACTTATTGCGTAGTCCCCTCGGTTAGAGGTAAAGAACAATCACGAACGCCGCAAGCTATTAAAAATGAAATAGAAGAATTAGCGAGAATTGGGTATAAAGAAATAACACTTTTAGGACAAAATATAGATGCTTATGGCAGAGACTTTAAATCTTATAAATTCAATAAATCTGGGCAATTAACACTTTCATATTTACTAGAATATATTCATGATATTGAGGGAATAGAGCGTATAAGGTTTGCCACAAGTCACCCTAGGTATTTCACAAAAGAATTAATAGATATATGTGCAAAACTTCCTAAGATTTGTGAACACTTTCATATACCAGTCCAAAGTGGAAGTAATAAAATACTCAAAAATATGGGTCGAGGATATACTGTTCAATCCTATAAAGAAATTGTAAATTATATAAAACAAATAATGCCTGAGTCCTCAATTACTTCTGATGCAATTGTAGCTTTTCCTGGAGAGACAAGAGGTGAATTCGAAGAGACGCTATCACTTATTGAGGATGTTCAATTTGACTTGGTAAATACTGCAGCCTATTCTCCCAGACCAAATACTCCAGCTGCTTTATGGCCTAATCAATTATCTGAAACAGTAAAAATCGATCGACTAAGAGAAATTAATAACTTAGTAGAAAAGACTGCAAAGAAAAGAAACTTAAGGTATAAAAACTCTTTACAGGAAATACTCGTTGAGAGCATAAATTCTAAAGATAGTTCCCAATTACTAGGAAGGACTAGAACAAATCGATTAACATTTTTCCCAAAGTCTTCAATTAATAGAGAATCACCTCAACCTGGAGAAATAGTGAATATAAAAATCAATGAGATACGTCCATTCTCATTAACTGGAAGTTTGTTATAAATGTTGATTAATTCAATAACCCACGTTTAAAGAATATTGAGAGCTAAATAAATATGCCAAATACAAAGCTAATTATAGGACTGGTTTTCGGTGGAGAATCAAGCGAACACGAAGTTTCCATCAAATCAGCTAAGACAATTTATAATGCTCTATCTCATCCTTACAATAGTAAAAACTTTATTGTAAATCCAATTTATATAAACAAGAATGGGTTTTGGGAGGATACAGAATACTCAAAGTCAATTTTATTGGAAGAAAAAAAACCAATCATCACAACAAAAAGCAATAAAGTTTCCATTAATAATCTCAGTAACTTTCCAATATTAAGTAACAATATTGATGTATGGTTTCCTGCGCTACATGGACCAAATGGGGAAGATGGCGTTATTCAGGGACTATTTAAATTAACAGGAAAATCTTTTGTTGGATCAGGAACTCTTGGTTCATCATTAGGAATGGATAAGATAGCAATGAAATCAATTTTTAAATCATTCAACCTTCCTCAAACTCCGTATGTTTTTTTACATAAAGAGGATTTATTAAATAAAATATTAATGAAATCTATTTTTGATGAAATAGAAAAAACAATACATTATCCATGTTTTGTAAAGCCAGCTAATTTGGGTTCCTCTATTGGCATAACCAAAGCAAAGTCAAAGCAAGAACTTATTTCTGGTATAGAAATTGCAGCAAAATACGATGAGAGGGTAATAGTAGAAAAAAATATCGAAGGGAGAGAACTTGAATGTGGCGTATTAGGAAAGTCCAAAATGAAATGTTCAGTTATTGGCGAAGTTAAATTTGCAACTGATTGGTATACATATGAGTCAAAATATAATGAGTACTTAAGCAATACAATCATCCCAGCTGACTTGAACCTAAATATATCTAATAGAATACAAAAGCTAGCTATCGAGGCATGTAAAGCTATCAATGCTTGTGGCTTGGCTAGAGTAGATTTCTTTTATCAAGAGAGTTCGCAACAGATTTATATAAATGAAGTTAATACCTTGCCAGGCTTTACTAGAACAAGCATGTATCCAATGTTGTGGGAAGCTTCAGGAATAAAACTAGAAAAACTTGTTGCTAATCTCATAGAAACAGCTAGAGAATGAATTAACCATGACATTTTTAGATCTCTATTTCAAAAAATGATTCACGGTCTTCTTTGGTTGCCATTACTAATGGCTTTTATTCTCATTGCTTCCCTTGGTTGGATCGAGAGAAGGCGACAGAATCTCTACTTGATTTGGGCTAAAGGTTCAGAACTGGCCAAGCTTGATGGAACAGGAGCTGCTCGATTAAAAGCTGGGATTTTATGCTGGAGCAGCTTTGAGGCTGGTAGCTTCAAGGAGGAAGCAACTTTTGAAGTCAAGAAATTAGAAATGGTTGAGCTAATGTCTCTGAGTTCAGGGGAAGCTCCTCTAACAAAAGAATCTGAAGGACGCTGCCGACTTAGGCTTATTGGTTCAGGTAAAGAAATAGATGTGCCTTTTTCAGATGCTGAACGTGCTCGTCAATGGATGGACAAACTTATGTCCAGAGCAAGATGCGACCTTTGAAATCTAAAAAAAGAAAAAACAGAAACTCATTTAAAAATAATCGAAAATCAACTATAAAAGATTTGTTTATTTTTCAAAAAAAGAATTTTCTCATTGAACTTTGGCAATTACTTTTTTTCTCAAGCACTTCAATTTTTCTCATCATTACATTTTTAAACCAGGCTTGGGAACCAATTGGTTTTGAGCAAACTAGAATCACAGGTCTATCTGGAATAACAAAAAACGACATTAAAAAAACCACCAGTATTTTTTATCCAAAAAACTTGTTGGAATTAAATCCAAAAGAAATAGAATCTTATTTAATAAGAAAGCTTCCTATTAAAGGTGTTTCCGTAAGCCGGAAAATTTTCCCTCCCGAAATTCATTTAAATTTTTTAGAAAGAGAACCAATTGCTCTAGCTAGTCGAGTTTTATCAAATACTACAGAACAAGGAATGATTGATATAGAAGGATCTTGGATACCACTTCAATTTGTAAATCAGTCAAAAAAAAATCAAATAAAATTATCTATCGAAAATTGGAATCCAAATAAAAAAAAAGAAATAATCCTAATTATAAAAAATAGATTTAAATTTCAAAGCCCTCTTCAAAAAATCGAAATAAATCCTCTTGAAGAAATAAGCCTAAAAACCGAGCACTTCGATTCAGTCCTTTTAGGCTCGGGAACTGATCGCTTAATCGAGCAAATTGATAAGCTTAACCAGCTACAAAAATCATTACCAAATCTTTTAATCAACACAAAAGTAAAAATCGTGGATCTTAAAGATCCTCGCAAACCAGAATTAAAAATAGAAAAAACATTAGGGAGCAGAAGGTAAAAGCCTTGCTACGACACAACTTTTCAGAAATCACTAGTATATTTGTAATAATTCAAGACCAATCAGGGAAATTAATTTGTTAATCAATTTGAACCCATAAACCAACAGAATTCATGGATGATGTTCATAATGCCCAAAACGAGTTCTAATCCTGAATATGGTGATGGGAATAGGAAACAAATCTAGTTTCAACATGGATGAAGGGATCCTACCCAGTCAATCGGCACGTATTGAGGTTATTGGCGTTGGAGGTGGCGGTAGTAATGCCGTCAACAGGATGATTAATAGTGATCTTGATGGAGTCACATATCGTGTTCTCAATACAGACGCTCAAGCTCTTATTCAATCATCTGCGACTCATAGAGTTCAGCTTGGTCAAAGCTTAACTAGAGGCCTTGGTGCAGGGGGCAATCCAAGCATTGGTCAAAAGGCCGCAGAAGAATCTAGAGCTGACCTCCAACAAGCCTTAGAAGGAGTAGACCTAGTGTTTATTGCCGCTGGCATGGGCGGAGGGACTGGAACAGGTGCTGCCCCTGTTGTCGCTCAAGTTGCCAAAGAAAGTGGTGCTTTGACAGTAGGAATAGTTACTAAACCATTCAGCTTTGAAGGTAAACGTCGTTTAAGACAAGCAGATGAGGGTATCGCGAGGCTTGCAGAGAATGTTGATACATTAATTGTTATTCCAAACGACAGATTAAAAGACGTAATTTCCGGAGCACCTTTGCAAGAAGCCTTTAGAAGTGCTGATGATGTTTTAATGAAAGGAGTTCAAGGGATAAGCGACATAATCACTTGTCCTGGGTTGGTTAACGTAGATTTTGCGGATGTGCGTTCTGTGATGACAGAAGCTGGTACTGCCCTTTTAGGTATTGGTTTAGGCTCTGGAAGATCAAGAGCTCTAGAAGCAGCTCAAGCAGCAATCAACAGCCCACTTTTAGAAGCAGCTCGAATAGATGGAGCAAAAGGATGCGTGATTAACATCACTGGTGGAAAAGATATGACTCTAGAAGACATGACTTCTGCTTCTGAAGTTATATCTGATGTAGTAGATCCAGAAGCCAATATCATTGTAGGTACAGTTGTTGATGAAAAACTTGAAGGGGAAATCCAAGTAACCGTTATTGCAACTGGATTCGACAGTAATCAGATTTATTCAAATGAGAGAAATAGAGCAAGGCTCTCGCCTCAATCACTATACGAACAATCAGAAGTCAGGGAATCAGGGGCCTCAATACCGGATTTTTTACGTCTAAGACAAAATCGTTGAGAATTATCAACTTGCTTGAATTAAGGTGACCCGGAATCCACGCCTGCTTTGAGCATCCATTATGGCTGCTACCTTCCGGTCCTGACCAGGTTTAGGCGTCACAGCCGCATGGGGCCGAGTCAATAATATTCTAGCAACAGCTAAACTCGTTATTAAGAATTAAATGCAAACCACAGAATTAGTTAACTTTAAAAAGGTGGGCAAACAGATAACTGTATTAACAGCTTGGGATGCTATCTCATCTTCAATAGTGGAGGCAGCAGGAGCTCATGTTGTTCTAGTTGGGGACTCACTTGGAATGGTTGCCTTAGGTCATGCAACGACTCTTCCCGTAACACTTGATCAAATGCTTCACCATACACAAGCAGTTTGCAGAGGTTTTGCTAAACCCCTTTCCCAGCAACCTTTAGTAGTATGTGACCTGCCTTTTTTAAGTTATCAATGTGGAGAAGACAAGGCTGTTGAAGCTGCCGGAACTCTCCTGAAAAACTCCACTGCTTCAGCAGTGAAACTTGAAGGAGCGGAACCTGAGACTTTATTGGTTATTAAAAGACTTATTAGAATGGGAATCCCAGTAATGGGGCATCTTGGCCTAACTCCACAATCAGTTCATCAACTTGGATATAAAACACAAGCTAGAGATAAAAATAGTCAAGAAAAAATTTTCAACGATTCAAAAATGCTTCAAGAATCAGGGTGTTTTGCAATAGTTCTAGAACACATACCAGGAGAAATTGCCAGTCGATTAAAGAAACATTTAGACATTCCAATAATTGGCATTGGTGCAGGAAGTGATTGTGATGGGCAGGTAAGAGTTACTGCTGATATTCTTGGCCTTTCGATTACACAGCCCCCATTTGCGAAACCTTTAATTGCAGGACGCCAACTTTGCATCGATGCCTTAAAAGAATGGATTAATTCTACTAATCTAAATCAAGTGAATCCCACCACAAAAACATTTGGATTAAAACCTGATTGCTAATTTGCATTCCTTCAGGATCACTTAAAAAATACCTTCCATGTTTTCTTACTAGAGATCCTTCATTTAAAGAATTTAGCCAGAATTTTTGCAATAATTTAAAATTCTTATCGCATTCTTTTTGAGTCCATCCAACATTTTTAGCAAGTTCCTCCAAATGAACTCCCTCACGCCTTCTGAGACCAATCATCAGCAGTTCATCCAATGGCATTGGTTTTGACTTATCTCTAAACAAAGTTTGCTCTAATAATTGACTCCCCTGCTGATCAAGCCATTTTTTATAACTGGCAATTGTTCTGGGTCTAGAAAATCTCTCTCCCCAAGGAGCGCTTGTTGCTCCCATACCAAACCCCCACCAACCAGAGCCACTCCAATACATACGATTATGTCTAGATGCATGCCCAGGCAATGCATAACTTGAAATTTCGTATCTAGAAAAACCCTTACTTTTCAGAAATTTATTAGTTACGAAATCTATTTTTTGAGCTTCAGATTCAATTGGGATTTTCAACTCACCTTTTTTATATCTTCTTCCAAAAACAGTATCTGGTTCAATAGTTAAATCATAAATTGACAAATGAGGGGCTTCTATTTTTACTGCTTGTTCTAACTCTTTTAGCCACTTAGACAAATTTAATCCTGGAAGATTTTGAATCAAATCAAGACTCCAGCTTCTTAACATCCCTTTTTTAAATAAATCATTTACCCAATTACAAGCCTCTATTAATTGAGAACCATTATGTTTTCTTCCAATGGAAGCCAAAGTACTGTCATCAAATGACTGACCTCCCAAGCTAAATCTATTGATTCCAATTTCTATGTATCCGTTCAGATCATTTTCAACAAATGTTGCGGGATCAATCTCCATAGTTATCTCTGCACCATCTTGAAATCCAAATTTTCTTTGAAGATTTTTCAACAAATCACCTAACTCATCTTTTTTCAATAAAGAAGGGGTTCCACCACCTATATAGATTGTTGATAAAGCAGGACCTGGAGGGTTAATTGAAATTTCTCTATGAAGTAAATCCAAATATGCGGCAATAGAAGTTATCCCTGGACTACCAGTAATTTGAACGCTATCACCTAAAGGGATAATGGAAAAATCACAGTAAAAACATCTTTTATGGCAAAATGGTATATGTAAATATGCACTTCTGGGTGGAGCTACCATTTGAGCTCTAGATATACAAACCCAAATAAATGGTCACTTTTGCAGCCCAAATCTTTGAAAATAAATAAAGCTTTAGTAAAAAACGAGAAGCAAGCATAACCTGAATATATGGCAGACATAGTGA
>QCFJ01000023.1 GCA_003280265.1 Prochlorococcus sp. AG-363-G03 | reverse complement strand
CCTGTCAATAATGGTCCTGTTATTAAACAAAGGAGAGGAGTTGAAATTAAGTCTTCAAGAGAGATAGAAATTATGCGTAAATCTAGCAAAATAGTTGCAACTGTTCTAAGTGAAATTAGAGATTTGGTCAAACCAGGAATGTCTACCTTGGATCTAGATAAATATGCGGAAAAACGAATAAGAGATCATGGTGCCACGCCAAGTTTTAAAGGATACCATGGCTTCCCAGGTAGTATATGTTCAAGCGTAAATAACGAGGTTGTTCATGGAATACCAAGTAAGAAGAAAATTATTAATGATGGAGATTTGCTAAAAGTAGATACAGGCGCTTTTTATAATGGTTACCATGGAGATAGTTGTATAACTATTTGTGTAGGAAATGCTTCAGATGAAGCAGTTGAACTAAGTAGAGTGGCTAAAGAAGCTTTGATGCTTGGAATAAAACAAATTAAACCAAAAAATAAGCTTCTTGATATTGCAGGAGCAATTGAAGATTATGTAAAAGCAAATGGTTTCAGTGTTGTTGAAGATTATACCGGTCACGGTGTAGGAAGGAATCTTCATGAAGAACCTTCGGTATTTAATTTTAGAACTAATGATTTGCCAAATGTCAGTCTAAGAAAAGGTATGACTATTGCAGTAGAACCCATAATCAATTTTGGGTCGAAATATTGTAAGACTCTTCGTGATGGATGGACGGTAATTACTAAAGATGGGAATCTATCTGCTCAGTGGGAGCATACTGTATTGGTTACGGAAAACGGTTTTGAAATACTTACTGATAGAGGAGATTGATTATCTTCGAAAGCAATCATTAGGAGTATATTTTTTTTGTAAATCTTGAATAAAATATTCTAATTAATTCAACGACTGGCATTAATAAATAGGTTATGGGATTGGGAGATACTATGATTAAACAATCATCTTTTTCTGCTTTCTGAATTATTTTTTTTGCTACAAATTCAGGACTCAAAATTCCTTGTGGATTTAATTTCGATTTAAAAGGACCTAGTATTAATTTCCTGATTATAAATTGAGACCTTTTTTCCATTAATAATTTACTTTTCTTTAGGCTTACAAGTTCACCAATTAGACGTTTTGTTATTTCATATGCTGGACTAAATGCTATTTGGATCTCTGCTTCTGATGTGTTTACCCATATTTCCTTTGAAGTGAACTTATTTAAATCATTGTTTGATATTGCTAAACCCTCAAATATTTCTATTAATCTCCAATGACTGAGTGAATTTATTTCTATGGCTTTATTTATTTCATTTGAATCAATCATTCCTTTTGGATTAAATCCATGATTAAGTATCAAAATATCAATATTAGCAAGACTTTTTGAAAGTATTTCTTCTTTACCGCAAGACCAATAAATCCATTCGTTTGGTCTCTTCCTAAAAGATTTTTCATTGTTTTTTATGTTATGAGTTAAGCCAACAACATAAGCTCCTTGTGCTTTCAGCTCTTCAATTAGAGACCTGCCAAGACTCCCATTTGCCCCAGTTATGGCAATCTTTAAACCCTTAAACCTTGAGTTTTTGTACAAGTCTTTTCATTGAGTTGTATTGATTCTATCTCTTGCGAAAAATTACGAGTTAATAGAGAGCTTTTGTCTGATGAGAATTTTATTCAGATTAAGTGTTGAGAACTTTCTCAAAAAGCCTAAACTTAAAAAGTTATTAATCTCACCTCAGGTCTTTAATTAATGAGCAAGACCTTCCTAATTGGATCATGTGAACCATTTAGTGGCAAATCAGCCTTAGTTCTTGGCATAGCAAGAAATTTAATCGCTTCAAATCATTTGGTTAGATTTGGTAAACCCTTAGCCACAAGTCTTGAGTTAAATGTCTCTGATAGAGGAGACATTCAAGAGATGATTGATGATGACGTTAGGTTCGTTGGAGAGACTTTAAAACTATCTGTTGAAAATTTAATTCCCTCGATTCAATTTTTGGGTGCCTCTACTGCTAGTAAAAGGATTCAATCAAATAGCTTAGATCCTGGAATTGAATTTGATAAGTTAAAGCTATCTCTTGATTCTTCTGGTGATACTATCAATATTCTTGAGGCCGCAGGGAGTTTGCATGAGGGGCTTTTGTATGGATTAAGTCTCAGTCAACTTGCAAAAGGTTTAAATGCTAAAGTATTACTCGCTCATTTTTGGCAAGATAGTAGAAGTGTTGAACCTTTGTTGGAGGCTAAAAATCAACTTGGGGATTATTTAGGTGGTGTTATCTTAAATGCTGTTAACCCTGATCAAATTAAAGATATTAAAGATAATGTAGTTCCATCACTTAAGTCACTAGGTTTAGATGTTTTTGGGGTAATGCCTAGGTCACCTTTGTTGAGGAGTGTCACGGTTGAAGAATTGGTGAGACGTTTAAATGCTCGAGTTGTTTGTTGCTCTGACAGGCTTGAGTTGATGGTAGAAACATTGAGCATAGGTGCGATGAGTGTTAATTCTGCAATGGAATTTTTTCGAAGAAGGCGTAATATGGCAGTAGTTACTGGCGCTGATCGAACGGATATCCAATTAGCGGCTTTGGAAGCTTCTACTCAATGTCTAATTTTGACAGGTGCTGGTGAACCACTACCACAATTAATCAATAGATCCGAAGAGTTAGATGTTCCATTGCTAAAAGTTGATAGAGATACACTCTCAACAGTTGAAGTTATTGAGCAAGCATTTGGCCATGTTCGTCTTCATGAAACAGTCAAAGCTACTTATGCTTTCCGATTAGTTCAAGAAAATTGTGACCTTGATCGAATCTTTAAAACTTTAGGAATTTCTTTTTGACTTCATGAATAGTGCTACCTTTAAATTATCTGAATTAGGATGTCCTTGAGTCGATCACTCGATCTTCTATCATTGGGACGAGTTGATACTCTCGCTCAGGAATTGGCCTTGTTAAAAAACGAGGGAAAAAGAAGGATTGCTTTTTTAGGGAGTAGGCATGTGCCAGTTGTTTCGATTCACATAGTTGAATTAATAGCACGGTCTTTGGCTCAGGAAGGGCATTCGATAATTACATCAGGTTCACAAGGGGTCAATGCGGCAGTGATTAGAGCCGTTTTAGATGTTAACCCCTCTCTCTTGACTGTTTTATTGCCTCAATCTCTCGATAGGCAGACTGCAGAGGTAAAGGATCTTATTGGGAGCGTTTTACATTTAATAGAAAAAGAAGAAAATAATGATTTACCTTTGCCAATGGCAAGCAGTCTTTGTAATCAAGAAATTATTAATAGATGTGATCAATTGATTTGTTTCGCATTCCATGACAGTGAAACATTATTAAGTAGTTGTCATAGTGCTGAAGATATGGGAAAGATTGTCAGCCTTATGTTTTTTGATTAATTTAAAATCAAAGATAATGATTTATTTATAGTTATTTTTTAAACCTACAAAATATCTTTTAAATATATTTATAAGCAATTTCTCTTTTTAATAATAAAATGGTGGAAACAAATTGAAGTTTTTATGCCTTCTTCTTATTCTTTTGATGTAGTCTCAGAATTTGATCACCAGGAATTAGTAAATGCTATTGATCAATTGAGAAGAGAAGTCGATCAAAGATATGATCTTAAAGATTCTAAGACTAAAATAGATCTTAAAGAAAATGAATTATCTATTGTTTCTATTAGTGAAATGACGATTCAATCTGTAAAGGATATTTTATTGCAGAAGGCTACGAAAAGAAATTTATCATTAAAAATTTTCGATTTCCAAAAGATTGAAATAATTGGCGGAAATATGGTATTGCAAAACGTTTTATTAAGAAAAGGATTGTCTCAAGAAATTGCAAAGAAACTAAGTAAGTTAGTTCGAGATAATATAAAGAAAGTTTCTGCTTCAATACAAGGGGAAAGTTTGAGAATAACTGGTAAAAGCAAAGATGATTTGCAAACTGCAATTAATTTACTCAAGAAAGAGGAAGAGGATCTGGAAATAGCTCTTCAATTTGAAAATTATAGATAGTAAAATGATAATTTAAAAATTTTATTTTTATAATTATTTATTATGGAAAAAATTATACAAAAACTTGCTAAGAAATCACTTGAATTTTCTGGCATGTCAAAAAAAGAATTGGAAAGATCATGTTGGATGATTGTTCATGAACATAAGCACGGGACGATGCCTACAGAATATGATATTAGAGAGATTGATGAAGAACTTTATTTGGAGGTTTTAAGAACTGCTAAAGATATGATTTAAGTAAAGAAAATGGAGTTTTTATTCATACAAGAACTCTTCTTGATCAATTAAAAAGTAAGTTGATTATTTTTTCTATCTAACAAAGTTCACAATATTCTCTAAATCAACATAAAATCATCTTAGACAAACTTTTTTATGACAACTCCATTTCGTAATGTGACTCCGAGTGGACCTGGTGGCACAACAACTCTTCTACTAGTCCTCTCCTTTACTGGCTTTTTACTTCTTACTCAATCATTTTTTGTTGTCCCTGCTGGGCAGGTTTCAGTTGTGACAACATTAGGAAAAGTGAGTGGCGGCTCTCGTAAGCCTGGTCTAAATTTCAAAGTACCTTTTATACAAAATACTTATCCTTTTAATGTTCAGACTCAGGTTAGACCTGAGAAGTTTGATTCATTAACTAAAGATTTGCAGGTTATTTCTGCAACTGCAACTGTAAAGTATGCTTTAAAACCTAACGAAGCTGGAAGAGTATTTAAAACAATTTCTTATAACGATAGAGAGATTTACAATAGGATTATCCAACCATCACTTTTGAAAGCACTTAAGTCAGTTTTCTCAAAATATGAATTAGTAACTATCGCAAGTTCCTGGAGTGATATCTCAGAATTAGTAGAACAAACAGTGGCAGATGAACTTAATAAGTTTGATTATGTAGATGTGCAATCTCTTGATTTAACAGGTTTAACTATTGCAGATGAGTATCGAGCAGCAATTGAAGAAAAACAAATTGCTGAGCAAAAACTCTTGAGAGCTCAAACTGAGGTTAAAATTGCTGAGCAAGAAGCTCTCAGGTATGACACATTAAATAAAAGCCTTGATGATCAAGTTCTTTTTAAATTGTTTTTAGATAAATGGAATGGTGAGACACAAGTTGTTCCATCCTTGCCAGGCAGTTCTACAGGAAATGTTCCGGTTATTGTAGGAGGAAAGAATAGATAGTAATTAGAACTTAATAAAAAAAGTCCAATTAAAGATTGACTTTAATTGGACTTTTTTTATGAGATTTCAGAAAAACTTTCTTGAAAGGCTTTTATTGTAGCGTTTATATCATCTTCAGAGTGAGCTAATGATGTAAAACCCGCTTCAAATGCACTTGGAGCTAAATAAACACCCTTTTCAAGCATCATTCTATGAATTTTACTGAATCGTTCAGTATCAGCTGATTTAGCTTCCTCAAAGTTCCGAACAGGGCCTTCACATAGATAAAAACCAAACATAGCGCTAATGCTCTGACCATGAATTGGAATATTTGATTCTTTTGCAGCAGTGAGGATTCCATCCAAAAGTTTTTTTGTAAGAGCTTCTAGTTTTTCGTATGTTCCTTCTTGTTTAAGCAGTTCAAGAGTTTTAATTCCTGCTGTCATAGCAAGAGGATTTCCGCTTAAAGTACCTGCTTGATACATAGGACCAGAAGGGGAAACCATAGACATGATTTCTTTACGGCCCCCATAAGCACCTACTGGAAGGCCTCCTCCAATTACTTTGCCCATAGTTGTCAAATCAGGAGTAACTCCAAAACGCTCCTGTGCACCTCCGTAGCTGATTCGAAAACCGGTCATTACTTCGTCAAAAACTAAAAGAGCCCCGTTCTCTTGAGTGACCTCTCTTAATCCTTCTAAGAATCCTGGTTCAGGTGTTATGAAGCCTGCATTCCCTACAACAGGCTCTAGTATGACTCCTGATATTGCATCAGGGTTTTCGGCAAATAGTTCTTTTACTGCTTCAAGATCGTTATAAGGGGCAGTAAGAGTATTAGCAGTAGTACTTCTTGGGACACCCGGTGAGTCTGGCAGACCGAGTGTTGCTACACCTGAGCCTGCCTTCACTAAAAACATGTCTGCATGTCCGTGATAGCAACCCTCAAATTTGATAACTTTATCTCTCCCGGTGAAGGCTCTCATCAAACGAAGAACAGCCATACATGCTTCGGTGCCACTATTTACAAAGCGGACCATTTCAACGCTTGGTACGGCATCTATAACCATTTCAGCAAGTTGGTTTTCAAGAACACAAGGTGCGCCAAAGCTAGTTCCTTTTTCCAGTGTTTCTTGAAGGGCCGCAATTACCTCAGGATGAGCATGGCCACAAATAGCTGGTCCCCAGCTGCCCACATAGTCGATGTATCTGTTTCCATCAACATCCCAAGCATAGGGACCTTTAACTCGATCAAAAACGATTGGATCCCCTTCAACAGATTTGAAAGCTCTTACAGGTGAACTGACTCCACCAGGCATTAAATTTTTGGCAGAGCCAAAAATTTCTTCAGATCTTTTTGTGTTCAACGCGTCTGTCACAGCACCTCAGCTAATGAGCTCATAAACACAGTTCGCCATAATGGCCTAAAAGTGACTGATTCGTCTAAATTTTTGAATCTGTTCAGCATCTGGTTATTTTTTTTTAATCTTTTAAGGAGCTATTTCCCTCGTTAAGCTTGATCATAAAAACAAGTTGCAGACTGGCTTCTTAAGAGGCGAGGCCCTTTGAAAACAATATTTTTTAGCAAATTGTAAATATTTGATTTGTTAATTCTGTGATGATATGAAAATAGAAAATAATCTAATTTTTTTAAAAGAAAAATTCATTTTCAATTTCTGTTGGAGGCCAGCTGATATCGACAACTACAGGTGCATGGTCACTTGGCTTATCTCTGGATCTTGGTTCTTTATCTATCCAGCAACTATTGGCACAACTAAGAATATCTTCTGTTAAGTAAATATGATCGATTCGCCAACCCTTGTCTCTTTCCCAGGCTGAATGGCGATAATCCCACCAAGACCAATTTTCCCCTCCAGGCTCAAAAATTCTAAAAACATCTTCTAATTCTCCTCCTAAAGCATCTTTAAGTAATTTTCTCTCTTTAGAGGAAGCCATAATTGATTCCTCGAACTTACTTGGTGTGTGTATATCTTTATCTTCAGGAGCAATATTAAAGTCTCCTAATAAACATATAGGTGTATGATTTAAATTTATCTTTCTTAGATAAGCATTTAAACCTTTTATCCATTTTTCTTTATAAATAAATTTATCTGAATCTAATGATGATCCATTTGGAACATAAACATTTATAATTCTAATATCATTTATTTCAGCACTTATAATTCTTTTTTGCTGACTTAAGATAGCTAAATCTTTGTGGTCTGAAATTACCGCATCAAAACCAAGCTGTATATCACTAATCGGGAATTTACTTATAATTGCTACTCCATTGTAAGACTTTTGCCCAGAGATAGATACCTCATATCCAAGATTTGAAAAAATTTCAACTGGAAAAAATTGATCTTCTGTTTTTGTTTCTTGTAAGCAAAGAATGTCAACGTTGTTGGAGATGAGCCACTCTTTTACATGATCTATTCTTGAACGAATAGAATTTACATTCCATGTTGCAATAAGCAAGACTTAAAATTTCTATTACTTAAGTTATTATCATGTAAATTTAGACCAAAGTTAAGTTTTGAATCAAACTCGAAGTATTATTCATCGTCAATTATTTTTGACTTTCGTTTGCTTAACACCAACTTTAATAACTGTAGGGCAAGTTATTTCCTCTCCAAAAATTACAAAAATTTCAGAAGTTAAAAATTATTCAATCGATGAGAAAAGAGATATTTACAATACTTTTGATGCAGAAAGTCAAATTGATCAAGGTTTGCCTGTCGATCCATTCGATTTAATGAATCGTCTAAAGCAAGCAGAAGCTATGGATAATGCAACAACTCCATCTGATGCACTCGATGAAGCTCTGAAGGCATTTGATCAGTCACAGTATGGAAATGTCCCAAATGAATAAAATTAGAATAGTATTTGTAGGGATTTTGGTAAATTTAAGATTGGTCATTAATGGGCAATTTATTAAATAGATGCAGAACCACCCAATTCCCCTGGTCACTGATCCATTGCAATACAGAGCTATTGGAATGGTTAGAGGTATTTACAAGCCCCAAGATGATGACAATTTTACTCGTGGTGCTCTCATTGATTCTAAAGGTAATGAAATAGATTCAGTTCTGCTTGGAAGAGTTATAACATTGGTTCGTAATCATGTCTCTCTAGAAAAACCTCACCTGTGGGTTGTATATCCAAGATGTAGGAATAATAAAAATCTTCATTTGCAAATCACAGGTATTTGGGAACCTAGCACTTTAAAAAAAGATTTTAAGGAGAAAGATGAATTGAATGAAGCTTCAATTTCTAAAGTTGATTCTGATGATTTATTGGAAGGTGATGATTATTTCTCAATAAGAGGAGAATTGGTTTTTACTAAGCCAGAAGATAAGGATTTAGTGGTGAAAATCCGTCAAAAGCCAAGAAATCAAAAAAAGAAAGCCATACCTTTTAAGGTCAACCTTAAAGGTGAAGTACCTTTCAACTATTTAAAACATTTTATTAGCCTTGATGTTCGTCGTGTTGATTATCAACTTTTGGTTGAGGCTTTTCAAATTATAGCTCCAGTACCTCAACAAAATATGGATAATAAAAATAGAAAAAGACTTAACAATAAAAATTAATTTTTTGATTTATCTAAATTTATTCTGTCTATAAATATACTCATAAATGAAATCTATTTTTGTTGATTGTTGTCTTGGAATATCTGGAGATATGCTTGTATCAGCATTATTAGATTTAGGTGTTCCGTACTCTATTTTTTTGAATAACTTATCAAGTTTAAAAATAGATAAAAATTATAAATTAAAATTTAATCAAGGAGATAGTAATGGATTTAGAGGAATTGTCTGCATAAAAAATGAAAGTGAATTTAAAGAATTACCTAGAAGTTTTAATGATATTAAAAATCTACTTCTTGAGTCAAGCTTGAATGATTATGTGAAAAAAAAATCTATTAGGGTTTTCGAAATTCTTGCCGAGGCAGAAGGAATTGTTCATGGGAATCAAATTACAGATGTTCATTTTCACGAACTAGGTTCAATTTGTTCCATAGTTGATATTGTTAATGTATGCTCGGCTATAGATTTTTTAAAACCAGACAATATTTATTTTTCAAGTCCACCTGCAGGGAAAGGAATTGTATCTACCTTGCATGGCCCTTTACCAGTTCCAGTCCCAACAGTTTTAGAGATAGCTAAACAATTTAAGATCCCATTAATGTTGTTAGAGGATGAATATCTTGGTGAAATAACAACACCCACTGGTATTGCATTGATAGCAACCTTTGTAGATAAAGTAGCCCGTCCAGATAATATAATTATTAAAAAGATTGGTATTGGTTTAGGAAGTAAAAATCTTTCTAGACCTAATTTTTTACGCGTTCTGCTAATAGATTCGGACCAGGCTTGTAAAGAAAATAATGTTAAGCCTGCATATGAGACCATAATTTGTCAGGAGGCTTGGATCGATGACTCTACTCCTGAAGATATTGCAATTTTGATAGAAAGATTAAGAGCTGCCGGTGCTATAGATGTGATTTGTTATTCGGTTGATATGAAAAAAAATAGAAAAGGTATATGTATAAAGGCTATTATCTACCCAAAACATCAAACCTTAATCAGGGAAGTTTGGTTTAAATATAGTACAACAATTGGAATAAGAGAAAATAAGATTAGTCGCTGGATACTTCCAAGACGAAAACTGTGCTACAACACTAAATTTGGGGAAGTCAATGTTAAACAAATTATGAGACCAAATGCTAAGACTTCAATAAAAATAGAACATGATGACTTGACTAAAATATCTTTGGAGACAGGAATTAGTATAGAAGAAATTCGCCAAAGATTATTTTTAGAATTATCAGAATTTCTTGAGTTAGATGATTTTTCGAATTGATGCTTAATTTGAAAAAGTTTCAACTTGAAATAAACAGTTTTATCTTTTGGATATTATCTAAAATTAATATCAAACTTTTAGTAACATGCATTTGCTTTGTATTTCTTGGAAATTCAATATATGAAAATTCCGAGTCTTTGTCTAATCTGACAATTACTAGTCAAGAGATATTATGGCTAATATTGGGAATTTTATTTAGTTTTTTAAGTGTAATTATTAATGCTTATGCATGGAAGCTTTTAATCGATAATATTGGCTGTGAAATTAATAAGTTGAATATTGTAAAACTATTTTTAGCTACAAATATATATAAATATTTGCCAGGAGGAATATGGCATTTTGTATCTAGATATAATACCTTGCGCTTAGAGCTTTCCAAAGAAAAATCAATTGAATCTATTTTATTAGAACCAATTTTAATGTTAGTTGCAGGCTTTATCTTTATACCTTTTAAAGGTTTTAATATTGCTATTTATATACTTTGCTGGTCAACTACTCTAATTTTTTTGCCAGCATTTAGACAGTTTGTAGTTAGAAAATTGAAGGCATTCAAGGCAAAAGTTTTTACTAATAATGATAATATTGAAGACAGAAAATTAGCACAAAATAATCAAAATAATCCAAGAACGATTTTTTATCCTTATAAGCCAATATTAGTGGAGACTATATTTGTTTTTTTCCGCTTCCTGGGCTTTTTATGTTGTATTAATGCATTCTCTATTGGTTCATTTGTTGCTCGTGGTGAATTAATATCTTACTTTTCATTCGCATGGATTATCGGCCTTATAGTCCCCGCAGCCCCAGGAGGTTTAGGTGTTTTTGAATCTGTAATTCTATTTAGCCTTGGCTCATCACATTTACCAGAAGCGTCTCTGATAGCTTCATTGCTTTGCTATCGCCTTGTTTCAACAATTTCTGATATACTTGTATCTTTAGTTTACCCAGTTAAAAGATTATTTAAAGTTTAAATATCTGTGTTAATTATTTCTGTTGTTTAGGCTGGGTATTAAGGCTAAAGAGGCTATTAATCCCAAGCAAATTATTATCAATGAAGGTAAAATAGATTCTGCCACTCTCTCATCACCGGCATATTGGAATATTCGTACTGAAAGAGTATCAAAATCGAAAGGTCTTAAAATAAAAGTTAAAGGCAATTCTTTTATGGTGTCCACAAAAACAAGAAGGAGACCCACCAACATTGGTCCTTTAAGAAGTGGTAGATGTATTTTGAGAAGGACATCTGACCAGTTCTTCCCAAGATTTATTGCTGCATTATCTATATTTGGTGAAATTCTCTCAAACCCAGCATCAAGACCACCTTTCGAAACAGCTAGGAATCTAATGCTATAACCCCAGATAAGTAAGCTTAATATATTTATTTGCCAAATACTTCCTTTAAAGGAGAGAAGAGCAAGAGCTAAAACAGAGCCAGGGATTGCATAGCCAATACTTGATAAAAAGGTCAATATATTTAGCCATTGTTGATTATGCCATCTCTTAGAAATTGATAAAATCAATGATATGAATATCGTTACTAGTGAAACAGCCAAGGCTAAGCTAAAGCTCCTAATAGTTAATCTAATTAGATCTGTATTGAAGCCCTGATTCATTTGATCAATATTTATTATTGCCCATGTAATTGGAATACCTAATGTAAGCATTGGAGGAGTAAAGGTTATAACTTGAGCAAGGAATAGATTCATACCTTTTAATTCCCATTTTGGCGAGTCTCCACTACTCACTCCGTCTGTCCATCTTTTACTTCTCTCTCTTGATTTGCGTTCAATTGCAACTAATAGAAAAACTATAATCAGAGCAAATAAGGCAAGAGCAATGGCACCTGAGGGTTCACCCTCTTCTACCCAACTCTCAAGTATTCCAGCAGAAATACTTGGAATATTTAAAAGTTGAACGGCACCTAATTCATTTATGATTTCCATCGCCATTAAAGCTAACCCAGCAGTAATTGAGGGAAGAGCTATTGGCAGAGATATTCTAAAAAAACTTTTCCAAGGACCTATCCCAAGAGTTCTGCATGCCTCAATTTGTTTTCTACCACCTTTCTCAAAACTTTCAGAACATAGTAGAAATACATATGGATAGGTTGTGAATGCCATTATTAATACCCCCCAAAACATGCCGGTTATTCTGATGGAATTTATGCTGCCGAGGTCAATGAATGTAGCGGCTAAAAGATAAGCTGGAGTCGCGAAAGGAATTAGTTGGCAAACTCTAATAATTTTTCGTCCTTTGAAATGGCAATTGGCTAAAATCCAACCATTAGCTACTCCTAAAAATCCTCCTAGAGTTAGAGAAAGAATCAATAATAATAGTGTTCCTTTTATTTCATTAAGATTGTTTATCGTCAAATAGATAGATCCTTTTTTAATACCGTGTAAAGCATCTCCTGCGAGGGTGAATAACGGCAATAAAACAAAAAATGTTAACAGGATTACTAAGAACTTTAATATATAGCGACTATTTTTTAATCCGATTAGTTTATATATGAAATTTATACCTTTCCCTTCCTTAAAGATTTTTGAGGTGGATTTGATGTTGTTCAATTTATCTTTTTAGTTGGTATTTTTTGATTATTTGTCAATACATGCATTTAATTGAGAGAGTATTTTCACTTTGTTTAATTCTTTCCCAATAAAGACAAGTTGATTCTTTCTTTCTTCTCCCCATTCACTATCATCAATAGAAATTCTCTTGCCTGCGAGGTGGAACACATGTCTTCTTTCGCTTTCTCTGAACCAAAGGATACCCTTGGCTCTAAAAACATTACTTTTTAATTGATTATCTAGAAAATATTGGAATTTTCTAAGAGATAAAGGTTCTTTAGTTTGAAAAGAAACAGAAAGAAAATCTTCAATTTTATTATCTTCTTCTGAGTGAACATGTACATGTTCATGTTCATGTTCATGTTCATGTTCATGTTCATGTACATGTACATGTTCATGAGAGTTGTCATGATATGATTCTTCTTGATTTATAAGATCAGTTTCGAATAGACCCACACTTAATAATAAATTTAGAGGAATATTACCTTTAATACTTTTTAAAATCCTTACATCATTCTTTATTTCTTTTAACTTAGCTATGGTCTTTTCTATGTCTTTACTATTTACTAAATCACATTTGTTAAGAAGTAATATATCACCATAGATTACTTGGGATCTTCCTATTGAACTTTCGAAAGCTACATCATTAAAGTTCTCAGCATCTATTAAAGTTATAATAGAGTCTAGTCTTGTTTGATCTCTTAAATTACTTCCAAGTAATGTCATTGCAACTGGAAGAGGATCTGCTAATCCAGTGGTTTCAATTATAATATAGTCTAGGTTGTTGTTGGCATTAATTAACTTTTCTATTGCTTCTACTAACTCGCCATTTATAGAACAACAAATACATCCATTATTTAGCTCTATCATTTCTTCTTCAGTTTTAATTATTAACTCATTATCAATTCCTATCTCACCAAATTCATTAACTAATACAGCTGTTTTTATACCTTTCTGATTAGTAAGAATATGATTTAATAAAGTTGTTTTTCCTGAGCCCAGAAAACCTGATATAATTGTAATGGGAATATTAGTTTTTGATACTATACTTTTTTTAACATTGGATTTAGTTGTTTCCATTTTAACAGCAGTGATTAATGATGCATTAGGGATTGATTAATTTATCAATAGACTCAGCAAGCTTTATGTCGTTAGTGGTAATACCACCTTTATCATGAGTAGTTAGAATGATCTTAACTTTATTATATGTATTTTGCCAATCTGGGTGATGATTCATCTTTTCAGATAAAAGAGCGATCTTACTAATAAAGCCAAAAGCATCTATAAAATTATCGAAATTAAATTCTTTCTTTATCGCATTATTATCTATAATCCAAGAAGGGTTATTTTTTATAAAGCAATCTAGTTGATTTTTCTCTAATAATGAAACCATGAGTTTTTTTTATTTAATTTTAATTTAAATCAAAATCACCAATAGCATGCAATTGTAATGATCTTGATTTATTTGATGTTCTATGTTCCCAAATATAGATTGCTTGCCACAAACCTATTTCTAATTTACCATTCACAACACTGAAGCTTAAATTATTTGAAGTAAGCATTGTTCTGATATGAGCAGGCATATCGTCTAAGCCTTCTTCTGAATGAAGATATTCTATTTTTTTACTGGTTCTGTTATTTGGATAAAATCCTTCCTCTGGGACAATAGCTTGCATGTATGCTGAGAGGTCTTTGAGAACATTAATATCAGCATTTTCATTTATAATTAAACTACAGCTTGTATGCTTTAAGAAAATAAGAAGTATTCCTTTTTGAAACTTTTTACATTGGATCCAATGATTAATGTCTTGTGTTATGTCAGAAAAACCTTGGCCATTCGTCTCGAAATCTAATGTTGATAAAATCTGTTCCATTCCTAATAAATTGTCTAACCAAACTATATGAAATATTAACAGGTTTGTTCTCTTTCCATTAAGTATAAAGTATTTTGAATTCGAGCTGATAAAAAAAGATATATTTTTTTGATCTTTAAATCATGAATAAATAATTTAAATTAGAAATTATGATTTAAATTATTTTAAATTGACCAAATACGGATCTGTTTTCATCAATTTGATATTAAGATTAGATAAATTTCAAATGGAATACTTTGTCAAAGTCTGCTTGGCAGCTTTTGGGTGATTACCTAAAAGATACGCAGTTATTGGGATCTATACAAAACACTCTCTATTGGGATCAAAATACATCTATGCCTATTGCTGGCTCGACCTGGAGAGGAGAGCAATTAAGTCTTTTGGCTAAGCAAATTCATGCAAGACAAAGTTCTGAACAATTCGAGATTTTAATAAAAGAAGCAAAATTCGAACTTCAAAATTTAAAAGAAAAAGACGATTTTGATTCACAACAACTGACAGATCGGTTTAGAAATATTGAGTTGCTTGAGCAAGATTTGAAGAGACAAAAAAGTTTGGATCCGAAATTGGTTGTTGAGCTTGCGACAGCAAAGTCTGAAGGTTATATGTTTTGGCAGGAAGCCAAGAAAAATAATGATTTCAAAAGCTTTTCTCCAGCTCTCAAGAAATTAATTTCATTACGAACAGAACAATCCAACCAGCTCGATGAAGAAAGAAGTTGCTGGGAGACACTTGCCCAACCTTTTGAACCGAACTTAACGATTAATCGTGTAAGCGAACTATTTGAACCTTTAAAAAAAAGATTGCCCGAATTGATTCAGAAGGCTGCGACAATAACCAGCAAAAAGAGTAAGAAATGGGATTTAGCAATTAGCGATCAAGAAAAGCTCTGTCAGATACTTTTAAATGATTGGTCTAGGGATCCTTCTAATACGGCTATAGCCAAGTCTCCTCATCCATTCTCTATAACTTTGGGCCCGGATGATTATCGAATTACGACGCGGATAGTTAAAGGTCAGCCACTTTCTTGCTTATTGGCTACCGCACATGAGTGGGGACATTCTCTGTATGAACAAGGGTTACCTTCGCAAAGTCACCAATGGTTTGCATGGCCGTTAGGTCAAGCAACCTCTATGGGTGTTCATGAGAGTCAATCTTTATTTTGGGAAAATAGAATTGCTAGGAGCTTTTCATTTGCAAAGTCTTTTTGGCATCATTTTGAGAATGCAGGCGCTCCAATTCACTCTGGTAATGATTTATGGATCAATCTAAATCCATTTACTCCAGGTTTGAATCGAGTAGAGGCGGATGAGCTTAGTTATGGGTTGCACATAATGATTAGGACTGACTTGGAAATTGATCTTCTCGAGAGAGAGCTTTCTGTAGAAGAGCTGCCCAATGAATGGAATAAAAGGTATAGGGACCTTCTAGGTGTTTCCCCTGAAAATGATACTGAGGGATGTTTGCAAGATGTTCACTGGAGTGAAGGGATGTTTGGTTATTTTCCTTCTTATTTGCTTGGTCATCTTATTAGCGCTCAGCTAACAAAAACTCTGGAGGAAGATTTAGGAAAAATTGAAAATATAATTGCATCTAAGGAAATCAGTAAAATATTGGATTGGCTTCGCAGAAATGTTCATCATCATGGGAGAAGTTTGGATTCCGAGGAACTTGTAGAAAAGGTCTCAGGAGCGACATTATCGCCAAATTATTTTCTTGAATACTTAGATAATAAACTTGAAAAGCTTTCTAAAATCTCTGAATAAAATAAAAATTTAGTTGTGCATTTTTTTTTGTTGAAACTTTTCTAAATTATGTGCCACAACCACATTTACATTTGCTTCGTTGATTTACCATGTAGGAACATAAATAAATACTATGGCTAACCTTGACCAAGCACCTAGCAGATCAATGCCTAATCTGCTTCATGTATTACCTGCGTTTGCCAATGAATCTGAACTTAGAGTCAATACAATTGTTGAATTAAATTCAAATACCATAAATAAATATGAACTTATTACTGAAACAGGGCATTTAAAGCTCGATAGAGTTGGATATTCGTCCCTAGCCTATCCTTTTGCTTATGGATGTCTCCCAAGGACATGGGATGAAGATGGTGATCCATTAGATATTGAAATTGTTGGTGTTACTGAACCGTTGATCCCAGGTTCAATTGTTGAGGCAAGGATAATAGGAATCATGACCTTTGATGATGGGGGTGAAGTTGACGACAAAGTAATTGGTGTAATAGCGGATGATAAGAGGATGGATCACATAAAAAGCTTTGAACAATTAGGGAAGCATTGGATCAAAGAAACAACTTATTATTGGGAGCATTATAAGGATCTTAAAAAACCAGGAACTTGTACTGTAAATGGTTTCTTTGATGTTGAAAAAGCAGTTCAGATTATTAAAACCTGCGAGGAGCGTTACTTATCTGAAATAGATCCTAATTTAATTAATTAAATTTTTCAATGATTTAGGACCGTGCAGATTTGAATATTTCTTCTAATATTTCTCCAGCACCACGACCTTTTAGTTCATTGGCTAATTCTATTCCGATTTCCTCAGCAGAGCTTTTCGACCCTTTTTTTATATCTCTAATTAATCTTTTTCCATCTAAGCTTGCAACCATACCCTCAAGAGTTAATTCATTGTTGTTGATTTCAGTTCTAACGCCTATTGGAACTTGACATCCTCCTTCAAGTTCTCTGAGGAAAGACCTTTCTGCTAAACATCTTTTAGATGTTGATTCGTGCTCAAGTGTTTTTAAAATATCTAGCACTTCTTGTTGACCATTTACACATTCAATGCCAAGAGCTCCTTGTCCCACAGCATGAAGTGAAATATCTGTTGGTATTAATTGATGTATTCGATTAGCAAAACCAAGTCTTTGTAATCCAGCAGCAGCCAAGATCAGGCAGTCATATTCTCCTGAGTCAAGCTTCTCTAATCGTGTAATAACATTTCCTCGTACATCTTTGAAAACAAGACTTGGATAATGGTATCGCAATTGAGCAAGCCTTCTTAGGGAGCTAGTCCCTACAACAGATCCTTCTGGCAGAGTTTCTAGTTTGTAAATTTGATTTTTTTCATTAACGACTAACGCATCCGAAGGGTCCTCCCTTTCTGTTATGCAGCCAAGAATTAATCCCTCTGGAAGTTTGGTAGGTAAATCTTTCAGTGAGTGGACTGCAATATCGGCACGACCAACAAGCATTTGAGCTTCAAGTTCTTTGGTGAACAGACCTTTATCTCCTATTTTTGCTAATGCTACATCAAGAATTTTGTCACCCTGCGTAGCCATTGCTTCAATAGTGATAGCAAGATCAGGATGGGCCTTTTGGAGTTCATCTCGTACCCAGTTCGTCTGAACCATGGCCAGCTGGCTTCGGCGAGAGGCGATGCGCAGTTGGTCTAGTGTCATTAGCAAATATTTTCTATTTCTTTACCTTAAGCAGTCAACCTTACCAAATTAAAATTCTTGGAAAATAATTTAATAAGGTTAACGTGAAATGAGATTTACCATCTAGCAAATCTTAGGTTTAGTCGCTGAGTAAAGGACAATTTTGGTTTAATTGTTTTAGTTTAGCTTGATATATTCTTTTAGTACCCCGTTTCTATTTGGATGACGGAGTTTTCTAAGAGCCTTAGCCTCTATTTGTCTTATCCTCTCTCTAGTTACATCAAAAATCTGTCCAATTTCTTCAAGGGTTTTCATTCTCCCATCATCTAAGCCATAACGAAGTCTTAGAACATCTCTTTCTCTAGGACTTAATGTAGCAAGAACACCCTCCAAATCCTCTCTTAGCAGGGTTTTTGCTACATCTTGTTCAGGATTTTCTATATCCGCTTCAATAAAATCACCAAGTCTAGAATCTTCTTCTTTTCCAATAGGTGTCTCTAAAGAAATGGGTAGCTGGGCGCTTTTGGCAATAAATCTAAGTTTCTCAATTGTCATTTCCATGCTTTCGGCGATTTCTTCCTCGGTTGGTTTCCTTCCAAACTCTTGACTTAAAACTTTAGTGGTTTTTTTGATACGTGAAATTGTCTCGTATAAATGCACAGGCAAACGAATTGTTCTGCTTTGATCTGCAATTGCTCTGGTAATAGCTTGTCTGATCCACCAGGTAGCGTAAGTTGAAAATTTATATCCCTTCTCATGGTCAAATTTCTCAGCTGCACGAATGAGACCAAGACTTCCTTCTTGGATAAGATCTTGAAAAGATAATCCTCTATTCATATATTTTTTTGCAATCGAAACTACTAATCGCAGATTCGATTGCACCATTTTTTCTTTTGCTCGTCTACCAAGCATTAATCGCCGTCGGAAGCGAGTTAATGGCATCTCTGCAAGAGCTGCCCATTCTTTTACTGATGGGAAATGTCCATTCTCACTTTCAAATTGCGCGGCTTCTTCCTCTAATTGAAGAAGATCAGCTATCTTTCTCGCTAACTCGATTTCTTCATCTGGCCTGAGAAGTCTTATACGACCAATTTCTTGTAAATAAACCCTAATCGAGTCTTCTGTGTAAACACCCTTTGGACCAATTTTGATACTTGCTAAAGCTTTGGCTGCTGCTTCTTGAGCACTAGATAGAACTGAGGCATCATCATCATCATCTAGTTCGATATCTGCTTCAGGTACTTTATTTGCTTCAGCAATTAATTTATCCGCCTCTAGATCTAAATCAATTTTTAGATCATTTGAAGATTCTTGAGGAAGAGTTTGAGTTTCTTTAGTCACGTTTACTTTGGCGGCTGTTTTTTTAATTTTTTTGGAATTGTTTTTACTTTGCTGATTAAGAGAAATATTTTTAGATGTCTTTTTTTCCTTTAACATGATTTTCCGGATGTTTTTGTGGTCTGTTGCAGAGCTCAGGTTATCACCCGAAAAATGGTGGAATCTCCTAGAGATAATATTTCAGGAAAAACTATTTAATTTTTAAAAATTCAACAAAAACACTCTAATTTGAGAATGTCCTCAATCGTGACAAATCTTGCGAAAAATCACATGACATCAATTTGGACTTGAAATTATGAAGGATGTTTTGTTGAGGAATGAAAATGTGTAAGCAAGGATGTCAGGGGATTTCTCAGACCGGCTTATCTAAGAATTGGATTTTTCCTATTCTTGACAAAGCTCATAGTCTTCCTTCTGGGTGGAATTTTGCCAGTTCCACAACAGCTTTAAAGCTGCTCACAATCCAATGGTAGAAA
>QCFJ01000022.1 GCA_003280265.1 Prochlorococcus sp. AG-363-G03 | reverse complement strand
TAAAAATTAATTTATTAAGCCTTCAATTCCCAATTATATTTTTTCAATTATTAGCTATTAATCCTTTATTTGAATTAATCGATGTTAATAGACAATTACCTTTAAGAGAGGCATCAAACTTGCTTATTAAAATAAAGAAAAGCAATGAATCAATAGCAATGGTGGGTATAGAAAAGCCTTCTGTTCATTTTTATACTAATCAAGTAATTTTATATGAATCTAATACAATAATAAGTATTATAGACTTATCAGAAAGATTATCTTTTGAGAAAAGAATCGGATGGGAAGGTAATCAAATTGGAGATCCTAAAGGCTCAAATACTGTTTTGATTCTAATCGATAATTTAACTTCTAAATTAGGTCATTGGCAATTACTAAATCCAAAGGAATTAGGTCGTTTTGGTATTTATAATATATGGCGTGTCGATATATTAAGGTTACAAGAAATAGCTGATAATTTTAAGAAAGAAAATAATTTAAAATCTTCCTGGAAAAAATATGATCCTGAGAGGTATTAGGAATACTATATAATAATATAAGAAATTAAATTTTTTTTATTAAAAATAATTTTTTCTATCTTAGACTTTTGAGGGAAGCTTTCCACCAAAAGTTCATCCAACATATTATCCCTACGAATTTAAAACCTTCTTCATAAAGTTGAATATTTATATAGTTGTTTGGAAATATTTCTTGGAAAGATTTATCAAATGCAATAGACAAGGAAAGCAGGATAACTGAAACAATGAATGATAAAAAGTCAATTTTAAATATTAATTTTCTAAACTTAGTTAATATATATAATCCAATGATAGAATATGTTATGTATAAAAAATCAGCTCCTATATATTTATCATGAAGCAAGAAAAAGTCATCAATACATAGTATTAATGTTAGTATTCCTCCATAAAATAATAAATTAGAGTTTTCCCTTTTTTGAACAAGACCTGATAGAGAGCTAAATAAAGAAATGGATGCTGATGCGGACCAGATTAAAATCCCTAAATTAGAAATTAATCCAACCCCAATTGGATATCCACATGTTTGAGCGAGGTCGCGAATAACTAATATTGATTCTATTCCAGATGAATTAGATAACATTATAATTGATAAGTATATAAATATTGGAGCTATAACTGACGAAGATAAAAAAATAATAGTATTTTTCTTCATTGTGCTTTAAGTCCATTTTTTATATTGCTTCTATGATAGACAGATTTAAATAATAAGATCAATAATTGTATAAAAAAACTTATTCTTTTCAATCATTTTAAGAATTAAAATGCATGTAAAAGAATAAATAAATATTACTCATTTAAGCTAATTATTTTATTTTCTGATTCGTATTATTTCTAGTGAAGTCGATTTTCTTTGGTTGATGTGTGTTTTTAAATATTTTCTTTACATGTTATTCACTAAATTTGATTTTATTTGCAACAATTGTTTTATCCTTAGGATTTTTTTAAAGTGTATTGTATCGAGCTTGCCATTAAATTAAGTCCTATGCCTTTGATAGTGCAGAGAAAAGAGCATGGAGATGCTAAAAGGATCTATTCAGAGGTTGTTGACTCGATTAAAAAAGGTAATCAAAGGCTTTTAGAATTGACTTGTGAAAAAGTTGAAGATAAAAGAATTACTGTTCTTGTGAGTGAAATATCAGCTGTTCAGATTTATGAAAAGACCAGTAGCAGCTCTAGTAAGAGACCTGGATTCTCATTACAGGATTAAAAAAATAGGGGTTTTAAAATTTTGAAATCAACTTGGTCTGGTCACTTGGAATTCGATAAAGTTTCTTTTTCTTGGCCCTATGGAGTCAATGTTATTGATCAATTATCTTTCTCAATTGTAAAACCTGGTTTGTGGATGATAGTCGGTGAAAATGGGAGCGGTAAAAGTACATTGTTTCGCTTGATCAGCGGGGTAATTCGCCCTAAAAGTGGAAAAATATACTGTTCGCTTAGACCATCAATGGTTTATCAAAATCCAGATCATCAATTGCTCATGCCAACATGTAAAAGTGAATTAATGCTCAGCGTTCCTAAAACCATTCCACATAGCAAATTATTTGATTTGGTTCAATCTGCTCTTGAAAAAGTGGATTTAGGAGAAATGTTGGACAGACCAATTCATACCTTGAGTGGTGGCCAAAAGCAGCGATTAGCTCTTGCTAGTGCAATTGTCAGCAATTCAAATTTACTTTTACTTGATGAGCCCACAGCGCTATTGGATCCTCAAAGTCAAAATTCAGTTTTGAAAGTTGTGCAGAGCTTGACAAGTTCCTCAACGGAACCAATAGCGGCAATATGGGTGACTCATCGCTTGGAGGAATTATTTTTTTGTGATGGGGCGGCAATAGTTAAAAATGGATGTATAAGTAAATGGGATTCTGGTTCAAAAGTGTTCCAAGAATTAAAATCACTTGCCGTTAGGTAGCTGGCAAGGCTAAGTTCTTAATGTTGCAATCCTCGGTAGCTCAGCGGTAGAGCGATCGGCTGTTAACCGATTGGTCGCAGGTTCGAATCCCGCCCGGGGAGTTTTTTGACCCTCAGAAGATCTCAGAACAGGTCGTAAAGACCTGAGAATCCTCTATTGCAACTAGTTTTAGGGAATTTGAGTAATCAGGTTTCTTCAAGATGCTTCAAGTCGATCAGGAAATCTCGATTAGGTGCACGCCAAAAATTGATAAAAAATCTAAGTGTTTTTGGTGTAAGCAAGGTTCCCGATAAATATTTAATTAAGATTTAAATAATTATAAATTGCTAAAAACCATCTCAAATAACTTTATCCTTGGAATTTCTTGTTTTTATCACGATAGTGCTGCTTCACTAATTCGTGATGGAGAGATCGTAGCAGCAGTTCAAGAAGAAAGATTTTCAAGAAAAAAGCATGATTCTAGATTTCCCATAAATGCAATTCGATACTGTCTTCAATCTCAAAATATTGATTTAAGACATCTTGATTCCATTGTCTACTACGAGAAACCTCTTCTAACTTTTGAGAGATTATTAGAAACCTATCTTGCAGTTTCTCCCAGAGGAATACGGTCATTTATTGCAGCAATGCAAGTCTGGTTAAAAGAAAAATTATTTTTAAAAGCAGAACTTAAGAAGAAATTTAAATCCTTGCAAAAAAATCTTGTTCCTAATACTGAACCAATTATTCCAGAATTTTTATTCTCAGAGCATCATCTATCGCATGCTGCTGCTGCTTTTTATCCAAGTCCATTTGAAGAAGCAGTCGTATTATGCATGGATGGAGTAGGCGAGTGGGCAACCACCTCTACTTGGATTGGGAAAGGTAATAAAATTAAACCTCTTTGGGAAATTAGTTTCCCTCATTCTCTGGGACTTCTATATTCATCATTCACTTATTACTGTGGATTCAAAGTTAATTCTGGTGAATATAAATTAATGGGTTTAGCACCATACGGAAAACCCAAATACGTCAAAGAAATCAAAGATCATCTTATTGATATTAAAGATGATGGCACATTTAAATTAGATATTAATTATTTCAAATATCATCGTGGATTCAGAATGACAAGTAAGAAATTCCATAAACTTTTCGGAGTACCTCCAAGAGAAATTGAGAAAGAACTTACTCAATTCCATATGGATTTAGCGGCATCAATTCAAGTTGTTACAGAAGAAGTAGTTATCAAAATTGCAAAATCTTTACGACAAGAAACAGGTTTCAAAAATCTATGTCTGGCAGGTGGAGTTGCCTTGAATTGTGTTGCAAATGGAAAATTACTAGAAGAAAAAATCTTTGATGAAATTTGGATTCAACCTGCAAGTGGTGATGCTGGTTCTTCCTTAGGAGGTGCGCTGATTGCTTGGCATGAATATTTCAAGAAACCGCGCAAACCAAATAAAAGTGATTCAATGAAGGGGACTTACCTCGGATGTAATTTTACTAATAAAGAAATTATTGGTTATTTAGAAACTATAAATGCTCCTTTTCAATCACTAGAAGATTTAGAACTTTTTGAAAAACTTGCTCAAATTCTTGATGAAGGGAAAGTTGTTGGTTGGTTTAATGGTGCTATGGAATTTGGACCTAGAGCATTAGGAGCACGATCAATCATTGGAGATCCTCGTAATCAAGAGATGCAGAGTGTGATGAATCTAAAAATCAAATATAGAGAGACTTTTCGTCCTTTTGCTCCCTCAGTCCTAGAAGAAGATGTTGCCAATCAATTTGAAATGAATGTCAAAAGTCCTTACATGTTATTAGTTGCTCCTGTAAAAAATGAACTTTGCAAAGAGATGACAAAAGAACAAGAAAAACTTTTTGGAATTGAGAAACTTAATATTCCTCGATCTTCTCTTCCTGCTATTACACATGTAGATTATTCAGCAAGAGTTCAAACTGTTAGTGAAGAAAAAAATCCTCGTTATTACCAATTAATTAATGCATTTAAGAAAAGAACTGGTTGCCCTACGCTTGTCAATACATCATTCAACGTCAGGGGAGAACCAATCGTTTGCACTCCTCAAGATGCCTACCGTTGCTTCATGAGGACAGAAATGGATGTACTTGTTCTTCAAAATCAAATCCTTATAAAAAGTGAACAACCTAAAATCGAAAAAGAGGATACATGGAAACAGGAGTTTGAACTCGATTGATCATGAAAAAAGATATTTCAAAAAAGCAACTTAGAGAATTTGGATTTCTTATTGGACTTGGATTCCCAATTATTATTGGGTGGATAATACCTGCAATTAGTGGGCATCTTTTTCGATCTTGGTCTCTTTGGGTAGGGAGTACATCGTTAATACTAGGAATTCTAAAACCAAGTCTGCTTTTTTATCCTTATGAATTATGGATGAAACTAGGACATGCTCTAGGTTGGATTAATACTCGAATTATTCTTGGATTAGTTTTTCTTATCGTTGTACAACCTATTGCATTTATTATGAAGTTGTTTGGGTACGATCCTCTAAGAAAAAAGAAAAATGATGAAGATACTTATAGAGAGAAAAATGAACATCACATAATAGATTTAACCAGAATTTTTTAACAAATGAAGGATTTTTTAGAATTATCAAAAGATATTTGGGACTTCCTAAAAGTTAGGAAGAAATATTGGTTGGCACCTTTAATAATTACCATTGTCCTAATGGGAGCCCTAATTGTCTTCACTCAAGGTTCTGTTGTCGCTCCATTTATTTACTCTATTTTTTGATTTTTAAATCAAAAAATAGAGTAAATAAACAGAAATTAGAAATTTCGCAACTTTTTCAGCACCACCAGCTTTGTAATGCCCATCAATAGGATAAAAATCTTTTTCAGTAAAATTAGTTGGCGCTAAAGTATTTTTGTCAGAAACCTCTCTTATTTTATTTAGATTATCCTCACGTTAACCAGTAAAGATTTCGTGGGAAGCTGAGAGAATAATAGGAATATATTTTGCTTTCTTAGAATTAGTAAATAATTTTATTTCTTTTGCAGTTATTACCTTTAGGTTCAATGACAATGAACAGACCACTTCTTTCCTGAACACTTATTGTTTATCTTTTTGGTTTAGGTGAAGTGGTTTTGATTGTGTGCAAAGAGATCATCATGCACCTCCTGTTCACTTCCCTTCAAGAACTTGGATGATCAAATCTTTTCGATACCGAACCATTCTAGTTGAGATTTGTATCTTCTTTGGGAACAGTCCTTTTTGTTTTTCTCTTCTCAAAGTGGAGAGAGAACATTCAATTAATTCGCAAACTTCATTTTCATAAAGAATAACCCTATTGGGATACATTGCTTTCACAAGTTTTTCATACTTTCTAATTATAAAGTTGAATTGAATTTATTGTCTTATCGCAAAGTAAATTTGTTCTATTGAATTTGTTTCCATACCATATATTATACCATAAAAACTAAATGGTGTTTACGGTTAGAATGGGTGTATTCATGATAAATTAAGGGGTAACTAAGTAAAAAGAACTCGATGTGTTCGGGTTGTGCTCGTGTTTTTCCCTGTTACGACTCAAAAAGTATTTGCAAGGTACGTTAGGACTGATCTTTAGTAGTCGTGTTCTAATTTCGCCCGGGGAGTTTAAAAAACAAATATTTCTTGATTTGTAAGATAAAAACAAATCTCATTGATTTATTTATTTACATTTTTTCTTCCAGTTTTGAGAATTCCTTAACAGTAGAGCCCTGGAATCGGAAGACTTTCTAAAGACAGTTAATTTATTTTTCTCCTTTTCAAGTCTGAAAAACAAGTCATGTCATATGATTTGCACGATTAATGTATGGAAAAACGAATTTTCCGAATTCTGCAATAAAAACAAAATTTTGAGAGAATCATATGAAAATTTAGTAACCGCTCTTGCGGCTACTTTTAACTTGGTCATTTATCAATGAAGCCTTGCATTTTACTTATTGAAGACGACCAAGATATGAGAGATCTGGTTGCAGGGCACCTTGAGCACACTGGTTTTGATGTCCAAAAGGCTGAGGATGGTATCAAGGGCCAAGCACTTGCTTTGCAATACGCCCCTGATCTAATTCTTCTTGATTTAATGCTTCCTAAAGTTGATGGTTTAACTCTCTGTCAACGTTTAAGAAGAGATGAGAGAACAGCGGGTATTCCTATTCTCATGATCACAGCGCTAGGTGGCATAAAAGACAAAGTCACTGGCTTCAATTCTGGTGCAGATGATTACATCACAAAGCCATTTGAATTAGAGGAATTACAAGTCAGGATCAAGGCATTATTAAGGAGGACAAATCGTGCTCCAATGGGAAGTAATAATCAGCAAGAAATACTCAATTACGGTCCTCTCACACTTGTTCCTGAAAGATTTGAGGCGATTTGGTTCGAATCACCAGTACGTTTGACTCATCTAGAATTTGAATTGCTACATTGTTTGATGCAAAGACATGGGCAGACAGTTGCACCTTCATTAATTCTAAAAGAAGTTTGGGGTTATGAACCTGATGATGATATTGAAACCATACGTGTGCATGTAAGACATCTAAGAACCAAGCTTGAACCTGATCCTAGAAAACCAAGATTCATTAAAACTGTCTATGGTGCAGGATATTGCTTGGAATTACCAACTGGAGAAAAAATAAAAGAAATTCAGTCGTTAATAATTCAAGCTAGAGAAGCTAGGGCTCTTAAAGAGAATACTGATGAAAAAGTGATTGCTTAATCAATCAAATTAATTTCTAATAATGTTACTTCCCAAGCAAGTCTGGGTTGTACGTAATTTAATAATTGTTTTCTCAGTTCTTCGAGTTTGTTTATTATATTTGAGTTTTTTTGTTTTATCCACATTCTATTTTGTTCGAAATCAATTAACCATAATTGCTGCTCTATATTAAGTTCATCAGTGATTTCTTTCGCTAATGTTAGTAATTTAATTCGATTATCTAATCTGATTTCTAGTTTTTGTCTTAACGGACTTGAAATTTCTAACCAATATTGGAGATTTATTAGATACCGTCCAGGAGATCCATGTGAAAAATCGATTAGTTCCTTAATTTCTTCATTTGGAATATTATCTAGTTCTCGTGCAAATTCTGATTGCTGAATGACTTTATTAACGTGATTATCATTAAGGCGTTTAAATGGGACTATTTGACATCTAGATCTAATAGTTGATAATAATTTCTCTGGTCTTTGAGTAATAAGAATAAATAATCCTGTATTTGTATCTTCAAGAGTTTTTAATAATGCATTTGATGCAGACTCATTTATTCGCTCAACATCTTCAATTAAAACAATGCTTCTTTCTGCTCCAAATGGTTTTTTCCCTAAAAATTCGATTATATCTTTAATTTGATTAAGCCTTATTTGTGGTCGCGATTTGATGCTTATATTTTCGGACTTTGCTTTTGTTTGTGAAATAGTTTTACCTTGCACTATATAAGAAGGTTCTACCCATAATAAGTCAGGATGATTATTACTTTCTATTTTTCTTTTTCTACTCCCTTTATCAAGACTCTTATCAAGAAGAGTATTAATAAAAACTTTTGCAGTTTTTTTTCTTCCAACTCCTTCTGGTCCAGCAAATAAATAAGCAGGAGCAATATGTCTTTTAGAGATGGCGGACTTTAAAATTTCAATTGCTAAATCTTGCCCATATATAGTTTTAAAGTTATTCATTTTATTTGCTTCTTGACAACTTGTTTATCTCCGATTTTATCTTGGATAAAATTTCTTTTTTGGAATCCATAGCAGATATGCGTTTCCATTTATTTTCTTCACATAAAGCCCTAAAGCCAATAGAGACATTTGATAAAAACTCTTTGCCTTCTTTTTCCATTCGATCATCTTCTATATTTATTCTTCTTTTGATACTCTCTTCCACAGGTATATCTAGTAGAAATGTAATGTCTGGAGAAATATCTTGAGTAGCAATGATTTCTAGGTCTTTGATTAACTTGATATTTAATTTTCTTCCATAACCTTGATAAGCAAGTGTGGATCCACAAAATCTATCGCTTATTACCCAATCCCCTTTGTTTAAAGATGGGCGAATAATTTCGTTGATGTGTTGAGCTCTATCTGCGGCATAAAGTAAAAGCTCTGTAATTGAATCCGGGCTGTATTCTATAGAGGTATCTAATAAAAGTGATCTTAAAGATTTTCCTAATTTAGTCCCTCCTGGTTCTCTAGTGATAACTAATTGATTATTTTCAGGAATCAGATCAGTGTCAAGAAGCCATTTTGATAATTGATTGATTTGAGTGGTTTTGCCAGAGCCATCAATACCCTCAAAAACAATAAACTTTCCTTTCATTTTGACTTTAATGAAATGGCATTAAATACAACACTTATTGAGCTCAAAGCCATTAGTAAAGCTGCCAAGGGAGGTGATAGTAATAATCCAGATGATGGGAGAAGTAATCCTGCTGCTATTGGTAAAGCAATTAAGTTGTATCCAAATGCCCACGCAAGATTTTGTCTTATTTTGAGCATTGCTTGTCTTGAAAGTTGCAAAGCATTGGGTAGAGCCTCCAAATTTTCTCCGAGTAAAACAAGATCAGCAGAATCCTGAGCTATTTGAGTTCCTGTTCCTATTGCTACTCCTAAGTCTGCTGAAGCAAGAGCTGGAGCATCATTGATTCCATCACCAACCATTGCAACTAAGCCATTTTTCTTTAGTTCATTTAACTTATTAAGCTTGCCTGAAGGTAACATTTGCCATTCAATTTGTTTTGAATTAAACCCTAATTGTTTTCCTAGAGATAAAACTGCTGAATCTCTATCACCACTGAATAAACTCAATGAAAAACCTTTTGAGCGTAATTTGTTAATTGAAAGTAAAGCATCTTTTCTTAATTGATCATCTATTAAGAAAAAACCTAATAATCTACTCTCCCGAGCAACTGCAACTACTGACTGAGCTTTTCTTTTTGAATGCATAAAATGTTGTTCAATTATTTCATTCCATTGAACTCCCTCACTTCTTATCCATTCTGGAGTTCCGACTCTAATCAATCCCTCTAAATTATTAATTTTGCCTGATAAGCCTTTTCCTGCAAATGTAGTTGAGGAAGTGACTTTCTCTAATTTAATTTCTTTTTTATGTGCTTCTTGAATAATTGCTTGTGCGAGAGGGTGTCGACTATCTTGTTCGATGCTTGCGGCTAATTTGAGCATCTCATCCCTAGATGAATCTTGGTTTTCCCATGAGCCAACAATTAAAGGCCTTCCAATTGTCAGTGTTCCTGTTTTATCAAAAACGATCTGGCTGATTTTGGATGCCATTTCTATCACATCTCCGCCCTTGAAAAGCCAACCTCTTTTTGCAGCTTCCCCGGAGGCAACAGTTATTACTGTTGGGGTCGCAAGACCTAGAGCACATGGACAGGCAACAACTAAAACGGCTATTGACAATTGAAATGAGAGACCAATTGGTGTTTGCGTTGTATTCATTAAATGATCATGCAAATGATGACTTTGCATAAAACCTTGATTAGAGACTTCTAAAACTTCTGGCCATATTCTTGTCCCTATTTTCCACCAAAAAACAAAAGTAAAAAAGGAGAGAGTTGTCACTGCATAGCAAAAAATTCCTGCAACCTTGTCTGCTAATCCTTGAATTGGGGCTTTTCTTGCTTGGGCTTCTTCAACTAAATTTATAATCTTTGCTATTGCAGTATCAGAACCTATTTTTTGTACTTCTAAAATAATAGTTGATTCTAAATTCAAGCTTCCAGATGGGAGCTCGACACCAGGTGATGCCTCTAATGGTAAGGATTCACCAGTCAGACTGGAGATATCTACTGCCGAATTACCCTTTACAACTAAACCATCAACAGGGATTCTATCTCCTGCTAATAATTGAATTTTTTCTCCTGGCCGTAGAGCACCTATTCTTATCTCACGGGTTTCATTGTTATCTAAAACTAGGTTGGCTATGTCTGGCTGTAACTTGGCTAATTCTTTTAATGCTGTTCCTGTTTTTACTCGAGCTCTTTCTTCTAAAAAACGTCCTAATAAAACAAATCCAAGTAGCATTACCGGCTCATTGAAAAAACATGGCCAACCAACTTTTGGCCAAATTAAAGCAGTTATACTTGCTAAGTACGCACTCAGCACACCAAGACTAACTAAGGTATCCATGGTCGGCGTAAGATTAAGAGCCGACTGGAAACCTGCTTTTAAGATTCCCTTGCCTGGGCCCAGTAAAGCAAATGTCGCGAGTGCTGCATGAAAAGGTAATGAACCAATTAGGGGCATTGATATTTGTTGCCCCTCTACTAAATGTCCCAATCCAGAGAGAATGAGAAGTGCAGTAGATATTATTAGTTGTCGCCATTTATTCCATAAAGTTTGATTGTCATTTTTTTCTAATTCAATATTGTTTGAAATTGTTTGGTAATCTCTTTCCTTAGTAGGAAAACCCTTAGATGAAAGAGTTCGTATTACATCATTTAAGGAATTATTAAGTTCTTTAAGTTCTACAAAAGCTGTTTTTGTCACTAAATTAACGCTCGCATTACTTATGTTTGGGTCGTTTTTAAGGATTTTTTCGACTGCCTGTACACAACTTCCGCATTTCATCCCATCTACATCAAGCAAAATTGAATTTTTGCTTTGTGCAATTTTTTTGTTGCTCAAGGGAATATAAATACTTGATACTTATTCTATATTTATTAAATAAATAGCATGTTGCATTTATTTAATAATTTATTAATACATATAATTAGTTACATTTTATATATCGATTTTTTCTATTTCCAAACACGATAGAATATGTTTATTGAAATTGGTTCAATCCGTGCCACGAAGTCAAAACAAAGACAATTTTCTTGATAAGGCCTTCACGAAGATGGCTGAGGGAATAGTAAAAGTGATGCCAATTGCATCTAAAGAAAAAGAGGCCTATCTGTATTACAGAAAAGGTCTAGCAGCACAAAATGATGGAGATTATTCAGAGGCTCTTGAGTACTACGAAGAGAGCTTAAAACTTGAGGATAATCAAGTTGATAGAGGAGAGACATTGAAAAACATGGCAATTATTTACATGAGTAATGGAGATGAAGAGAGGGCAATAGATACATATAAAAAAGCTTTAGGGCAAAATCCAAAACAGCCTTCTTGTTTGAAAAATATGGGATTAATTTATGAAAAAAGAGGCAGAATGGCTCAAAGGAATGGAAATCAAGATGAAGGTGATATCTGGTTTGATCAGGCAGCTGAAGTTTGGAGTAAAGCTGTGCGTCTCTATCCAGGTGGATATTTAGATATAGAGAATTGGCTCAAGACTACTGGGAGAGGAAATGTTGATGTTTATTTATAAAATAACAAAACTCCAAATTAAATATTATTTAAAGCATAGATTAATGCTTGATTTATATTAGAGGCTTTTAATATTTTCAATTTTTTATTTGATTCAATCTGACTTGTATTTATTCCATTTGGGATGATTAATGTTTTATAACCAAGTCTGATAACTTCATTAATTCGTTGTTGCATTTGTCTGACCAATCTTAATTGACCAGCTAGACCTATTTCACCTATAAAAACCACACCTTCTGCAAGCTCAATATCCTTAAAACTCGAAACTATTGCTGCTGCTATTCCAAGATCAGCTCCTGGCTCTTCTACGTCTAATCCTCCAGCAACAGCTAAATAACAGTCATATTTTGAGAGTGAGAGATTCATATTTTTTTCTAGAACTGCCAAGATTTGATGAAGCCTGTTTATCTCAATACCCGTGGTAGTTCTTCTGGGACTTGCATAACTAGTGGGATTTAAAAGTGCTTGTATATCTATGGCTAGTGGTCTTGTCCCCTCGCAAGTGACAATTGTCGAGATGCCAGGGGCAGAGATTTTGCTTAAGAATAGTTCGCTTGGATTAGATACTTCCGATAATCCATCTGCTTGCATTTCAAAAACACCAAGCTCACAAGTTGCACCAAACCGATTTTTTACCCCTCTAAGTAGTCTGTGAGAGGCAAATCTATCGCCCTCAAAAGTAAGTACTGCATCAACAAGATGCTCAAGCACTTTTGGTCCGGCAAGCATGCCATCCTTAGTGACGTGCCCTATGATTAAAAGAGATATGTTTTCTCGTTTCGCAATTTGCTGTAAAGCTGCTGAACATTCTCTAACCTGAGCAACTGAACCAGGTGAGCTTGATAAATTCTGATCATTTAAAGCTTGAATGCTATCAATAACTGCAACTTCAGGTTTTAAATAATTAAGCTCTTTTATTACTGATTCTAGATCCGTTTCTGCAAGTAAATGAAGATTGGACTCAGAGTTTTCTATTCGATTCCATCTAAGTTTGACTTGTTGAGCAGATTCTTCAGCAGCCACATAAAGAACAGATCTATGATGTGCGATTTTAGTGGCACTTTGCAAAATTAGAGTGCTTTTCCCAATACCTGGGTCTCCTCCAATCAATACAAGTGAACCAGGTACTAAACCGCCTCCTAATACTCTGTCTAACTCATCATATCCACTTGGAATACGATCGATGATTTGGTCTTTTGTTTGACTTATCAGCTCTGAACGATAGGGAGCTTTCTCTTTGGGAGAATTAATCTTTGTGTAAATAGATTTTTCTGATTTTTGATTAATTTTTTCTTCTATTATTGAATTCCATTCCCCACAATTGTTGCAGCGGCCAAAGAATTGCCTGGTTTGAGCACCGCAACTTTGACAGATATAAATAGAGACAGATCGAGACACTTAGTTGTAAAAAGGAAGTTGGCTGTAGTTGAATAAAGATAGTGATCTTTATTGTTGGTGAACCTTCACTTAAGATCTTGTGACAGCCGCCAAAACTAAGGAAGAAATGACGGCCACAAGTCCCTCAAAGGAAACCATCCTCGTAGCTGATGATGAGGCGAGTATTAGGAGAATCCTAGAAACTCGTCTATCTATGATTGGCTATCAAGTCGTTACGGCTTGTGATGGAAACGAGGCACTGGATCTCTTCAGAAATTGTGAGCCTGATTTGGTTGTCCTTGATGTCATGATGCCTAAATTAGATGGATATGGAGTTTGTCAGGAATTAAGAAAGGAATCAGATGTTCCTATAGTCATGTTGACAGCATTGGGAGATGTTGCAGACAGAATTACTGGTTTAGAGCTTGGTGCTGATGATTACGTTGTTAAACCATTTAGCCCAAAAGAATTGGAAGCAAGGATCAGGTGTGTTTTAAGAAGAGTTGAAAAAGAACAAATAGCAGGACTGCCTAATTCCGGGGTTATTGCTGTTATGAATTTAAAGATTGATACAAATAAACGTCAGGTTTACAGAAATGATGAACGAATTAGATTAACAGGAATGGAATTTAGTCTTTTAGAACTTTTGGTTAGTCGGTCAGGTGAACCTTTTAGTAGAGGGGAGATTTTGAAAGAAGTTTGGGGATATACACCTGAAAGACATGTTGATACGAGAGTGGTTGATGTACATATTTCTAGACTAAGATCCAAACTTGAGGATGATCCAGCTAATCCGGAACTAATTCTTACTGCAAGAGGAACAGGTTATCTTTTTCAAAGAATTGTGGATTCAATGATTCCTGAAGGCTCATAAATCAGTGGAAAAAAATCACCAAAATAATAAATTAAATCGTTCTAAGGCAATTAGACGATTGGTGATTTGGTACCGTCGAAATTCAGCTGTTACTAGTCTTGTTGACACTGCAACAAGCTCAGCTTCGGCAGCAACTAATGTCGCTGGAACAGTTGTTTCTAATGCTGGTTCTGTTGTTACAAGCGCTGGATCTATAGCTAGAAGCACACTAGAGCCATTTGTATTTGATCCTCTTAGAAGACTTCAAGTTGGAGACAGTACAGAAGATAAAAATGAAATTCAAGATTCCGAAAGGGTTTGGGTCGCTGTTGATGGAATGGGAGGAGATCTTGCACCTGGAGCGATACTTGATGGGTGTTTGAAAGCTTTGTCATTGCTTCCATTAAAAATTAAATTTGTAGGTGAAATTGAGAAAGTACAAAAAGCAGCGATTGAATTTGGCTTAGAAGAATCTTTAGAGAGAGCATTAGATAATGGCAATTTTGAATTAATTCCTAGTGGTCTCTCAGTTGGTATGGATGAAGAAGCCACTGCAGTGCGCAAAAAAAAGGATTCGAGCATAAATATTGCAATGAAATTAGTTAAAGAAGGAAAAGCTATGGGTGTCTATTCAGCTGGGAACTCTGGAGCAATGATGGCCTCAGCGATATTCAAATTGGGACGTTTAAAAGGAATTGATCGTCCAGCAATTGGAGCATTATTCCCAACAAAAGATCCTGGTCAACCAGTATTGGTTTTAGATGTTGGGGCAAATATGGACTGTAAACCAACGTATTTGCATCAATTTGCTCTTTTGGGAAATATTTATTGTCGAGATGTTTTGCAGGTAGCAAAGCCAAGAATAGGATTATTAAATATTGGAGAAGAATCTTGTAAAGGGAATGATCTTTCTCTTGAAACTTATAAACTTTTGAGTGCTGAAGAACGTTTTTGCTTTTCTGGAAATTGTGAAGGAAGAGATGTCTTATCAGGTGATTTTGATGTTGTGGTTTGTGATGGATTTACGGGAAACGTTTTGCTGAAATTTTTAGAGTCAGTTGGCAGTGTCCTTTTGGGAGTTTTGAGAGCTGAGTTGCCAAGAGGTAGACGGGGTAAAGTTGGTTCTGCTTTTTTAAGAAATAATTTGAAACGTATTAAGAAACGTTTAGATCATGCTGAACATGGTGGAGCGTTACTTCTAGGAATAAATGGAATTTGTGTAATTGGTCATGGTGGAAGCAAAGCTTTATCTGTTTTAAGTGCTTTAAGAGTAGTCCATTCTGCTGCAAGTCATGGAGTAATGGATGATTTAGCTAATCTCAATAAAACAGATGTCTTAAAGGTCTGATAGGAACTTTTCTGTCCTACCATGTGATTGACTTATGAAATGAAGGCTTTTTTTAGATTTGATTAGGAACTCTCAATGTGAAACAGGAATATCTTTTGTTGGGTGCGGGAGCGCCACGCCTAAAAAGATAATCAATAATAATCAACTTGGCCAGAGAGTAGATACTAATGATGAATGGATTCAAAGTAGAACTGGAATTGGAGAAAGAAGAGTTATTGGAGAGAATGAATCTCTGATTGATTTGGCCACAGATGCAGCTCTTAATGCTGTAAAGATGGCTAATTGGGATGTAAAAACTATTGATTTGATAATTCTTGCAACATCTACTCCAGAAGATTTATTTGGCTCGGCGCCTAAAATTCAATCAAATTTGAAAGCCTCCAATGCAGTCGCTTTTGATTTGACTGCTGCTTGTAGCGGTTTTTTATTTGCTTTGGTAACTGCATCACAATATTTAGCTTCTGGGTCTATGAAAAGAGCGGTTGTTATTGGAGCAGATCAATTGACAAAATGGGTAGATTGGGATGATAGAAAGACTTGCGTTTTGTTTGGAGATGGAGCAGGAGCAGTAGCTATTGAAACCACTGATAATCAAGATGGTTTAATTGGATATGATTTGAAGTCTGACGGCAGTAAAGGAGGTTGTTTAAATCTCTTTCAATCAAATATTTTTTTAGATTTAGTTCAAGGAGCTAAACATCAAAAAGGGGAATATTTACCGATCAAAATGGAGGGGAAAGAGGTTTATAAGTTTGCAGTGAAAGAAGTTCCAATTATTCTTGGAGAACTTTTAGATAAATATCAAATAAAGCCTGAAAGTATAGATTGGCTCTTGTTACACCAGGCTAATCAAAGAATTCTCGATGCTGTAGCTTCAAGATTTTCAATACCGTCTGAAAAAGTGCTCTCAAATTTGAAACACTATGGCAATACCTCCGCAGCAACTATTCCATTGATGCTTGATGAGGCAGTTAGAGATCAAAGGATCAAACCAGGAGATTTAATAGCTTGTAGTGGATTTGGTGCTGGCTTGAGTTGGGGAGCGGCGTTGTTTTTTTGGCATGGTCCCTATTAGGCTGCTAAACAATTAATCAAATAAATTATGACTATTGCCTGGGTCTTTCCTGGTCAAGGCTCTCAAAAATTAGGGATGGCAAATTCGTTAATAGATTTGCCTGGTTCGAGAGAAAGATTTGAATTAGCTTCTCAAATTCTTGGACGAGATCTTTGGCAAATTTGTTGTGGTGAGAGTATTCCTAACGAAGAAATTTATGATTTAAACGATACTAGAAACACGCAACCTGCACTTTTTGTGGTTGAGTCACTATTGGTTGATGATTTAAAACGACAAGAAAGGGAGACCCAAATAATTGCAGGTCATAGTCTCGGCGAGATAGTTGGTCTTTATTCAGCAGATGTTTTAGATGCGGAGACAGCGTTGAGGCTATTAAAGAAAAGATCTGAATTAATGGCAGCCGCAGGAGGCGGAGCAATGATTGCAGTTTTGGGCTTTGATCGCGATGAATTAGATGGGTTGATTAGAGAAACTGAGGGGGCAGCAATAGCCAATGATAATAGTGAATCCCAAGTTGTTTTATCTGGTTCACCTGATGCGGTGAAGAAAGTGGCTGATAATTTAAAATGTAAAAGAGCAATTCCTTTACAAGTTTCGGGGGCCTTTCACTCCATATTTATGACTGAAGCATCTCAAAGCTTTGCTGAGGAGCTTGATCAAGTAACTTTTCAAGATGCTCAGGTACCAGTTCTAAGTAATGTTGATCCAACTCCAACTGTAGATGGTGGAAGATTGAAGGAACGCCTGAAAAAACAAATGACTACTGGAGTTAGGTGGAGAGAGACTATGAATGTCATGCAAAACGAAGGAATAACAACAATGGTTGAGATTGGACCTGGAAATGTACTTAGTGGTCTTGCTAAACGATCAATGAAAGGGGTCCTGACTAGTCAAATCTCAAATGCAAGTGATTTAGGCTATTGATTTTGGAACAATCAAAAATAGTTGAAGGAGTTGAAACTATCAATCAAGCAATGCCTCGGCAGAGCTTTGTTTATGGTTGCGTCAGTTATCTCTTTGTTTTTCCAATTTTTCGTTTTTTGTTTAGAGGTCAAACAATAGGGATTTCGAATTTACCCAAGACCGGCGGAGTTGTAGTTGTCTCTAATCATGGTTCTCATTTGGATCCGCCAATATTGGGCCATGCCCTGGGCAGACCGGTAGCTTTTATGGCAAAGTCTGAACTCTTCAGAATACCAATTTTGGCATCTATAATTACAGCCTGTGGGGCTTATCCAGTTAAGAGGGGTGCTGGGGATAGAGAGGCATTAAGAATTGCCTCTAATCGAATAAATAAAGGTTGGGCCACTGGTGTGTTTTTGGACGGAACTAGACAAAAGAATGGGAGGGTTAATGATCCTAAAGCAGGAGCGGCTCTTCTTGCAGGAAGGACAGGTTGCCCCATTCTTCCTGTAGCGATAGTCAATAGTCATAGAGCTTTTCCAAAAGGATCCTTTCTCCCTAGACTTGTATCTATTCATTTAAGAGTTGGTGAATTAATTCAACCCCCTAAAACACGGAAAAGAGAAGATCTAACATCAACAACTAAAGAAATTCAAATAGCTATAAATTCAATGCTTGATAAAGGTCTAATTATAAATAATTGAGTTCAGGCTATCTCCTATTGATAATAAGAGAAAATTGTAACTTATAAATTTTTTATTTATTATCTATTGGTGATGTTGGATAAATTGGCAATGTTTTTCTCCAATGAGAGTTAATTTTTGAATTTTGACAATACTGAGAAAAATCTATAAGTGAAATAATATCTTTTTCAATATTATTAGAAGCTTTGATTGAAGGATTTATTTCTTTTTCATTGATTATCAATTTAGGGGGAATGATTTCAGTAAATTCATGATAATTTGATTCTTGGTGAATCTTAATTAGTTTATATTTTCCAGCTACAAAGCCTCTTCGTGGCAAAAAATCTTTTATCCAAAATGGATTTTTGATTTGACTTTGATCAAGATCTTCATAAAGTCTTTTAGCCATTAAATGAAATGTACTAAGAGAATCTAATGAACAATTCATTTGCTGAGCAAGTGTTCTGGCCATTGATATAGTTAATCTTGTGCTTGTAAAACTTCCAGGACCTTTTGCTACTGAAATACGAATTATTTGCTTCCAAAATTTTCTAGGTAGAATGTTTTCTATACAACTAAATAATTTGTTTGATAAGGATCGTCCGATATTAAATACTTCACTTATTATTATATTTTCTGGATTCTTAATATCTTTAATGGCAATTCCAAAGGATTCTGAGCAGCTGTGTAAAGCTAATAAATATTTTGATTTTGAGCTATGGAAATCTTGCAATGGATTTATTATAGTTGTTACTTTGGTATTTCCTCTCCTGGACGAAGTCTGCTCCATTTCCCTTTGTCTAATAGAAAACTATCACAACCTCTTACATCCCATTCAATTCCTATCTCGCTATCAGGCATATCCAAAATATTGATATGAATTTTTGGATTAGTGCCTTGAAAATTTGGATTTTTGGAAATGTGTTTGACGCCGTGATTCTCTTCAACTGTGAAGTAGGTCTTGCATCTATCTACCCAAGCACAATCAACACAGATGCACATAGCTATAAAAATAAAACCTAGGTGTCATTTTGATAAGTAAGAACACATTACTATCAAATGATCTTTTTGGAGATCTAAATCCAAAAGATTGGCCAATATCCATAGCCGATTTGCCTGCTGGAAGTGCTTTGGTGGGGGGATCTGTAAGAGATGGATTGTTGAAAAAATTGAGTCAAAAACCTGAGTTGGATTTTGTAATACCAATAGAAGCTATTAAATTTAGTGAAAACTTATCAAAAAAAATTAATGCTACTTTTATAAAGCTTGATCAAAAGAGGGATATTGCTCGATTAGTTACTAATGGATGGACTCTTGATTTTGCTGGACAGGTTGGAGCAACTCTTGAAGATGATTTGTTAAGACGTGATTTTAGAATTAATGCAATTGCTTTAATGATTAGAGAAACGCCAGAGATATTTGACCCAACAGGAGGAATAGATGATCTAAACAATAAGAGAATTGTTGCAATAAGTGAAAAGAACTTAATTGATGATCCTTTGAGAATTCTTAGAGGTTTTCGATTAATGTGTGAGTTGGATTTTGAGATAGAGGCAAAAACTAAAAGGTTTTTAAAAACTAATAAAGATAAATTAAGTAATGTTGCGCCCGAAAGGATGAAAATGGAGATTTTAAAAATAGTGAATTCAGAATGGAATCCTACAGTTTGGGAAACTTATTTAGAACTTCAAATATTGAGAGATTGGAATGACGCTAAGCTCCCTTCTTTTGAAATAAAAAAACAAGAAAATTTATCTAAAGAGCTTTTGCTTGCAAAGCCTTTAGCGAAATTAATATCTTTACTTAGTGATGAGGGTTTGTCAAGATTGAGATTTAGTAAAAATCAAATTAAAAAATGCAAAAAGCTGAGATTTTGGGTTAATAAAACCAATTGTTTAGGTTTAGAGAATCTTTCAGAGGATGAAAGGTTTCAGCTTCACCTTGATTTGGAAGAGGATTTGCCATCATTCATTCTTTTTTTGAATCAGAGACATAAAAACGTTTGGTTGAAACGCTGGAAAGACCTCTCTGACCCTCTCTTTCACCCTTCTTATCCTTTAGATGGGCATTTACTTCAAAAAGTCTTTGATATCCCCCATGGCCCTTTATTGGGAAAGCTTATGAGACATCTTTCTAAGGAAAGAGCTTATGGTCGATTCTTTACAAATCAAGAGGCTTTGGAGGTAGCTCGTAAATGGACCTTAGAGAATTCCCCCTCTATGTGATTAACTACACACAAATCAAATTCATCTCGGCCGTATGCCGTAGCCATTTTATCCCCTTTTTCTAAATGAGCGTCCGCCTTTACATCGGTAATTTGCCGCAGAATGTCAACGTTAAAGAACTTGAAGCCCTCCTAGCATCTATAGGTGATGGCATCAAATTTAAAGCTGTTTTCGACAGAGATACCAAGGCTTGTAGGGGATTTGGTTTCGCAAATATTAAGGATGAGAATACTGCAAATGAGCTTATTGAGAAATTAAATGGATATGAATTTAATGGGAATAAATTGAGGGTTGAGCGTTCTGAACGTAAAGATTCCAATTCAGGCAACTCAAGAAGAGGAGGAGGTTCTAATAATGGGAATAGAGGTTCTAATCGTAAAGATGTTAAGAAATTTGTACATAGCGATGCACCAATTAAAGAAGCTCCTGATCCAAGATGGGCTGGAGAACTATCAAAATTGAAGGATCTTTTAGCTAATCAAAAAACGCCTGTGTAGATATTCAATTAATTAGTGTTTTAAGTTTATATTTTTCATCGTTGATAGTTATCAGATAAGAGATTGGTAGATTTATTGCTTTAACCCATCCCTTTACATAAGCACGATTATTGAAGACGTCATAATCTAATTTTTCAATTGAATTTAGTATTCCGCTGTATAGCCTTAATGATGTCCATATGGGCCATCTTGCATCTATTGACAGCCATTTTATTCCTTCTTCAGACTTTTGGAACCAATCTCTCGCTCTTTCTAATTGAAAAGACATTAAAGCTTTCCAGTTCTCATTGATTTTTCCTTGCATTAAATCTTCTTCTGAGTAATTGAATTTTTCTAGGTCCTCCAAAGGGAGATATATACGCCCTCTTCCTCTATCTTCGCCGACGTCTCTAAGAATATTTGTTAATTGATTCGCAATTCCTAAAGCAATAGCGGCTTTTGAAGTATCTGGAGATGGCTTATTTGGATTGGACGTATAGGCAGCATCAATTCCTATTACTCCTTGAGTCATTAACCCAACCGTTCCAGCGACTCGATAACAATAGAGTTTAAGTTCTTCAAAGGTTTTATATCTGGTTGTATCTAGATCCATTCTCTGGCCTTCTATCATATCGATATAAGGCTGAATAGATTGAGGGAATTTTTGAAGAGTATCGGCTAAGACTGCATCAAGATCATCTTCAGTATTACCAGCAAAAACCTTTTTTGTTTTGTCTTCCCATTTATTTAGTCGATCTGATAACTCATTTTTTGATTTTTTTTGAGCTTCAGTGCTATCCATCAACTCATCAGTTCTACGGCACCATACATAAATGGCCCATATTGCTCTGCGCTTGGCAGGAGGAAGCAACATAGTGCCAAGGTAGAAGGTCTTGGCCCATTGTGCAGTTTCTTTTCTGCAAGCCTCGTAGGCATCCTCTAAATTCACAGAAGGCTACACCAAAATTTAAAGTTTGTAAGTTTTTTAGTTTGCATTAATCTCTCGAATAGCAATTTTAAATAAATTGCTATTGATACATTAAGACTAAGAAGAACCTATGTCAGTTGAGATTCGATCTTTTCTGCACATAGTTTTCCACTTAACACCGCCCCTTCCATGGAAGCAAGATATTTTTGCATTGTATAATCACCCGTTAAGAAAAAGTTGCTAATAGGAGTCTTTTGATCAGGCCTTAAATCTTGACATCCAGGAACTGCTTTGTAGACCGATTGTGGCGTTTTTATCACTTTATATTTTCTTAATTTAGCTTTATCTTCCCCTAAGAAATGACTGGGAAAAAGCTTGGCCAATTCTTTCATTGTCGCATCAATGATTTCTTCATCTTTACGACTGATCCAGTCTTTTGCAGGCGCAAAGACTAATTCAAGCATGGATCGATTTGGATCTTCATATTCTTTACAAGTTATGCTCATGTCTGCATAAACGCTTAAGAGCGGAGATCTGCTAAATAAAAGGTGGTCAATATTGGTAAGTTTCCGATCGAACCAAAGATGAATATTAATAACTGGAACTCCTTTCAGACCTTCAAGTTTTCTGAAGATATCTTTAGAAGCCCACTCACTTGGCAAAATTGTTTTAAAAATATCTACGGGCATTGCGCTGACATATGCGTCAGCTTCAATTTCTTTTCCGTGAGATTCTTTAGCACTACCTATCAAGAAATTTTCAACAGTGCCATCTCTTTTTAAATTAATTTTTTTAAGTGGGCTATTTAAAAATACATCGCCTCCTAAAGCTTTTATGTGATCAACCATTGGTTGGCAAAGTCTTTCTGGTGGGGCTCCATCAAGGAATGCCATTTTAGACCCGTTTTTTTCTTGTAAAAAGCGGTTTAAGGCAGTTAACAATACTGTTGAGGAAATTTCATCAGGGCCTATAAAATTAAGGGCCTTACTCATTGCGATAAAAACTTCGTCGTTTACTCTTTCGGGAATATTTTGTTTTTTTAGCCATTCGGTCCAAGAGTACTTATCACAATCTTCTACGTAATTTTGGCCGCGCAACATTGCAGGTATTAGCCCCAGTCCAAATGAAATTTTTTCTGGCCAGCTAAGCATGTCATTGTTGCTTAAAATTGCTGCGACTCCGTTTATTGGAGCAGGCAAATCAGGGAAATCAAAACGGCTATATGTGCCCGGTTCTTCAGGTTGGTTAAAAATCATAGAATGACTTTTCCATTGAAGACGATCTTCAATATCTAACTCTTTAAAAAGCTGAAGCATGTTTGGATATGCCCCAAAAAATATATGCAATCCAGTTTCGTACCAATCCCCATCTTCGTCTTTCCAAGCAGCAACTTTTCCACCAAGTACGTTTCTTGCTTCATAAACGAATGGAGTATGACCTGCATCCGCTAAGTATTTTGCACATGAAAGTCCTGCTAATCCGGCTCCAGCAATTGCTACCCGCATACTTAAATAAAAGAGTATTTAACAACTTTAGTAAGTAAGACCACCCAACAAGGGGTAAGGTCGTTAAATTTGCAGTATAAATTTCGGTTTGTTGTTTTAAATTCATGAGCGACACTATCCTTAAGTGCACAACACGCCACGTAAGAATTTTTACTGCAATAGTAGAAAATGAAGATTTAATTTTAGATAATGGACATTTGACTTTGGATATTGATCCTGATAATGAATTTCTTTGGGAAGATCAATCCATTAGAAAGGTACAAGATTATTTTCGTGAACTGGTTTCTTCTCAAGACGATAAAGAATTGAGTGATTACAGCTTGCGAAAGATAGGATCCTTGTTAGAAGATTTTATTCGAAAGTTGCTTCAAGACGGAGAACTCAGTTATAACCCTGATAGTAGGGTTATGAATTACTCCATGGGATTACCTCGAACTCAAGAATTACTATGAATCAAGGTCCCTACGATCGCCGTCCCCCATCTCGTAGAAGATCAGATCTTGCGAGAAGACAAGAAGGTAATAAATTTAATCCTAGAAAAGATTCGAATTTTAGAAACCAATACGAACAGAGAGGAAGTAGATTTGATGCCTCTGGCCCTTCTGGTGGTGGTGGCGGAATAAAAATAAACTCTAACTCAGTTGCTATTTTGGCTGGAGTTTTGGTTATTGGTGTTGGTATTGGTAGCCTCATAACAAGCACAACTTCAGGTGGTCAGGGAAATATTGCAAGTCAGCAACAGCTAGATATGGCAGTTCCAGATCCAGACTTTTGTAGGCAATACGGGGCTAGTGCTTTTGTGATTGATGTTGAAATGTATACGACTCTAAATCCTTCTACAAGCTTTGTTACACAACCAGCTCTTCAACCTGGTTGTGTAATTAGAAGGGAAAACTGGACTGTTTTGCAAAAGCAAGGAGCCATAAATAACGATGATGTTAGAGAGTGTAAACAGAGAATGAATACATTTGCTTATATTGGTTCTATTCGGGATCAGCCAATTGTTCGTTGCGTTTATCAGGCAGATGTTAACGAGAATAAATTTATAATTAAAGGAGCTGAAGAAGATGCTGTTGGTATTAATAAAGAAGCTATACAATTTTAAATTTCATCATTAGATAATGGTGAAAATGAACTAGCAAATAAAGGCAGAATATCATTAGTGAAAGCTTCTGCAGCTCTTGATGAATATCTCCCAGGATTAGTGATTACTTTTAGTTCTCTTTTTACTTCTAGATCCGCAACAATGGCTCTGTGGATACTTCCTCCGGAAAGTTCTCTTTCAATTGAAACTACTGGAAGAAAAGCCGCTCCAAGATCTGATTGAACTGCATTTTTTATCGCTTCAAGAGAATTTAATTCCATTTCAATATGTAATCTTTGCACATCTAGTCCCGAGGAAGATAGAAGTTGATCAACTACTTTTCGTGTCGTTGATTGATTGTCTAAAGTTATAAATCTTAGACTATATAAATCTTCTTTTGTAAGTATTTTTGACTTTGCGAATGGATGATTAGTAGGTAAAACAAGCGCTAATTCATCAGTTGCAAAAGGAATTACTTGTAATGATTCGTTTAATTCTAATGGAAGTTGGCCTCCAATAATAGCTATGTCAATCTGGCCATTAGCAACGCTCCATCCTGTCCTTCTAGTGCTATGAATTTGAAGTTGAACAGAAACCTCTGGATATTTTTGTCTAAAAAGCCCAATCATTCTTGGCATCAAGTAAGTACCAGTAGTTTGGCTGGCTCCAATAATTAGAGAGCCCCCTTTAAGGTTGTTCAAATCTTCAATGGCTTTGCAAGTCTCTTGGCACTCTCCTAAAATTCTTTCGCAATAGTTAAGAAGAAGTTTTCCAGCTTCAGTTAATTGAGCTTTTCTTCCTCCTCTATCAAATATGGCAATTTCTAATTGTTTTTCTAAATTTTGCACTTGCAAACTAACAGCTGGCTGAGTAACAAACAGGCTGTCGGCAGCTTTTTTAAAACTTCCCTCATCAACAATTGCTTTGAGGATTCTTAGTTGGTCAAGAGTGAATGGAATTTCGGCCATGGTGGTAGGCCTGCATGGCAGTTATTAAAGTAAAATGTAGGGAAAAACAACACCAACTGTTGATCCGGTATGGATCTAATAATTTTTTGAGAGGCTTTTAAAAGAACGAATGGCATTTTCAGATACGCATGGTTCGAGTTGTGTGATGATATTACTTTTGTTTTGTTTTGCCGTTATTCATAGTGGGGGCGCTGCTTTAAGGGTGAGGGCAGAAGGTTTAATTGGTGCAAGAGCATGGAGATTGATTTTTGCTTTAGCAAGTATTCCCTCAGCAGTTATTTTGGTTGGTTATTTTATTGCTCATCGTTACGACGGAGTTAGATTTTGGAATTTTCAGGGGGTTAGCGAATTAATTCCAATGATTTGGATTTTGAGTGCAATAAGTTTTCTTTTCCTATATCCAGCTACATATAACCTTTTAGAAATACCAGCTGTTTTGAAGCCCAAAGTTAGAATCTATGCTACGGGGATTATTAGAGTCACTCGCCATCCTCAGGCAATTGGTCAAATTATTTGGTGTTTTGCGCATTTACTTTGGATAGGCACAAGTTTTACGCTTGTCACTTGTTTGGGATTAATTGCTCATCATTTATTTGCTATTTGGCATGGTGATAGAAGACTTAGTCTCAAATTCGGACAAGAATTTGAGGATGTGAAGAAAAAAACATCAGTCGTTCCATTTTTGGCTGTGTTGGATGGACGACAAAAATTAGAAATCAAAGAATTTTTCAGGCCCTCTCAAATGGGCATTCTCATTGCAGTGTTATTTTTCTGGTGGTCCCATAAATTTATTTCTGTTGGAGCTGAGAGATTTCTCTCTTTTGATTTCACTGAATTACTAGCAAGAATTGCCTA
>QCFJ01000021.1 GCA_003280265.1 Prochlorococcus sp. AG-363-G03 | reverse complement strand
TGAATTTGATCAAACTTAATCCTCTTGATTTGATCTTTTTCCCAAATCCAGTAAACAGGATCTTTCTTTTGAGCTTTTTGCAGATCTTTTCTGTCTCTTAAACTAACAGGTATAAATTCATTCTCAGGATTAAATTTTTCATCTCTTACGGCTTGGTTTAGAACAATACTTCCTTCTTTATTAGAGATTGACCGATGGTATGTACCCATAGGAATTTGAAGTGCGCCCATGGCACGATTTAAATAAATAATGTGATGTGGTTCATCCCATTTAGGATTGATCAAAGTAAAAATACGACTACCTTCAATTACTAAATTGTGATCAATCTGATGTCGATGTACGTAATATTGTTCAAAATCTCCATCATTTGGAGGTGAGATGGCATTGCCGTGATGAATGACGATATCAGATCCATTGGATCCTTTTACTCCCGCATCGAAGAACGATACTTGAGGTGTCTCACGGAAAACATGAGTAGGAACAAAATTTAAACGCATTTCAAATCCTCCTTTACTGTTGTGTTCAAGGTCAGTCAAAAACGAAATCAAATCTATCCCTGTAGAGGAATTTAAATATTTGATCTAAGAATTGATTTTCAGTTGCTTTTCTTTTATTAGTTTTAATCCTGCAAAGGTCGCAGTTTTCCTTTTTAGGGATGGTGAAGGGAGTGAATAGTCTCATAAGCCCTCCTTGCTACACCTTTGGTCTACTCCTTCTTTTGGCATGTGAGGAGTAGGAAAACACTACAAAAATGTGAATAAAAAATTAACTCTTTAAGCCATAGACACAAGAAAATAGTGTTCCTAATTGTTAGCTAAAAATTCAATATATTTTTTCAATGTATAGCCATGACAATCGCAAGGGTAATTAGCTTGTAGACCTACAGCGTCATCTTGACCTCTAAATCTTCGACAATTACAGACAAGATCAATTTCTGTTCCAGCTTTAAACTCTTTTACTCTTGCTTCAAACCACTTTTTGGCTTCTTTTGGCATATTTCCATCTTCATGCCAACTCTGCCAAACCAAACTATCAAACATTCTAATCCCCTCTTCCCTTACAACTCCATCGATTCTGTCAAAAGGGTTTCTTACAGAGCATTTTGGTTCATTTATAAAGAATCTCTTTGGTGACTTTGGACCATGGATCCATGAACGCTTTTCCATGGAGCCAAACACCTCTATTTGGTCAAAATATTTCTTTGGATGGACTTCAGGTTCAGTCATATGAGGTAGGGCTTTCCTCTCTATTTTTTCTTTTTCTTGCTATAATTCCTCTTGCTATCGACCTTGTTGCCTCGCAAATCAAGAGTACCTAAATACATTTCCTCACCCAGTAAATCGTTTAGTTGCTCTTCCGTCATTGGTTCAAGTGCAGGTGCTTCAACTATTTCCTCTTGGGGTATTAGCTCAACATCTTCCGCTTGTACTGCAAAAGGACAGAAAAACAAAAGCAGGCCAAGAACAAAAGCAAAGAGTTTTTTCATCTAATCCAACCTATCTGCATAATCTCTGAGAATTTCTGCAATCACATTTAGTGGAATTTCTTCTTGAGCGTCCTTGCAAAGTTCAAAGAACTTATCCATGAACTCTTTTCTGGTCATGTTCCTGAATGGGGCAAATTTTCTCTATTAAAGGCTCAAACTCTCTTTTGTAGCTCTCGGTACTAATACTCAAATTTCATTGAAGCTACCAATCTGGATATCCCCCTTCGACTGGTTCTTCGTAGAAATCTCCCTTTTTTATACCAGCAAAATATTCAATTAAAAATTCTGGCAGCTTTACGTCTTCTTCCAACTTAGGCGTCAGTTTCTTCAACTTGCTCAGTTTTAGAATCTTGATTTGTTTTGTCTTTTGAATAAGAGCAACCACCTTCTCCTCTCCCCAACGCCAAGCAAGAGAATGACTTCCAATATCTGAGTATCCGCAGTCATTAGGAGAATCCACTAAAAGTGATTTCTGATAACGTCTAAATTGAACCGATAAGAGCGCATCATCCAGAGGGTATGGAACCTTTGGACAATCGTCATCGACTAGAATTGAGTCAGTCATATATCGGATTCTAGGTAATAAAAAGGTTGCTATTACGGGCTTTTTCCTTGATTTTCTTCAATATCTTAAATACAAAGAAATATGAGCTTAATCACGTTAAAAGTTCGCTAAGTCGTCTTAAATCCGCTTAAATCCGCTTAATTAAATAAGTCAATTTATGGGTGAATCATTACAGAAAGCATTTTTTGGGGTCATGGCTTTAGGTGTCTCTTGTATCGCTATCCAACTAATACCTGTTTCAAGACAAGCTGCTTATTGGAATCGCTGCTTAGATAACACAGTGAATTGGATGGATAAGAAAGGAACTTTAAAGGGGTGGGAACAAAAAGCCAAAGAATCATTTGCTGTTGGAATATGCAATGGAGCGGTCTACGAGCCGACCATTAAAACTAAATAATTCATCCAATTAAAAATTTCTATTTAGCAAAATAAAAAAGGGGGCAATTTGCCCCCTCATGATCGTCTCTCATCCACTGACCATATTTACTAAGCAGTGACTTTCTCCTTCTCCTTCTTGGCAGGAGCAAGAGCTTTGATCTCTTCTTTTAGCTCATGCTCTCTATCATCAAGAACCTTGACTCGAGCTTGATAACTCTCTTCCAACCTCTTACGAGAAGTCTCGATATTCTCGAGTTCTTCTTCTCTTTGGTTACGCTTGATTTCTTCTAGCTGACTATCAGAGACGACATAAACTGTTCTCATAGGAGAGAAGAAAGAATCAGCGAATACTGCGTCAAATAAAGAAGAATACATTACATTCATTTCGAAGGACATATCTACTTTGACTTGACTACTTGGAATTTAAAATGTTGCAAACCGAAGAATTAGATACGGCCTTTACGACCAAGATCGGTTGCTACTACAGACTAATTGGGTATACCGATAGATTACTAATAAGTCTTAAACAAAACTCTTTCTATTAATTAGTGCAAAATGAAGTTAGTAATAGAATTAGATTTGATTATTAGGGAATAATTCTTTTTTTGGCTCAACAGGGTAATTTTTTTGTGGATTCATTGGCTGTAGATCCAGTGGAAAACCATACTTAAAAAATTCTCTTATGTTTAATTGATCTAAAGATTCTCTTTCAGGAATAACAAATGTATCTCGAATCAAGTTCACCTCAATTTTTTTTCTTTTACCTTTTTCGTTAGTTCTTCCAAGGACTAATTTAATTGGCTTATCATTAGGACCTTTAATTAATTTAATTGCCTCCTTTAAACCCATTCCTTTGGTTGACTTTCCATCTATCTTTAGGATTACATCGCCTGTTTCCATATCGGCATCACTGGCAGGAGAGTTTTTAATAACAGATTGAATCGTTAATTCAGCTGTATCACTATTTAGAAAAAGCATTATACCAATACCATTCATTTCTCTTTTGATACTTGGAGCTTTACCCCGGTTAGTCATTACGCAACCAGAGTAATCTCTAGCTTCTAGGCAACGTTTGTGAATCTCATCTGAGACTTCAGCCTTTACAGTGATCGGTAATACAAAACCAGAAACAAGGGCAAGTAGTAAGTGTTTCATTCTTGTATGTTCCCTACACTAAATTTAAGCTATATGCGCTATCAATTTCCAATATATCCCGTTCATTTGATTTATAGCTATTCCTATTTTCAAAAGCTCTCTGAAATTTACATATGACTCGTTAAAAATGAAAATACGGAATATCTTTCCGACGAGGAGGATTAGAGGAGCAAATACCAAATTGCATGCACTCAATTACATCATCATCATATTTGGGCTTGGAAGTAGAAAACAACTCATGATTCAGGGAAGATCCTTTGACATTCTTTAGTAGATGATTAAATGGATTTCCATAAGACATGACAAGTCCTCATAAAAATATTGGGGAGGCATTCCATCCAATATGACTTTGAATGCCTTCCCCTCAACTATCAGAACCGAGTCTCAAAATAAAAGTTCTGATAATTCTTTTCTAATCAAAGTGATCTAAAAATCAAATCAGTATAAATTACTGTTTTATCTAAACGCTTCATATCCATTGTTAAGTCCTATGCGATTACTGAAGTTCCAATTTCAAAAGCACCCGCCAAAAGAATTAATGCTGGAAGATTCCAAAGAACCAGAACTTTTAAAGCAGTTGATTTATAAGTTGCAGCAGTCATTTCTGATTAGTGGAGAGAATGTTTTTCAGTGAAACGCAGACCAGATTCACTGATGAGTTAAATTTAAAAGCTGCCTACTTTTTCTGTGATTAGATCGGGGTAGGGCTAACCGTGGAATAAATTTTTCTTATGAATCAAAATGTTCCTTGGAACTCAGGAAAAGTCATCCCGCCCACATCATTGTCGTCATCATCAAAACCAGAGATTAAAACCCATATACCACCAAGAGCAAGCAAAGCTGCTGCACAAATTACAATTACTTGGCTTGGCATTTTTAGTTTTTGTTTAGTAGGTGTTTAAGTCGAATTTTGATTTAGTAGCTTTAATTGGAATTGGATTATTTGCTAGAGACTCTTCCCCTGAGGAAGCTTGAAAAATAACACCAGCACCACCTATCAATAAAACTGCGAACATGATTGCGTGATATGCAGTGAACATTTTAATAACTAAAACTCTTAAAAATCTAATCAGTTGATATATGGCGGTGTTGTAGTACAAAGCGAATGTTTCTGGGGTGTTTCTGCTACTACTGCTAGGCGGTGGTCAATGGCTTAAACGGTTACTTTTGTAACCGGATGAACAATATGAGTAATTTTATTCATTTACTAATGATTATCTTATTCACCAAAATTAGATTGAATCCCTACTTCGACTATGGATTCTTTTAAAAAAGATACTCATAGGTATGCTTTCGGGCTTGTAAAAGCAGCAAGAGAAATGGCTGTAGATGTAGCCGAAAAGCTCCCACACCTAGCGGAAATAAGAAGTAATTATCAAGCCGAAGCCTTAAAGATAAGAATCAATAAAAAATTTAATTAAGCAGGGAGGCAAATAGCCTCTCTTTTTTATTGCTGTTTCTGCTGTTGTATTTGCTCGTAAAGAGAAGAAGGTTTTTTAATTGTTGTCCGATATTCAGAAACTATCTCGGTAACTTCTTCACCATGAATCCAGCGGATCTCTCCAGAATCTACGTTGGCAATTTGAAAGAGTGAGGGTGCATCAGGATCACGAGAGCCGCCAACAAAAGTAAGAACTTTTCCAATCTGGTCCTTTTCATAAAGAACAGCGTCACCGCATTTAACTTTTAAGAATAGAGGTGTTTCTGTTTCCATATTCCATTCATATCAAAAATCAAGAAATAGGAGAAGTATTGTTTTTGACCGAATTAAAAATTTAAGCAGCGGTTTTAACTAAGAGGGTTGTTTCATCAAAAGCACTAGCTAGATCTTTAGTTTGGAATCTGGAATAACTCAGGAGGTGCGTATCCAGAGTGTGACCCATAGCATCAGCAACTTGTTTAGGTGCTCTATAACTTCCATCTGCTTTAGGTCGATTGTGACCGTAATAGGCATATCTATGCCGGAAAGAATAAGGGGTTAATTTTTGCTTTTCTTTTGCAATTTCTTTTTTAATTGAATCCCAAACTTTTCTCCGGCTTAAGTAGGTTTTACAAGCAGCCGCAGCATTACCTTCTTTTCCAAGAGTTGGAATCATTGATCTACCCTCTTGCTCACAAATATGTAGCTGTTCTTTTAAATGCCAGGATATTGGCCCGTCAATGTCATGTACCAGCAGGGGATATAAACGCCTTGGCTCTGTTTTATTTCCTTTTTTACCACCCTTAGATTTTTCATAATTTGACCAAATTTCTTGACCACCATTGCGGGTGTGGATGTGTCGAAGATCCTCAGGTCGAAGGCCATAAACAGCCATACATTGAAAAGCAAATCTCCATTTATTGCCTACATCATCAACAGGAAAGGAATCTAATAATCGAATTATTTGAGCATCAGTTAATGGGTATCCAATTCGTTTTACTTCCTCTACAGCATCTTTAGATGTAACCGCTGGAGGCATCCAGATTGATTCAAAGTTTTGTTCCTCTACGCAATATCCAAGGAACCCATAAAGGGCCAGTCGCATATGCCTATGTTGAGTGGTTCCTTGTTCCCATCTTTTTAAGGCTGCTTTGCAAAGAGCTTTACTGTTGGAATATTTCTTGGCTAGTCGTTCAATATTGCTTGGAGAACATGGGATCTTTTTACCCTCTGAATTTTTTTTGTATTTTCTTCGACCATCAATAATTTCATGTTTGAAATCAATAAGGACAGGCATATATTTATTTTCCCAATTTGATTCTTTAACCTTTTTGCCTTTGTATTTTCTATAAGCAACTAAAGCTCCGGCCCAATCAATTTCGGTTTTGCTCGAAACTGTATGAGCAATATTGAAGCAAGTTCTTAAATCTAGTTTTTGCCCTGACTCTTCATAAGCTTTTGCCGCTGCTCTTATCCGCATTAGTGCATCAGGCCAATCTGATTCTTTCCATGCATATGGGATTGTTATGTCTGCAATTTTCTTACCATCCTTACGAATTTGAACCCTTGTTGATTCTTTTTTTCCTTGCATGACCAACCACCCTTTTGGAGTGGAAGCTTTAACGGCTTTCCTAAATTCTTTTATCCAACTTGGTTGAACTGTTTTAGTAGGCATCAGGATTATCCCTTTTATGCTGTCTTGCTTTTGAGTGACAACTATCAGGAGACCATTGATTCCTGACTACTTCTAAGAAGTTATAAATAAAATCATCAGGACAATTCAATTCTTCTTGAAGGTCGTTTAGCTCATCAGTGAAAAAATCAAATGTTCTGGTAATTGGGCCCGACTGTTGTTCTTGAGTGGGTTTCCATTTATCCATAGAGCACTAGGTTTCTTGCTCCTTATTTCTACCCCCACATGGGGGTAAGAGCAATCTTTAGTGGTCGTTAGTTTACAGTCTCAAGGATTAGTACACAGACTATGATAGAAGTTATAGCTTAAATATTACCGTTCTCACTATGGCAGTACCCTTGCTTTGGGAGCACTAGGTCGCAGGTTCGAATCCTGTCGCCCCGATCAGTCAGAGACAGGTTTCCCAACCTGTCTTTTTTTATGGCTAAATGAGACTGGGATCTCAGCGGGATCTCCTGAGTCTTTACTCTTTAGTAATAGCTTTATTTCTTGTTTTTCCAGCCGAACATCTCAGCCATTTTTCCCGTTGAGGCAAAGTATCCAATTGCTCCAAGGAACAAAGTAAAAGCAATCAGATTCGGAACAATGCCACCAATGATCTGAGCTTCTCCAAATGTTAGAAACGTAATCACAACAAAAACTCTTGCCCAGTTATCAGCGAAGTTCATTGATCAATCTGGCAGATTACCTAAACCTAGGCATCATCGTTTTGATTCACTGGAGGCGTAAAGGGAACTCTATGTTTTTCCAGCCATTCCATATCTCTTTTGCATGGCTGCATTCGGGTTAATTTCCTGATAGAGGTCTCTTCGGAATGCTTCTCTGGCGAAATTTCTTTGTCCTTTAAATTCCAATAACTTTCTTGATTAAAAGCAAAATTTTCAATTGTTTTTTGAACGGATTCAATTCCAACTAAAAAATCATCAAATTCTTCTGGTAAAAGTTCTTGAATTAAAGAATCGAATTTCGGCTGAACTTTATATGGGCTGGAAAGCTTTCGAAGCTTTTCAATAATATTTTGCTTACCTTTTTTCAGTTTCTCATCCCATTTAGATGCTTCTTCTTTGGTGTAAAACCAGTTTCCATCATCTGATTTATATAGCTTGAACTCCTCTGCCATCATTTTTGATTATTTAAATACTTTCTAGCTGTTCTGGTTCTATTAGGCATCACATAAAAAAGACTGACCGAAGTCAGCCCATTTGATTCCGATAGCAATCGGCTGTCAACCTTCTCTATTCAATCAGGGCGAGGAGTAAGAAGCGTTTCATTAAAACAATTCAAGAAATAAGGGAATTAATCTTTTCGGCTATTTCTTTCAATTGACAGGACAGCTGATGAAATTGAGGCGGAAGCAATTACTGCTAGGCCATATCCCATCACGAAAGGAGAAACTAGTCCTTGAGCTCTCTTGCTTGCGTTCCTAGAGCTAACGTTGTTTAAGTAATTTTCATACCTGACATCTTGTTGAGATTGCTTCTTAAGCAGAGCGGTTTCTTTATCTTTAAAGCTTTTTGAATACTCTGAATATTGATTCCATCTAGTTGTCGCAGGACCGTTTATGAAGTTGTCTTGATACTTAAGATATTCATCCTTTAACGCCTTTCCATTTTTAGTGGTTGGATCAGGGACGGCAATACCTTTTTTCTCAGACCATTCCTTTAATGAAAGCAAAGTCTGTTTGTCCTTGTCCGCTTCTGCTTTTCTCCATTCTTCAAATGGCATTAGTTCTTTGGTGGCATTTTCAATCTTTTCTGATGTGACAAGCTTTCTTTTCCCTATGTAATCCTCCTTACTCTTTGAGGTCTCATACAGATTTGAATTGATTAACAAAATAAATCCAGTTAATAGAGTAATAAAACCACTGACACCAAGAACGTTCCAAAGATGTCTTCCTAGTCCAAACAAGAACTTACGCTCAAATAGCTCTGTAACTGACATCTTGAGGTTATAAGTCATATGGATTCTGACACATGTTTACTTCCTTGACACTGTGATGGATGTTCATGTTGCTTATTCTTTTATATGCAAAAATATGAAAAGTATTAGCTTGTCAATTGAGATATAAATATTTAATTGGAAGTGCATTTATTGCTGGTTTATCTTTTAGTTCTTTTGTGGATGCAAAAGCAGAAGAAAATATTTGTTATTATTCAAATCCTATTGAATATAAAAGTTGTTTTAATAAAAAATCTTCCTTAGAAAGAAAACCAAGATATCCATTAAAGACCCAAGATTACTATTCGTGGAATCATAGAGATATTATGTGGATAGGTTGTAATCCTTGTGGCTATGGACCGCATTCTAGTCCTGGTTCCATATATACAATTTTTGAACCAGTTGTATTAAATAATAAAGAATCAAAGCTCATTATTGGAGATAAGAAAACAGGATTAAGTGGTATAAACTTAAGAGATAAATTTATTTCTAAAAAAAAAGATTTTATTAAAAAAGAAGATTTCGTTTCATGGGAAGGGAAAGAATCAATCAACGAATATAGTAACGGATATTTAATTTCTTATATAGATGAATTTGGTAATATGAAGAATTTGAAGTTCATAAGATTTAAAGTTTTATTCTCAAAAACAAGTAGAAGAGAGGAGTTTATGATTGACTTTTTAAATAATTTAACTGGATTGCAAATTGGTGAGACACGATCAATTGATAGTATTCTCAATAATAAATTAAAAACTGCAATTAAAAATCACGAAATCATTGGATCTATTATTAAATTACCATCTTCAAGTGATAAACAATGTATAGAAGTGGATAAAGATAAGTATCCAGATCTAACAAAGAAATACATTAGACTTTCTAAAACAATTAATCCATTAAGAGCAAAATTAGATTTAGAAGAAACCAGAACTATTCGTCCTATCTGCAGCTTATGAATAATATTAACTTTTTAAGAAATCATTCAGAGAAAGGAAATTTGAAACTCACCAATTTTTTTATTTTCTTCTCAATTCTCCCATTTTATTTTTTCACTGCCTTGCCTACAAAAGGAGAAGATTCTTACTGTTACTACTCAACAAAAGAAGAGTATGAAAAATGTGCTGGAAAGGTAAATGAAGAAAAGAAGCCTAGATATCCTTTGGCAATTAAATATGCAAGACTTTCGCCCCGAAACGTGAGATATATGATGTGGGTAGCGAGTCCTTACTCGGGTGAGTCGGGCACTGGTTTTGTTGGTATTCCTCTTGAATCAAAGGGATCATTAGTGCAATTAAAATCTAAGGATGGGAAAGAGATTGAGATTGTAAAGGGTAGATGGGGACCTTGGTATAACGAATTCGTTTCGGTAAGTTCTCAGATAATTCCATCAGAAAATATTGTCGGATGGAAAAAATATAATCTTAATACCGCTAATCCTCGATTCCAAGTTAAATACCTCGACCAATTTTTAAATGAAAAACAATTTGAGTTCCAACTTAATGGCTACTCAAAACCACCTAGGAAGGGAACATTAATTCAAGATTTCTTTGTGAATATTACTCAGTCAAAATCAGGCCAATTTAAAACTGCAAAATCAATCCTCGAAAACAAACTAAATAAACTTCAAAGGCAATCAGAAATTATAGGAGGGATAATTTCTATCTCTGATTCAGCTCAAAAGATTTGTTTGAAAGTCGATGAAGAAAAATATCCAGATTTAGTCCAAAAATATAAGAAGATGGTTGCATCAATTAACCCTTTAAGAAAGAAAATGAATTTAGGAGCAACTCGGACTATACGTCCTGTGTGCAACTAGCCATTTTAGACATCAACAACTCTCCCTCCTTCGAGTGCATTCAGTGATTCTTTTATTTGTTTTATATGCTTAGCATTGTCTCGATCAGTAATACCTCGATCAATAATCCTAAATAGACTCTCAACGGCTTGAACGACTACATAACTTCTATTGTTCTCGTCATCAATCACATCGATGATTAAATAAACTTTTCTTATAAGAAGCATCAATTCTCATAATCAAAAACCGTGAGTAAAAACTCACAGTATTGCTAATTGCTCTTTATATTTGCTTCATATTTCATTTTTGCCATGACTCCTGAAGCAGAAAAGTTTAACGGTTGGGCAGCAATGCTTGGCTTAGTTGCAGCCTTTGGCGCATATGCAACAACAGGTCAAATCATTCCTGGAATTTTCTAAGTGGAGTTCAATCCATTTAAACCCTATCAACAATTTTTTCAAAACCTATTGAAAAGATCTAACAAAAGTTCTTAGCGGTCTGGTTAAGAACTTTTTTTTTATCAACTAAAATTTTGTTTTAATTAAACTTCTATTCCGTAGTAGTTGAATTGATTGAAAACTTCATAAATCCATTGCTGGTCTCTAATGGCTTTTCTCAGCTATGGAAGCTATAGAGAGGAGAGAACCCCTGCGGTTAAGACGAGTAGTAAGAAGTAGTCCATTGCTTATCTTTTAGTAATCCATATGTACACAAAACAGGGTTAGCAATAAGGAGGATCCAATACAGTGAAGGTTGACCAGAATCGACAATAATTCCCACATTAAGAGTATTGAATACTGCAACTATCAATAAGCAAGACATCAAGCCCAACTCACCTAATAACACTTTCCGAGCAGATTCATGTTCTCTAATGAAACTTGCAACTATCAATAAGAATCCAATACCTATATTGCTTGCAGCGACGACATCAACAAAGCCTCTCACAAATAACATTGTTTCATCTGAGACTGATGGGACGATGGTATCAACTGAGAAAATCAACAATGGGATGAGTATTACACCCAATACAATTTGAAGAGATCCAACAGTTTTTAGAATCGTTTTTATTTTCATATATAGACTCTTTGAGTCGAAGTCGCAGGACTTTTTGGTTATCACTTGACATTAGCCAAGAATTTTAAAAACCAAAACGACTCCTTCACATGTGTAATGGTGTAGCTTTTTTTTCTCTAATCGAATGACTAGAAAATAAAAAATGCATGATTTATTCCTGTTTACTAGAAAAAGCTTATGAATCAATTAAAAATTGTTTTGCCATTTTTAGCGTCACTTGGGGTTTACTTCTTGGCACTTAATTCGCCGATGTATAAACAAATGAATCAACCCCACTCAGTCGATGATGAAATCAAATCTATCCCTGTAAAGAGTTTTAAATAGTTGATCTAAAAACGGGTTTTCAGCTTTTCTTCTTTTCTTAGTTTTGATCCTGTAAAGATCGCAGTTATCTTTTTGAGGAATGGTGAAAGGAGTGAAGAGTTTCATTAAGTTCAAAGTCGAGCAAGATAGTAATCAACAGGTTTTGAATTTAGACATGACAAGTTTTTATGGTTCCTATTCTTCTATTGGTTCACTTTTCTTTTTTACTTTTGTCTTTGGTATTCCATGTGGACTTCTATGTTCCTCATTAGCAAATAACAAAGGTTATAACCCTTGGAGATGGTTCGCTTGCGGAGTCCTTTTTAATATTCTTGGACTAATTGCTGCAGCTGGTATGCCTGACAGACTGTTGAGAAACCAGCTACGTGAAGTATTGGAAAATAAGTCCTGGGCGTCTAAAAGTAATTGATTTCAAAAGTGACTCTTAGGTTTTAAAAAGACAATTCACTCATTAATAATTTCCAGCCAAGAGCCGAGGCGTCGGGATTGAAACTTGCTCGTTGTTCACACATAAATCCATGATCAGCATCTTCAATTTCTACATAGCTCAATCTGACTCCAGAAGGATCTCCTTTGATTAAAGCTTCTTGGATAGAGGTTCTATCAGCTTCAGGTATTAATGGATCACCAGTTCCACAAATACAAGTTAATTTGCCTGAGGTTTTGCTCAATAATTCCAAACTAGGAGGTCCGCCTCCTGGTCTAGTTGTTGCTACGCCAGCGCCATAAAAATCAAAAGCTATATCGACGTCTGGGAGTGTTGATGTGATTAAAGCTGCATGACCACCAAAGCAAAATCCAACAACAGTTATCTTTGATTGCCTGTATTGCTGTTTTAACCAATTCAAAGCAGTAGACGCATCATCGAGAATTTGCTGAGTCGTCGTTTGTTCTTTATGCCGACGTCCTTCGACCAAGTCATCTTCTTTATATTCAAGATCTAATTCTGGGGCTGTTCTTGCAAACAGTGGCATTGCTAAAGCGGGAATGCCTTTTTCCGCAAGTCGATCAACAACACTCTTTACCCAACTATTAATACCAAAGACCTCTGGTAGAACAAGAACGACATGCTTACTATCTTTCTGAGGATTATTCCACCAGCAACGTAATGGCACTGAACCTTGCTCTATCTGTACCCAACGTCCCTCCATATCTAAATTAAAATCCAATTCTAATTAGAGGGGGGTGAAAGTAGGAAAAATGCTTTTGCCCCCTCTCATCGATCACATATGTCCATATAACGTCGCATGTGTCGCAGTATTTTTTCCGTATTTCCCTGAGACATGCGACACGTCAGTCTACATTCTCTTAAACCACCATCGAGCCTTGATACCATTCATGCGTTTCTCATCTTGAAAATACCCAAGGCCTTTTAACGCTGTTGCTGCAATCTTGTAGTCAGGTTGTTTAATTTGCTCTCTTTCCTTGATACCTGATTCGATTATTGCTTTGTCGGTTGTAAAGACCCTTTCATTAGAAAGGCTAGCCCCCTATCATGGTGTACCAAGATACGCTGATTACTAAAAAATCAAATAACGTCTATTAATTCCTTGCATCTCTAGGTTCTTATCTAGGCGTTGCCAAAAGTCATCCGAAGTGTCTTCTGTTCCTTAGCATTAACCTCTCAAACTTGTAGACAATTATTTTACACATCCATATCGATAAATAATCTTTTTATCAACTTGAATGATCATTTAACTGTTCCATTTTCATTTCCTCTACGGCTTTTTTACCTTCTTTGAGTGTTCTTGAGATCCACCACATAGAGATTACTAAAATCAAAACAGATAATAAAGCGATTGATGATTGGGATGGATTCATTCACCACCATTACATTGAATAATCGCTACGACTGCTGAATTATATTTCTGACCTAGCTTTTCCATGCAATAAATTTCCGCTGTGGTTTTAATTGCTACTGGCACTTGAGTTAGAGCTAATAGCATCAGTGCAAATCCCGTTCCTGGTGCATGAATATTTAATTTAAAACCACTCATCCATGTTCTTTTAGGCATGCGTATCAATCATTTACTCCTTTCTTATAGCTATACCTAGGCGATAGTTAATGCGTATATTGATTTTTACCTTTATCAAAATCAAAGTCTTGAAAGCAGGATGAATTAACTCAACAATCATTTTTTAAGTTAAAAATAACCTGCAAAATAAATTCTCAATGGCCTCTAACTTTTATATCGTTCATCACGAATTCAGAGCTGGTACTTCCGCTAAGTGGTGGGAAACTGCTTATGCAGCAATGGCTCCTGGTGGAGGATGGGATGAAGCTGTAGCAGCCAACAAAGAAAAAGGGTTTTTCAACCATTCAGCTAATGCTGTTACTGCAAATGGTCCTATCTACTGTATTTGGGAAACAAAAGAAGGGATTTCTATAGAAGAATTCCAGGAATTCATTGATGGTCCTACAGGGCCTGGTTTTGGACTTAGTTCATTAATGAATATCTGCAAGCCAATAGACACAACATTAATGAACGGACAAACTCCATACCCAAGAGTTTTTTCCTAAACCTGTCAAAAGAAGAAAGGTTGACAGCCGATTGCTATCGGAACCAGTGGGTCTGACTAAAGTCAGTCTGTTCTTATTTGCTAGCCAAGTTAACTATTGAGTTCGAAACCCCACATTAGAAAAATCAAACCTAGGGCCATAGTCAAAATTGGAGCGTAAGGATATCGACTCATTTGATATTTAGTAGGCCAAGGGGACCAAGAGAAAAGCCTTTATTCTCTACTTATCTTTTTCTGCTTTGAAGATTTTGGTGATAATCCAAGTTCTTTTCTTCTCTTTGCTTCTCTCATATATTATTTGGATGAAAACAAAATAATAAGAGTTCTTCAATCAACATGATGAAAAAATCCTTTTTTCAAGATTATGAGGCGGTTCTTGTCTGAGACTTTAACTTTCAGGCGATGGTCTTTGGTTTAGTTCTTATCCTTTGATTGATTGGAGGCCTTCTCAAGAAACTCCACAAACTCTTTTTGTTTAGGAGTAAGTTTCTCGTGTTCTTGATCTTCTTGTTCCCACGCTTGAAACTGAAAATAAAATATTGCGGATAAAGCTATGAAAATTGAAAGAAGTCCAGCCCAACCCCAAAATTTATGTTCAGTAAAAAGATTAGTCAAAGATGACTGTTCTACATATCTTGCATCCATCTCGCTTTGAATACGCCCAAACCATGGGTCAGCAGTAATTATAAAATTTCCAATTAAATCACTCATCGCTACAATCTGAATAAGAAGAATATTAATCAAAAGAAAACCCCCAGCGTGGAGGCTTAACCAAAAATTGTGTGAGGAAGTTTTTGAAGGGAAAAGATTGAACATTCCATTCCTTCAGGTTCTCAAAAAAAGTGCAGACCTAATGAACTTTTTTTAAATTTGCGAAGAGAGGAAAGGATTTCGTCTACTGTCCCCTGATCTGGCTTGATGATGTTCCGTATTACGCCATCAACTTGCAAATAATCTAAAAAGAACCAATCCAGACCTGATGTTTGGTTTAGTTAGGGCTTTCCTATCTATTTCTCTTTCTGTAATCCCTTTTAGTTGAAACCTTATTACCACGCCAATCAGTTTCTCCTATATAAGGGTCTTCACCTAAGAGATCATTTATCTCAGCTTCCGTTATTGGGTCAAGTAAAGGTACTTCAGCTATTTCCTCTTGGGGCATTGATTCAATATCTTCTGCTTGAACTGCAAAAGGACAGAAAAACAGAAGAAGAGCTAGAACAAACGATAAAAGTATTTTCACCTCTTTGACTCAGCTATTTATTCATTACAGACCCAAATTCTCTCTCGTAGCCCTGTATACCAATATATTTATCATTTGTACACAGATAAATGGTTATCGTTCCCGCAACAGTATTCCTATAGATTCCCTGCTTCGACCATGGGCTCTTCTTTAAAGGACGCCCATAGCATACGTTCGAGCTTGCAAAGGCTGCTAGTGAAATACCAGTCAGCAAGGCAGAAGAGCTGGAAAATATAAAGACACTTAGATTTAGGAGTCAAATAAAAGCTCTAAAAAAAAGACTCAATAAAAAGTTTCGCTAGACGACTAAGAAACTACAAATAGATGAGAAAACTTTTCCCATCTAATCTTGTTCATATAGAACATCTACCTCAGGTCTGATTTTAAAAATAGAGGTTCATCCATAAGTTCATTTGGTCCGAATATAGAGGAGAGAGGAAGTATCATTTTTGAGCAATTATCCAAAATTTAAAAATTGGGTATTTCTTTCAGGTAGTAAAAATCATTGTCTTAGCGAATCTAGTTGTATGGAAATCTAATTTGTCTCGCCACTATGCCTTTTGCTGTTATTTCTGGAACAGGTAATTGGGTTCCTTCTCATTCCTTTCTCTATATTGTTTTGATCATGGGGGCGCTCCTTACAGCTGGTGTCGCAATGTCAGCTTTTTCATTTTACGAGGATTACTATTGGGGGGATGAGGATTTTAGAGATCAGCTTAGGTTTCATCCTTCAAACAGGAATTCATCCAATCAAAAGACTCGAAAGGTCTAAACAAGATTTGAAAATACTTAGATCAAAGAACTAAAAACTTGAACTAATAGTAGTTTCGATGCCTGCTTAAACTAAATCAGCTATAACGAGCTGGTATTTACATATCTTTGAATGCACCGTTTTTTTCTTCTTGTACTAACAGCTGGAATTTCTATCCCAATAGTTGCTTGTAGTCCAAAGAAGCAAACATCCCTTGAACCTGTGGTAGTAGAAACTCTTATTAGTGCATCTGAATCGTGGAATGGAGATTCATTTAGCTATCCAAAAGGCCAAGCAGAAATGAAACTTGAAAAAATAACTGCTCAACCAGGTTTTAGAACACCTCTTCATTTACATCCACAGCCTGGGATTATTTATGTACAAAGAGGAACTCTTTATTGTGAAACTAGTGACGGACAATCCCTAACTGTGGGGACTGGTGAAAGCTTCGCTTCATCCCAGGACACTGCTCATTATTGTCAAAATAATGGCGATGAAGAGATGGTGGTTTTTAGTGCCTCAGCAGGATCAAAAGGTAAGGAAACAACTGTCCCTACCGAATAAATAAATTCTTTCTGATTAAATAAAGTAGGTTGACAGCCGATTGTTTTCGAATACAAAGGAATGAAATGACTTGGTCAATCCTTATTTTCAAATTCATCTTCTTTCTTGATTTTAATTTCAACTCTCATATTCATTCCTAAAAAAACAATGATGACTCCTATTACCGGAAGCCAAAGGCCAAATTGTTTTGATTCAGCTGCTGCTTGATTAAAAATATCAGGAATCATTGTTGATTAACACTCCTTTTATCTTGATAAGGAAGTTGGTAATCCTCTTTATTCATAGGAATCCAACTCCAATCAACGCAAATGGTTATTTGATAACCAATTACATATAAAGCAAGCATTGCATTGAATAAATTTATGTGTTGAACGGGAGCATCCATAATTATCACTAAAAAATTTCACTAAATATTCTCACAGAAGATAAGAATATAGTTGACGGAAAATACTACACAAATTAATCCGTCGGAAGGCCACCTCAAAAATTACTCGATTTTCGTTAAAAATCAAATTCAAATATATTTTTCTTCAATGGCTCTTTTTAAACTTGACTGGGCATTTCCTACTCAGGAATCATCATTTGCAGGAGAAAAAAATTTCTTGAATATCTTGAAGCTGGTGGCCCAGCTGACGAAACTGAAGGTTTTAAAATTCTTTGGCTTTTAACCAACCCATTTAATGGAACAGGTAGTTTCGTCGCTGAAGCAACTGATATCAGCAAGATGTGGGAACACGCTGCTCCTTGGATAAAAGGTTTTGGATGTATGTGCGAAGTAGAGGCTGTGTTCTCAGACGAGCAATTTGTTACTACTGCTAAAAAAATCTACGCATCTTAAGTAATTGACTTATCTATAGTTGAAATCATTTTTAGATGGATACTCAGGACTGACTTAGCTCAGTCCTTTTTCTTTTAATTAGCCATCATATAAAAAAGAAATCCTGCAAGAATGGTGAGCTTTGCACCAATGCCATAAGCAATTATTTTTCCAAATCTTGAGCCTCTGGAATAATCAGACCAATGATTATCAGCCTTATCACTTGAAGTCATTTCTAATTAGAGAAAAGGTTTAGCGAGAAAAGGAAGTTGCTATGCAGTACACCTTCCTTAACTCTCATTGGATCAATGCTCACTGATAACCAATGTTCAGTTAATATAACTAGAAATTCATTATTCCTCTAGGCCGGTTGAGGTAGGGCTTTCCAAGCTTTGCTTGTTTCCTAAGCTGATTTCACCTATAAATTAATTGAGGCCAAACCTCATCAAGACATAGATTGACTTCATATAGTACGAGTCAATTTAATAACCCCTTTAGTTATTGGAATTTCTAGAGGGGTTTCTTGTTGGTTATTTTTGTCGGTTCTGTCTAATTCCCACTTAATTTCTTTTTGCATATTTTTTTCTCATAGTTTTCAACGGTTGGAAGTAAGGCACTTAGTGGCCCTTCAGTAGAAGATTCAAGTCTTTTTTGTACTTCTTGCTTGTACGTTGAAACTATTTCTCTTACTTCCTCCCCATGCACAAATTTAATTTCGCCTGTATCTACATTTGCGACTTGGAAAAGAGTCGGGGCTAATGGATCTCTAGCACCTCCAACAAATGAGAGAACTTTGCAGATTTCATCCTCGCCAACTAGAACCGTGTCTCTGGATTTGACCTGAAGGAATAGTGGATCCTCTTCTATTTCATGCATCTTTCTTTTCCTTACTCTCAAAATCACTGGCTATTGATTTCAAAATTCCAGCTATGTAGTCGGGAAGACATTGGATTTCTTCCAGTAAGTCATTGGCTTCGTCTTTAATAAATTCACAACTGCTGCTAATGACCCCATTTATTTGATCGGCTGTTGGTTTCCATTCTTCAGTCATAGCGATTACTAATGTTTGATTACTTACTACCAGCCAGTCGAAGTGCTGTAGTTGATTTATACCAAAAAAATAGGGGGCTAACTGCCCCCTACCGATCGACTGTCAACAATTAAATTCTAAATTAAGAATCCATTGCTGCAACTTCTTCACGAGCTTGCTTTTGTCTTTCTTCAAAAACTGAAGATTTGTAAGAAGTAAATACTCCTTTCTTAAATGTTGCAAGTTGAGCAGCGTGAAGCCTCTCTGCTTTCTTAATACGCTTTTTAGTTAAAGCTAGGTTGTTCATGACCTATTCAATTACTGGAAATCCCGTTCCCTACTTCCATCTCATGCACCCCATAATCTGGGGCGAACGTACAAAAAGGATAACAAATAAGAATAAGTAGGTAAAGCCGACATTACGACAATTTAAGTAGTGCTTTCCTACTCCCTACAAGTAAAAAGAAGGATTAGAAAAAGGGTGTAAGAAAGCACTACTTAAATTGTCGTAAAAAGGGAACTTATTAGGCCATAGACCACAAACTGATGAGGAAGCTACAAAGGTCTTCCAGTGATCACACTATGAAAAGAAGGATTGAATTTATATAAAATGAACATAACTAGAAAAAGAACATTTAATCCAGTAAAGACACCAAACTGAATCCACAAAAATGTCCGGCTTACATCAGGGTTATCAAATCCTGCATCAACACGAAATGCCTTTGCCATGTTAGATAAAGTATTTATTTAGGTATAGACCACCTTCTAACTGTTGTCGGGGAGACATTATAAATAGTTGCAATTTTTTTCCAGCTCCAGCAATAACTTCTATACCTCTTAATTCTTGCTTTATTAGTATCTAACGACCAGATAAATAGCATTAGTGGAACCATAAGCACAGCAAAAGCCAACCCAAAGCGCATGTAATAGATGTCATTAGTTATTAAAAATGCTTTAATGCTGAGTGAGAACCAACAAGCCTTCGACTTCGACTATCGGATTCTATTAATGAAAATAAAAACAATCCTAAAAACTGTTGGATCTCTTCACTTTTTATTGGGTGTACTGCTAATAAACCTGTTGATTTTTTCTATTGATACCATTGCCCCATCAGTCTCAGCAGAAACATTGTTATTTATTAGAGGGACAGCAGATGTTGTTGCAGCAACAAATATAGGTATTGGCTTCTTATTGATAATTTCTAGTTCCATCAGAGATCACGAATCTGCCAAGAAAGTTTTACTAGGTGAATTGGCATTAATGTTTTGCTTCTTAATAGTTGCAATATTCAATACTCTTAATGCAGGAGTTATTGTTGATGCTGGTCCACCTCCACCATTTTGGGTCGTTCTAATTGCAAACCCAGTTTTGTGTACTTATGGATTACTAAAAGGTAAATAATGAACCGCTTCTTCCTTAAACCATTCAAAAAATTATCTAGAGGTAGACGTCTAAATATAAAACGTGTCATCTTCTTTCCATTAATCGTCTATTCAGCCTATTTATTACTCGATAGTTTTATGCCTTTGTTTATGGTGGGGTTTGTAATTTGGTTGCTATATAACTGGACTGGTAAAAGGAGGCTTTGGTGATGAACCGCTTGACTAATAAGAAGACATTAAAAGAAATTCTTGAAGCATATGACAGACAGATAAGAAAAGATATGGGCTTTTGGATAAAGTATCGACCATCTCGTTGGGGAGATTTGCTACCTGAAGAATTTATAAGACCTTTACTGACATTTATCAAGACGAAAGGTGGTAAGAAATTTGTATTGATATTGGCTTTTCTTTTAAGCTTGATATTTGTTGGAGTTATACCAACTTTAAATTTTATCTGGTCAAATATTTTCAGGCTTTGGTGGATTCTCCTTGTTATTCCATTGGTTTATTGGACATTAGCAATTACTTCCGTCTATTCAAGGGTGCTCGTTCAGGGAGTTTTTGAATTTTCACGAACTGTGTTAAGAGAATTAAAATGAACCGCTTCTTACTACTCTCCCTAACCGCTGGGCGATAGCGATGAAGTAAGGCAATATTGCTTTATAAACCACTTCCCAAAATGCTCAGAAGAAAAGAGAAAAAGGCTCTTGCTTCAATATTAATGTTGATAATTGGTTGGCCTGTTGGATTAGATCAATTCTTCGAAGGAAAGAATGAAAAAGGTATTTCTACAACTATTGGTTGGACGTTGACAGCCTTATTGTTTTTATATGGTTTGGGTTTAAAAGGTTATTACACCGGAGTTGTTCTTATAATTGCCGTGCTTTTGACCTTGGCAGGTAGTTTTCAAGCTTGTAAAAAACTAATTAAAGTCACGCGAGCTTTCGTTGATGCTGAGGATTAATAATGAACGAACTTGTCCATAACCTATTAGCTCCTTGGCATCTTGCTCTTGATGCAACCTTGTTAATTGGCTTTTGTACTTGGGTTTATTTTCTTAGAAAAAATAAGGCTAATAGCTAATGGGAATAGCAATCACCTATGCCCTTGCAAATCTTGCAGTACTTGGATTGTTCTTTTACGTCACTTACCGAATGACCAGAAAGTAGCTAGAAAGGTTTATGACTAGAAATAAAAATATTGAAAATGCTGGTGAGTTTTATGTACTCGCTCAATTAGCTCAACGTAGATATATCGCTGGAGAAACTGACGACGGGCAGACTCTTATTGATGTGATCGCAACTGATGAAGGAACTCTTCGCACAGTAAATATTCAGGTATAAAGGGTACTTTAGCTTCTCTACTTGCTTCAAAAAAGGCTATTGCAATACACTCTTCTGCTTGATGGATCACACTGATTCAGGATCATCTTTCAATCAGACATTAGTTCTTGTATTAAATAAGTACCTGTTTATCTTTTTACCTTGTTTACCTTAGTTAAATCCTAAACAACTTAACAATCTAAACATGTGTTTTAAACAGAACTTGAGCAATGGGGCACTAAAAACGAACGAAACAGAAATGAATGATCCAGGAATTTAAAGTTCTACTTGCAGAAAAGTTACTAGTTTCATAAATGAGAAATAGAAATATCAGCAAAAATACTTGAGTGATCTCCCTCATGTCACTCAGCATGTGGTTGGACTAGATATGGATAGAGATCGATAGGAGGTTTAGCTATGTCCTGCGGAAATCCCTTTAATCATCTATTTCACAAAGTAAGAGAATCTATTCTCAATTTGCCTAAACATGATCACGAGTTCGTAAATGATGAGGAAATGGAGTGCTTGCAGTTTGGTTTCTGCTCCAAACCTATGACTTCACCAAGACCAGATGAATTGTTCTTAGGCTACAGAGACTAATGAAATTTACTGAACTACTGTTGATCTTTTCGTCGTTAGCACTGACTTTTATTGGCTTTTCATTTATGGCAACTTAATCAAAAAAAAGTTGTTAGAACAATTGTTCCCGATTGTATTTGAAATTTAAATAGTGGTCATGTAAGCAAGGAAGCCAACAGGAACAAAGAGTAAGGCTGCAATAGTAAAGCGAACAAATTTGCCTGTTCCTGAATCTCTTGAATAATCAGTGAAATGCTTTGTGTTGTTCCACTCGGACCAATTATTTGGGCTTTTATTGGATGATGTCATTGTTAATTAAGCAAATACGGTAGTACCAACTTCAAAAGCACCAGCTAAGAAAAGAAGTGCAGGAAGATTCCAGAGAACAATTAGTTTTGCAGCAGTGATTTTATTGAATGCAAGCATGACTAAAAGTTTTTTTGGGTTGGATTAAAAGACTTACCTAACATAAAAAAGAGGTCTCAAGTGCTGTAGGACGGTTGAAGTAGGGCTAACCAGTTCGGGCTATTTATACTTATTAGAGTCATCAATAGATCTAATCATTGAAAAAAATCTCTCTAACTAGTTGCTACCATAGGGTTTTTATACTTATTTCTATTGATTTTTAGAAGAAGCCGTACATGACCGTATCTTTCGTTTAGAAATTTAATACTTTAACTTCATTCACATCAACGCAATTCCACTAATGACTCCAGAAGCAGAAAAGTTTAACGGTTGGGCAGCAATGCTTGGCTTCGTTGCAGCCTTCGGTGCCTATGCAACAACAGGTCAAATCATTCCTGGAATTTTCTAAACCAATAACTACTCATAACAATGCAACCATCTAACAAAACAATTCTAGAAAGAAGCATCGGCAGACCAGCCATGATGGCTTTCGTTCTGCTAACAGGTATCTACCTAACAACCGGTCAACTTATCCCAGGTGTCGTTTAATGACTACTCAAAACAACAACAGAAACATTGATCCTGAAAAGGTAACTGCAGAAAGACTTAACGGCTATGCAGCATTATTTGGTTGCATCGCTCTAGTCGGTGCCTATGCCACAACAGGTCAAATCATCCCAGGTTTCGTTTAATGAAAAGTCAAACCACTGAAACACCAAAAGTCGAAGAAGGCAAAGTGTTTGCTGAACGACTCAATGGTCTAGCTGCCTCTGTTGGATGCTTAGCCCTTATTGGCGCTTACCTAACAACCGGACAAATCATTCCAGGTTTAGTGTAATGAACAAAGAAACTAACTACTGGAAAACAGCTGAGCAAATGAACGGTCGTCTCGCGATGATGGGTTTCTTTGCTGCAGTCATTAACTACGGAATAACAGGCTGGATCATCCCTGGAATTGTTTAGTCCTAATTTTTAATCTAATAAAAAGGTCTCTTCTCTGTCATTACGGAAGGGACTTTTTTTATTGCTTTTAAGCTGATCACCATAGAGGACCTGTCTATATTCGACTATTTCCTTTTGCAAAATTCTTTTTCTTTACAAAGTTGCTCTAGAGATGGACGTCTGGTTAGAGGTAGACGCCATTGTGCCCATATTTTATAAACTTGATTTATTAATTGACCTAATACTGGCCATCTTGTTGGAGCGTATATCCACCCCAGTCCAACTAATCGATATGCTTCTCTGAAAACCGTGACATCTCTAAGGATTTCACCTGATTCATTAATTGCATGTATTCGACCCATTGCATCCTTGTAACTTATTCCTGAATAAATATCTGGCTCATAATCTGATGAATCAATATCTACAAAACTAATATTTTTAAGTGTATCTCTAGATCTTAAGAATTTGACCTCTCTTAAACAAAGAGGGCATCCACCATCAAAAAGTAATGTGAGCTTCGCTTTAGTCAAATTTAAGTCAGAGGTTCTTCAATACAATTTATCTAATTAGTGCGGTAAATGGGGCTCACTTTGTGAGATGCTCTAGCGAAATACATTAAGAACATTGTCCTCAGATTCACAGCAACTAGAAGCACTTATTCAAGGTTTTACGGATAGAGCTCAAAACAAGACATTTTTACCATCTAACACTACAAATGATTTCTTGGCTATAAGGCCAAGTGGCAACCCCATAACTGCAGAGGGTCTTGCAGGAATGTATGACAGTAAAGATTTGGTTATTGAACTCTCCGAATTAGTAAAGATTCATCGATTAGAAGCTAATTCTGATTGGGGCTTTGCTGCATTCACCTTGAAAGAAGCATTTAGCTACAAAGGTGAGCTAAACAATGATTTATCTAGTTATTCATTGATTTTCAAGAAAATAGATGGCACTTGGAAAATTTCCTGGATGCAAAGATCACAAGGAACTACAGATCTTTCAACTTGGAATTAACCAATACCTCCCTGTCGAACATTTAATGTAAAAGCTCGGTTGACAGTCGATTTATCTTGGGGGCTATGCCCCCCTTTTGTTCTTCCTATATAAGAATTTTCATTTAACTAGCTAATATTGATACACACGAAATACATTATGTAAAAAATAACAAAAGAAAAGAGATAGTTATTCTATAAAAGGCTAATTAATTAATTTAATTCTGAAAATATGGAACAGGAATCTAATCATAAGGAAATAGCTAGAAAATTAGCTAAGACTATGGCGGCAAAAGCTAATGAAATAGAACTAAGAAGGTTATATGAAGAAACAATGTTTCAACAATTCATCGCTATGGATAAAAGTGAATCATCTGACATCTTGTGGCATGGATAATCAACCTAACAAACTTTAGTTTTAAAATTCCAATTAAAAAAATTTCACTTTCTAATTATGCAATATCTTTTTAGTCTTACTCTTTCTGAAATGGGCATAAGCCCTCTTTTACTCGTAATTATAATTTCGTTTAGTCTTTTATTTATCGTTGCCTTTAGCCTTAGCTCTAAGAATATGGATAGTAATGGAATTATGGATTGGATGATGAAAAAGCCAGAAGACTGGATAGGAAATAAAAAGTCTTAAAGCATCAAACAAATTAGAAGACGCAGAACCCCTTTTTTATTGGTTTAATCTTCTAGATTTATTGTTACAACATTTCCACCAGAGTTTGCATTAAGATTATTATCTAGCAATTCGGAATTTGCTGGTTCTTGATCTTCATCAAAGCCTTTAATCAATCCTTTTAAAATAGACATTAGAACAACAAAAAGAATAATTGGCAAGATAAAAGCAAATAAAACTTTATAGAGGATTATCCCAATCAGAACAACTAAGACAATAGTGATAATAGTATTTTTAGTATTCTTATTCATTTTGATCTATTTAGAATCAACATCTTAAGGCATATTTTAAAAATTCTTCGTGGAAATTTTTAGTTTTTAATATATATCAAATCCACAAAGCATTAGGAATAACGCTAAGAGTGCATGGAAATACTTGATAGGTAAATAAATTAATCGCCTAAAAAATTCAGGGTGAGAAGGGTTAATCCTCCGAGTACATAAAAAAGAGAGGCTATTTGCCTCCCTTGTGATTATTCTTTCTAATCCTGCAAAGATCGCAGTTATCTTTTTTTGGGATGGTGAAGGGAGTAAAGAGTTTCATAAAACCTCCTTTCTTACACCTTTGGTCTAATCCTTCTTTTTAATAGATGGGAGTAGGAAAGCACTACCTCAACCGAACATCAATACTTCAAGAGTACTTTTTATATTTACCGCACCGGTGAATGGAATGTTCAACCCCTGTCTCACCGAAAAACTTTCACCCCATACCGTAATGACTTCAATCAATAATTCTTCAGCAGCGAAGTTCCTAGCTCTTTTTTGTATCCCTGCGCTAATCCTTGCATCAGGTTCATTTGATGTTGCTACTTCTGTAATCGTTTAATTAGCACAATGCCTAAAAATTTTTCACCTGATTTTTACGAATCCATCCTTGAAGCTTCAGACAAAGGTGAGCTTTGGGGAATAGAAAATAGTGATTTAACCCCGCTAGAAATTCAGTTGCTTCTTTCTCATGACTTCAACTGATAAACCAGCATTTGATAAAGCAGCATTCGAAAAGAAGGCTTTTAAGTTTGTTCCATATCTCATTTTGGGAAAAATTATTTTTGCCGCTTGGTTTATTTCCTACTTGGTGAAACTCTAATTTTTAAGCCATTGACCACCGGCGAACAGTAGAAGGAGAAATACCATAAATATCAGCAATCTTTCTCCAGCTCCACCCGTATTTTCTATACCTATTAATTCATATAGTCCCAGTTTTTAATTAGTTGGCTCACATCTTGGAGTGTTTTGCTCTTTTGTACGTTTCTCAATCTTGGACATATCCAAGTCAGAACCATTAGGGCTAACTTAGGTCAATCCTTGCCCTTTAATTAGCTATCAGTAAAA